>NZ_CP009556.1:600597-900896 GCF_000959365.1 Burkholderia oklahomensis C6786
CTAGAAAGGAAATGTGAAACAAAAAGAGCACGTAATTTGGATGTGGATCACTGCGGTGGGTCGCGTGACGTACGATGCGAGGTCGGCCGCGGATGATTGCTGGATCACCCGCATGTCCCTTCTGCCTCTTCATAAGGTTGATCCGAATCGAATAGCTCGGGCGCTTCATAAGCAACGCGGCACTCGCTTCGATTGACGCCTGACAACCTGATCGGCTTGCCGATGTCGTCGTCGTACAAGATGAAATTTCCGTCTCCGACGATCGTGCCGAGGAACTGGCCTTGCTCGTCGAGCACGGTGGTGCCGACCGGTGCGGTGGCTCCCGTCGAATCTCGTATCGTCAACATGAGTTGTCGCGTTTCGGTTGCATTGATCGTGCGTGTGAGCACGCTTCCCCGCCTGAGTCCGATGTCTACGGTCGTCGTGTCTAGACGCACATTCATGGGAAGGCTTTGCGTATCGAGCCGAAGCTGGGCTTTCGTGTAGGGCGTCACGGAGGGAATGACCGCGGTGCCGCGCGGATTGGTGATGGACGTGCCGCCGGGAGCGCTGATTCGCAGCCCCTTTTGGTTTGCAACCGATACGACGGCGAACGTGTCTCCGATTCGACTGGACGCTGTCCCGAATAGTCCGTTGGCGTATACGACGCCTCCACTTACGGACACGTAAGTGGATCGTGAATTGGTCGTACTCTGAGCTACGCCGGCGCCGATCTGAGCGAGACCGGTCTTCATGCTGAAGGATGCGTTCGCGGTTTGGCCGTTCTTGCTGCCCGATACGCCAATGGAATACGATCCGTTTCGTCCCAGCCGATTGTTGTAGGACGTGCCGAACGTGAGATCGCCGCGCTGCGACCGGGCGCTTCGTGCGCTCAAGGAACCGCCGCCAAGCGGGATTGAGACGTTGGCGTAGACGCTGCTGCCGCCTCTGGGGCTGATTTGTGCAGCAAGGCTGACGTTCGCGCGACCTATCTTGCGGCCGATGCTCAGCGTGTGAGACAAGGTGCTCGAAGATCCAAAGAAACTGTTGTACGAAAGTCCATACGTAAAACTGCCCCAGCGAGGATGCGCCCAGTTTACCGACGCGTTCGCCGAATGCTTGGTTTGGCCCGTTCCGGTCGCGTCGTAATATGTTCCGAGCGCGACATCGGGTGTGGCGTAGCGACTCGAACGCGTAAGCCAGGAAGCGGATGCAAACAAATTTTCCCCGATCCGGGTCGCGCCTTGCACCTCGAATTGATACCCTTGACCCGCGCCCGCAGCGCGCGAATAGCGCATCCCACTTGCAATCCATGCGCCGAATTCCGTCGAAAGAGTTCCCTGGGCGCTCGCATGCAGATAGCCGGACGCGGCAAGTGCGGCGGTGGACACGCGAAGATTGCTGAACGGCGAGAAAGAGACTTCGCCCGTGGCGAAGAATGCGGGCGTGCGCCTTTCGTCGGAATGGCCCGCGTCCTGATAGCGGCCGATGGCGGCTTGCCAGGTCATTGGCTGCTTCGCGTTGGCATAGCTCATGCCGACCGGCATCTCGAAGCGTCGCTTGCGGCCATCCTGCTCCGTGATTTCGATCTGGAGTTCGGCGTTCGGCGAGACGTTGCCAATGTCGGACAGCATGAACGGCCCGGGCGGAACGATTGTGCGATAAACGACACGGCCGCGCTGATGCACCTCGACGGTCGCGTTGCTTTCTGCGATGCCCTGAATAGGAATGGTCAGTTGCCCGCCGCTTTGCAGGCTATCCGATCCGATTTGAAAGCCGAGCATCGGCAGGCCGCCCAGATTTTCGCCTGCGGAAGTGAACTGACCGATCTGCATGACGGCGCCCCACGCGTCGATCGGGCGTGCGAGGTAGGTATCTTGCAGTTGATATGAGAAACCATTATCGGAATTCGACAGTGCTCCACGGTTGCGGAAAGACCAGTTTCCGATATTGAAGCCGGGCTCAAGTCGCGCCTGAAAATAATGGCTGCTGCCGAACTGGGTATCGAAGCGCTGCGCGAAGACATCGTAATTCAGTAACACCGCCTCGCCGCCCGAGTGCAATCCGTTGTCGCGTCGCTTCGGATCGAGTGCTTCCTCCGGTACGGTCATGTCGATTCGGAACTGCCCCGGATGGAGTTTCATTTGAAATTCCGGCCACATTTGCTCGGGGTCGACGCAACCGGCCAGATCGGACGGTTTGTGCAATCGCAGCGTGTCCAACAGTGCGGCGTCGAAGCACGGATCGCCGTCGCCATCAAATTGAACGTTCGTCGTGTAAGTCTGATTGGCGTTGAGTGCAATCGTGACTTCCTGCTTGCCGGGGAGAAAGCGCGAATCGCCGCTGAAGAATTTTGCAATGTCGGCGGAATAGCCTCGTGCGATCAGCGTTTGACTGTCGAATTCAACCGCCGCGCTGGACGAAGGCGACGAGACGGCGAGCGCGTCGTTGCTTCCCCATGCGATGCAGAGGAGCAAGCTAAGCGACAGGATCAACCGTCTTGCGTGCACAGCGTATCTCCCGGCAGCGGTGCTGTTTGAATTCGCGAGGGAAGCGGGCCGCGTTGATTCGCAAGCCCTCTATAGGTGAAAGGCGCAACTGGCTGTGTGCGTCGGACGGAAATGGCGTGGACCCGCATCGACAGATAGGCCGCGTGCCTGGCGACGAAACGGAGCCGGATCAATAGCCGGCATCGCCCGAACAAGGGTGTTCGCCCGGCAGCGAGCGCGCGCGGGTGGCCATTAACGTGAATGATCGTCGCGTCGCGGGGCGAAATTGCCCGGTGGTGCGAATGCCGCGGACTGCGGCGAGCGACGAGAACTGACTGGTTGAAGTCGGCGGCGTGATGTCGCCGACTGCCGCTCCGCCAAATTAATGCTGGATCGGCATCGTGACTGCAGGCAACACGAGGCCGTAGCGGCTGAGTGGCACGATCTCGATTTTCTCGGCGACATCGCCGATTTCAACAGTTAGAGACTCGCCAGGCATCAGATAGGCATGAGGGAGCGCGACCATCTTGTTCGCGGGCAGCAGCTTGACGCTCGGCGCGAGCCGGATCACGTGTGCGCTCGGATTGCTGAGCGTCAATTGCCGATTTGCGATGCTGAGCATCAAGTTATCCCAAGGGGTTTTGGAAACGGGAACCGCACCGGCCTGAACCAAAAAGCCGATTTCCTGGCGTACCGGCATTACAAGCGAGCCGCGGCCAGTTTGTGATACCCCTTCGAACGATGCCTTGAGCAAATACTCGTTCTCGAGCTTCGCTCCTTTCTTGAGCGAAAAGTTGATCTGCTGGCTTTGGCCGGGATCGATGCGCGCGATTGGCGGCGCAATCAGGATGCGTTGACTGAGCTTGTCTTCGCCGAGATCTTCGAGCTTGCTGACGAGTAGCATGGGGCTTTCCCCGTCGTTTTTGACGTTGAATGCGACGCGTTGATCCGATTCATTGAAGATGATGGTTGGATTTTCCAGCGTAAAGGTGGCTGCGTGGGATTGCAGGCTAAGCGCGGTGAAAATCGAAGCCAGGAGTGATTTGGCATGGAAAGGGCGTAAAGAAAGGAAAGATAACATAAGCGGAATGGTATTAAGGTGTTAATGACGGGGAAGGCTGGCGAGCGGTGGTTTTTTCCGTTTACTCGATATGTAGGATGTTATATTTTGTGCGTCGAGCAAGGAGTAGGACGAGTTCTGTTATCCAGTAGGACAAGTACTAGTTCGCTTGATTTATGCCGCTGCTGATGCTGGCCAATTATGAGATAGCTAAGAAAGCGTTTTCTTTGGAGTGCGAGTGACTATCGAACCGATCGGTGATCGGATCTCATCCCGGAAATTAAATTTATTATGAGGGGTGTCGCGATCTTGTTAGATGGTTTCTATCGATTACGGAGACCGTGCAGCTCGGAACATCAATCGTGCCTTTGACCATGAGATCATGGTTCGACGTGCCGGCCTGAATATTCGCCGACCAAATTTGTGCAATAGTAATCGCAAGTATAGAAATGTGTTTTTTCAAATTAAATTTGATGTATTTCAAATTGATTGATATTTTATAATTTTTGTATTTTAGCGAGTCGAAGGATGGTGGGTTGTTGCCTGTATTAATCAACCGCGAAACACTATTGACGTTAGGGCGCAGCGATTGCGCCCTAACATGAGTTTGAGGCTGTTAGAGACCGAACGCGAATGTCAGCGTTGCGGAGCCATCCAGCTCAACCGCATCCTTCAGCGCACCGCCCATCGTTTCGGTCCCGCCGAGAACCGCTTCGACTACCATGTTCGCGGTAAAATTCTTTCCGGCCATCTGCGTTTTTGCGCTCTCGTTTGCCCACCCGTGCGTATAGTTGGGGAGTTTATTCAGTTTTTGAGACAAGGCGATAACTCCCGTACCAGTGAGAGCCGCGTTCTGCGTTGCATACACTTGTGCCTTTTTGCCGTCGACCTGCGCATCTTGCATCGTCACCGAGTAGTAGCCCAATTTGCCGGTCTCGTTGACCTTACCCAGACCAAATGCGGTGTTGTCTCCGGAGCTCGCCGAATCGCTGCGATTGTCCGTCACTTTGAAGCTCATATACGTTTCGGCATCGCAACTCACAGTCCATGCCTTTTCCATCTTGGTAAGCGGCGTAGTCGTCGTGCCGCTCTTGATCAGCGTCGGCGAGATTTTCCCGTAGTCGTACACACCGTTGTCGGCGGCAACGACGGTACAGGCAGGCACATCAATCGTGCCCTTGACGATGAGATCTTGAGCCGGTGCTGCAGCATGAGCCGCCGTCGTACCGAGCATTGCGATGGACAGCGCGAGAAGAGAGGTTTTCAACTTCATGGATTCGAGTTCCTCAGTAAAAATGGCCTTAGGGCCGGCATATTCCCGGTAAACCAAACGGTTGTTACGGAAATCCGTGGCTGAGATACTAATCAACGAGGTAGGTCCTAACACTAGGACAGGTCCTGTTTTGGGTAGAACTCGTCCTAACCCGCTGGCGCGACACAGCGAAGAATCCTTCCGGGCGCAGTCCGTACGTCAGATGGCCCGGTGGCGTTGGTCACGACGACCTGGCATTCGAGGCAGCGAGCCAGCGTATAACGGGGGCTCGGTCAGCAGTCTGGCGTCAAGCGCAGGAATGCTGCCGAGACGACTGTACGGAGTGCAGAGCGAGCGAGGAGGATCGCGGCGGCGGCCGCCATGCGGCGTGACCGTTGTTTTCGTCGGTTTGGCATTGCAGTGCTCGCCCTCCGGGATTGTCGTCCGGATGCTTGTTGCACAGGCGTTGCAAGAAGGAAGCGATAGGCAGGGCAACACACACGCGCGAGAGTGTCGTATCTTCGAACATCGCTCACTTTGCGATTCCGTCGCTTAATTCGGGCGTGGATGCCGTAGTTAACTCACGATCACGAGTCCCGTAAATCGGAAGAGTGCTTCGAAGGCGTGCCAGAATCGACCGTCCAATCGCCACGCTCTGATAGGAATTCACATGTGGCCCTTCATCACTGTATGACCCGCGCTAAAGAGGGTCGATTTCTGAGCATGATTTCCGTCGAGCAATTTCCGAATGGATGCGTCAATACATGAACCAGACGGACCGTATCGGGATGCGGCTCGAAAGTGGCCCGCGGCCGTGCGCGTCTTTGTGCATAGTGCAGCAGGACGATCGGTCAATTCGACTGCTCTTGCACGGCACCACATCGTGCTTAATAAGTTCGGCAAGGCAGGTAAAACTCACGTGGGAGACAGCAATTGTTAATTATTGTTTTGTAATGAAATTCTGAGGTGTTTTGTGTTTATAATGTAAACAAATATGTACTGGGCCGCTAGATTCACGTTGGCGTGAATTAAAAATTATAAAACGCCATAAAATTATTGAACTCGTAATGAAGCGGTGAGCGCAGATCGGTTGCCGCGCGTTACATTGCTTTTCAAGCGGCAAAAGTTGGAGATCCACGTTATATAAGCCATATTTGTCCTGGACTGCTGATGGATTAATTTTGGGGCGAATGGAGCGTGTAGTCTATATGACGTTGATACAAACCTGGGGGTGAAATGAAAATCGATTTGATTGTTGCTGACGATCATCCCGCACTGATAGCCGGAATAGAGCATGCGCTGAGCGGATCCAGTGCGATCAGAGTCGCAGGCACCGCAAGCAATTCGACTGAACTGGTCGATCTGCTCGCGTGCGAGCCATGCGATATCCTGATTACCGATTACGCCATGCCTGGCGGCAGCCACGGCGACGGCCTTGGGCTGATTTCGTTCTTGAGGCGGCATTACCCCGATTTGAAGATCATCGTGTTCACGGCGATCGACAATCCCGCGCTCATCGCATCGATGGCACGGCTGGGCGTGCGTGCAGTCGTGAACAAAATGGACCATATCGACAACCTGATTGCGTCGGTCCAGGCTGTCTACGCGGGAGCAACGTACATTCCGGCGGACGTCGATGCATTCGTATCGTCGCGGATGGCTGATGACGGGCAAGCGCTGTCGATCGAGCGGCAACTCTCAGCCCGGGAATTGGAGATCGTTCGTCTTTACGTATCCGGACTTTCCGTCAACGAAATTGCTGCCTATCTTCATCGCAGCAAGCAAGCGGTCAGCACGCAAAAGATGAATGCGATGCGAAAGCTCGGCATCGAACGCGATGCGAGCCTGTTCCGCTTTGCGTATGAAACAGGTCTCATGGCGGCCGGTGTGCCGTCCGAGGTTCCGGTCAGGGCGCAGGCGGCGGCGCATTGATTGCCGCTTCGCCGTGGCGCCGGATCGTTCCGCTCGTCACGATATCCTCATGCGGCAGGCGTCCTGCTTAGCACAACTGGACGCGGAACTTGCGGTCGCGACGCAAAATGCGCAGTTCGGGTAGGCGAAGCGCTGTCGGACACGTATCGTTTAATGCGCCGGCGCCAGCCTGGAACTGCCATTGCGTGCTTTTTGCTGCGAGCCGTGCGCGCGCAGCAATACGACCGGGCACCCGCTCAACCGGAGGGCGGTTTCCGCCCCCTCGTCACGCATCGGTGCGCGTCTCTCTTTTCGGCGGCTGCAATGCTGACTGACGCTCGGTTTGGGCGGTTGTTGAACTGCCCGGGGGCAGCTGCCGGATCAGCGCGCGGTTCCAGCCAAATTCGTCGAGGGACGCAATCGTGCCTCAGTCCCGGCCATCACGTGTGGTGGCACGGCGGTTCGGTGCTGCGATTTCATCCAAAATTGTCGTTGTCCTGGTGGCTCGACAATTCGAAGACCTTCCTGTCTTTTCAGCGTATCCATGCCGGTTCTCACCCGAGCACGGTCCACGTCGAGCCGCTAACCGGGTCGTAGCACTCGGGCTCGCGCTTCTTCTTCGAAGAAAATACTTCTTGAGGCGTAAAGCCGAATTCTGCCACGCGTTCGCGAATCTCCTGGAGCACTTTGGCTGAAGTCGCCTTGCGATTCCGGTCCAGGGATGCTTGAAGCGATTTGAAATGTTGTTTTTACTTTCGATAACTGTTAATGCCTGAATTTTTTCGATCTAATACGATGTTAGATTGGTGAGGTATGTCGTTTAATAATCTCTATATTGTCGAATTCTAATTTAAAGATCCAATATGTGTAATTTGGAAAATATGGATTAATTGCGCTTTAAATCGTGATTGTCGAAATTCAATCGCCGGCCTTCATCCGTCCTCGGCCGTCGCGCAACGGCGATGATGTTCGATGTGCGGCCGGCGACGGGAACGCCGAGATGATTCCGGCGGGCACGCGGCCACTTGCCGAAGATGCCGGAACGAGGCGCAAGCCGTTTGGGGCGCCGCGATATCCCAGCCGTGAGACGCGCCGCGATCCGCCCTCCCTGTTCTCCGAATCGATCCGGGAATAAGTCACTCGCGCAGGCGTTTACTGCACGTACCGTTCGCTGCAGGAAGTGTTCATGCCTTTGCTCAGGCAGGCGTGTTTGCGCGCTCGATGAATCGGCACATGGCAATCGCTCGGCTCTTGGCAACTGCGGCGTCTCGATGCAAAGGAGGCAGCCATGCGTGTCGCTTACCGAATCGTCATTTTCGCCAATGTCGCCGCGCTCGGCGCGATTTCGAATGCCGCCTGCGCACAACACACCATCAAGGCAACGTTGCAGTCGGGCTCGATCCAACTCGACACACACAACGTAAAGGCGGGACGCGTCACACTTGACGTCAAAAATTCCGCGACCAACAACATGGAGCACGAACTCGTCGTGCTGAAGACGGATCTTGCCGATGACGCGCTGCCCGTTAGCAAGGGGCAGGTGCTCGAGCAGAAGCTGAGAAAGATCGGGGAAGTCGAGGATATCGCACCGGGTAAGAGCAAACGGATGTCATTCAAGCTCGCGCCCGGCCGCTACGCCCTGATCTGCAACAGGCCGGGACACTATGCGGCGGGCATGCACACGGCACTTGTCGTTGCACCGTGAAGCGTTTGGCGGGTCGGGTCGAATACGGGGACACGCCGCACGCGACGATCGCGACGCCATGAGGCAGGTTCGCGATGACAAACTTGTAGATGTCGTTACGTGTGAGTAGTATTAACTACATGATCGACATTTCGACTTGGTCGCTTCTTGTTCTGACCCTGCCTACGGAGAACGCAACGGCCCGCATGCGGTTCTGGCGCGCGCTCAAGGCAAAGGGCTGCGCGGTGTTGCGCGACGGCATTTACCTGCTGCCGTATACAGAAGAACTGAGTGCATGCTGCGCGAACTCGCGGGTGCGATCGCCGAAAGCGGCGGCACCGCCTACCTGTTGCGCGCGCCGAGCCTCGACGCGTCGCAAGAGCGGGAATTCCGAGCGCTTTTCGATCGCGATGAGGACTACGCCACCTTCGCACGAGGCCTTTCGGATGCCCGCAAAACACTTTCAGGGCAATCGGCCGCCGAACTGGCTCGACTGCTGCGCCGCCTGCAAAAAGACTACGAGGCCGTCCGGGCGATCGACTACTTCCCGGGCGACTCGGCAACCCGTGCGGAAGTCGCCTGGCAGGACTTCATCGCGCTGGTCGACACTGTGCTGTCACCGGGCGAGCCGCACGCAGCGGATTGCGCAATCCGTCTGCTTTCTATCGACGAGTATCAAGGGCGCATCTGGGCGACGCGTCAGCGCATGTGGGTCGATCGCGTCGCCAGTGCATGGCTGATTCGCCGTTTCATCGACGCACGAGCCCGCTTCGTCTGGCTCGCGTCGCCGACGGATTGCCCGCCTCACGCGCTGGGATTCGATTTCGACGGCGCCACGTTTACCCATGTCGGCGAGCGTGTGACGTTCGAGGTACTGCTAGCGAGCTTCGGGCTCGACAAGGATCCTGCGTTGCTGCGACTCGGCGAGATTGTGCATGCGCTCGACGTCGGCGGTCCTGCGTTGCCCGAGACGGTCGGATTCGAGGCAGTCGTGGCCGGCACTCGCCGACGTGTCGAGAACGACGATCACTTACTGGAGCAGATGGGCTCGGTGCTCGACTCGCTTTACGCGTATTTCGCCTCGAATGGGAAGAACGAGGCCTCGGAGCGCTCATGACCACCGTGACGGCGACTGCGCCGACCTACTCATTGGGCCAGCTGGTCGGATACGTGCTGCGTCTTGGCACGTTCGGCTTTGGCGGACCGGTTGCGCTTGCAGGTTATATGCGCCGGGATCTCGTCGAACGACGCGGCTGGATCACCGAGGCGGACTACAAGGAAGGGCTCACGCTGGCCCAGCTCGCCCCCGGACCGATGGCTGCCCAGCTCGCGATCTATCTCGGTTACGTCCATTACCGTGTCATCGGTGCAACTCTCGTCGGGTTCGCGTTCGTGTTGCCGTCGTTTCTGATGGTGCTCGCGCTCGGCTTCGCGTATGCGCAATTCGGGGGGCTGTCGTGGATGCAGGCGGTCTTCTACGGCGTCGGGGCCGCGGTGGTCGGCATCATCGCGACGAGCGCGTACAAGCTCACGACGAAAACCGTCGGCCATGACAAGCTGCTCTGGGCCATTTTCCTGACACTCGCCGCCGTGACCTTCATCACGGAATCGGAAATCGCGTGGCTCTTCATCGTCGCCGGGCTGATCGGCTGGCTTCGGCGCGCTCCGCCCAATTGGCTGCACAAGAGCGGCTTGCATGCGCTTGTCGGCGCGAACCTGCCCGCCGCAAGCGGCCTGCTGAGCGGTGTCAATCTTCCGCTGCTCGGACAGATCGGCGTGTTCTTCGCGAAGGCCGGCGCGTTCGTGTTCGGGTCGGGACTCGCAATCGTGCCGTTCCTGTATGGCGGTGTCGTCACCGAGCATCACTGGCTCAACGACAAGCAATTCGTCGACGCGGTCGCGGTCGCGATGATCACGCCGGGTCCGGTCGTGATTACCGTCGGCTTCATCGGGTACCTGGTGGCGGGTTTGCCCGGCGCGTGCATCGCCGCGCTCGGCACGTTCCTGCCGTGCTATCTGTTCACCGTCATCCCGGCGCCTTACGTCAAGAAGTACGGACACCGTCCCGGTGTCAAGGCGTTCGTCGACGGCATCACCGCGGCGGCCGTCGGCGCGATCTCGGGCTCGGTTCTCGTGATCGCGAAGCGTTCGATCGTCGATGTCCCGACTGCCATCCTCGCCGTTGTGACCGTCGTTCTGCTTTGGCGCTTCAAGAAACTGCAGGAGCCGGTGATCGTGATCGCAGCGGCACTCGTCGGACTGGTGGCGTACCCGTTCCTCCATCGTTGACTCGTCGCATTGCCGGGAGGCGAAAATGACACGCCAGACAAACATGTCGGCCACCGGTCCGGGTACCTTCGAAAGATTGGGCGCGGATATCCGATGAATACGGGGAAACGGAAACCGTCATCGACGTTCGGACCAACCGACGCATCGCAACGATTCCGCTCGAAGGCGAGGCCGGCAATTCGCAATACGAATCGGTCTCCCGTCATATCTTCGTGAACGTCCAGACGCGACGTCAGGTTGTCGAAATCGACCCGACGACGGATCGTGTCGTGGGCCGCTTCGATCTGCTGGGTGTCAAAGGCAATTACGGCCTGTTGTCGATCCGCGCAATTGTCTCGCCTTTATCGCGTGCGAGGGCAACGACAAGCTGATTGTCTTTGATATGCGCTCGAAGCAGGTTGGCCAATCGTTCAATACCGGGGCCGAGCCGGACGTACTGGCGCTAGACCCGACACCGGGCATACTTTATATCGGGGGTGAAACAGGTACGGTTTCGATATTCCGCGTGAGCGGCGCCAGGGTCGAAAAAATAGGCGAAGGGCATCTCGGACCCAACGCGCATATTGTCGGGGTCGACTCGGCAACACATCAGTCGTTCTTCCCACTGAAGAATGTTCGCGGGCGGCCGATGCTGCGCGTCATGGCCCTCCGATAACAAAGGTGGTCGGCCCGACACGGTAACGGAGCCGCGTCGCCATTTGTAGCCGTATCCCTGGGATAGCCCGGCGTGTCGCGTCGTTTACTCATCAGGCGACTCTGTACCAAGCGGCAAACCGCTACCGCGGCGTCGTGAATCGGCGCAAACAAACCAATGTGCCGAGTTTGCCAGTGACGTCGTGTGTCAAGTGGTCGGGGTCAATGCAGGAGCCGATCATGCGCAACTTGCTTCGTTTCGGGATGGGACTCGTCGATCTTGGCTTTTCCGCGTCTGCCTTTGCTCAAATGTATGACGATCTGCCGGCCTACGGCACCAATTGCCGTGCGGTCCTCGGGCAGGCGGATATCGACGGCACGGTGCAGCAGGTCGTGGGGCGTGCGTGCCTGCAAAGTGACGGAACATGGCAGATCGTGCAAAGTCCCGATGGTAGCGTTCTGTGGTATCCGCTCGCGGCCTACCCGTACCCCGACCCCTGGTATTGGGGGCCGCCGCTTTTCATCGGCGCGGGCGTGAGCTTCATCTTTGTCGACCGTTTCCATCACTTCCGTCATTTCCATCGCTTTGATCACTTCGGTCACTTCAATCAGATGGATCATCGCCGCTTTGGTATGCCAATGGGAACAGGCTTTCACCGTGGTCCATTCCCTGTCGGTGGGGCCCGCGGGTTCGGCGGAGTCCATCGGTTCGGCGGAATGAGCGGCGCTGGCGGAATGCGGCGGCACTAGCCCAACGTCTCCAGTTTGCACCTGTCATTTCGCATAGCCGAAGCGGATCACGTCATGTAAGCGGTCCGCGTCGGCACGTCCAGCGTTGACGGGCCAATAAACGCCGTAGAACGTTGGGCCGCTCTGCCTCCATGGCGCTGACCTCACCTTGAGTCGCGACGCCATAGCTCGGCGGCTTGGCAGGCGGAAACCGGAAGATCCGCTCGCTTTTGCACCAGCACGCCGAGTCCGGCGCCAGGCTCGTCGACTGCACGCCACGACAGATACGGCTCGCCGCGCAGCGTCACGGACGTCTCGTCCAGATGCCAGGTGGTGCCTGGCTTGCGTCGTGCTGCTTTGGCGCATTGGGCGAATGCAGCGCTGAATTTGTCGCACCGGCAATGGATCGTTTCGCCCGTGACCACGACATCTCGCTCGAGCAACAACTCCTCGATATCTCGTAGGCTCGGGCTGAATCGGGAATACCAGCGAACGACGCAGTTGATGACGACAGCAGGGAAACGGTGGCCGTGATAAAGCGATTTCGTCTTCGTCATCATTTCGTTCTACCGTGGCCTTCCGCCAACCTGACAGAGCCGGTGAGACGGCTGCGGCTGTGACGGCGCCCGACGCGCGTCTATTCGAGACGTGCGGGGCACGTCTTGCGACGCGCCGTCCGTGCTGAGCGGCGGCCCATGCGTGTAATTGTCGCGTTCGCCCACCGGCGATTGGACGCCGCATGCCAAAGATAGAAAATAAAAAATCGATGGCGGAAGAGAAGGTCGAAAATCGAAAGTCAAAGTCAAAAGAACATGGCCGAACATCACGGTGCGTACGCGACTTCCGTCGGAGCGTCGCGACGCTCGCGTTTCGAATCCCATGGCGGTGCGACTGACAGAATGGTTTCGCTCTCAAGGCGAATCGGCGACGAACGGCGCGATTTGATAAGCGGGCGCGCGGGCGATGCGCTGTCGTGTGCCACCTGCTTCGGACATTGATGGATATACGATTGCGATGCGCGAAATAGAAAAGGATTTACGGAAAACAAAGCAGCATTTTATGTGCGGCTTTATTGAGATCGAGCATTGCAAATAAAAAAATGTGTACGCGGCAAATCGCGCCGGCGCTGATTGTGCGATAGCCTCGCGGGCCACGAATAGTGGATTGTTGCAATTAAATGATTTATTAAATTATTGTGTCATAATATGCAACAGTTGTCGCACATTACATCGAGGTCGGGATAGCGTGGTTACACGAAAGATACATGTGCCGAAATATGGGACACAGCTCGGAATCGTCTTGCTCGACGACCATGAAGTCGTGTTGCGAGGCCTGGCTCATCATTTGAATCGGGAGAGCGACATCACGGTACTCGCGATGTTCGACAATTCGCGTGAGCTTTTAGACTATCTGGTACGAAAATCCGCAGAGCTCGAGTACGTCGATTACGTCGTCCTGATCGACTACGTGCTCGGTCCAAAGGACGTCGACGGCGTCAGCCTGATCCGGCGCCTGCGCATCAAATTTCCCACTTCCCGGCTTCTGGTGGTGTCCGCGCATCATCAGCCTTCTCTCGTCAAGCTGGCGATCATGGCCGGCGCAAACGGCTACATCGGCAAGGAGCGTCCGCTGGTCGAACTCGTATCCGCCATTCGGCGGGTCGCGGCCGGTGAGTCGTATGTTCATCCGTCGCTGTCGGATCGAGACGACATGATCGTGTCCGCTTCGAGGGAGCGAGGCAAGGACGGCGGGATGCCGACGAACCTCGCGTCCGTGTTGACGCCACGCGAACTGGAAGTGCTGCGCCTCGTCATGGAAGGGTGCGAGGTCGGCAAAATCGCCGCGAAGCTCAATCGCAGCAACAAGACGATCAGTACTCAGAAGATGAGCGCCTACCGGAAGCTGGGCATATTGAGCGACGTGGAGTTGTTTAAATTGAAACGGGATCTCGTCAGCCTCGAGCGCGCGGACGGCGCGTTGGCCGACGTCGGCCGTCACGGCGAGTAAGCTTGCGCGCGCGCCGGCGAAGTCGCGATCGACGGGGCGACGGCCGGCGCGCATCGCGACCGACAGACGCGTGCGTCCGGGCTGGCGGCATGCTCATGCGCGCGTGTCGGGCTGCCTACTTGCCGGCGTCGCTGCGTCGGCTGTTTCCGCCGGCCCGGTCATTCCGGCCGGCAAGCATCGCGGCTGGTCGTATGTGCAGCGCATCCCGTGTGCCGGCGGCTGGGCCGACGGCCGGGCGGCGTCGATCGCCGTGAGCTGCCGCTGCAGGCGAATCGCTTTTTCGCTCGCCACCCGATGGTCGGTCGAATTGTTCGCGTTCGCGAGCGTGTCTTCGAGCGATTGCGCGAGCTCCGCGACCGATCCGAATCCCAGGCTTTGCGCCGCCCCTTTGATTCGATGGACAGACGCCTTCGCCGCCGGGAAGTCGTCCCGTTCGAGCGCTTCGCGCGCCGTGCGGATATCCTCGTCGCAAGTCTTCCTGAACAGCTCGACGAGGCACCGGCCGGCCATGACGTCGTCTCCGTACGAATCGTTCGACGGCTCCGACACGAGAAGGTCGGCAGGCGCGCACCACAGATCGATCATCGCCGCGAGTTCCTTGAGTATCAACGGTTTGCGCAGGACGCCATCCATTCCGCTCTCCATGCAACGCTTCAGATGCTCATCGCTGGTCTGCGCCGAAATGGCGACGATCGGCAAATAGGGCAGTGACGTGCTGCGGGCCGAGCGAATCCGGCGGGCGACCGTGTAACCGTCAAGGTCGGGCAGGTTGCAGTCCAGCAGCACAATTTCGTACGCGCCGCGCTCGACTTCGTCGAGCGCAGCTTGGCCGGCGTCAACCAGCGTTGCATTGCAGTGAAGCGCGGCGAGCTGTATGCCGATCATTTGCAGATTGACCGGATGATCGTCGACCACGAGTACGACGGGCCGCGCGCATCCTCGCAGGGCCGGTTCCGGCTCGGCGTAGCGTTTTGCGCTGGCGCACGTTCCCTTTTCGCACACCTCGACCGGGATCGTGACCGACACGGTCGTGCCGGCGCCTTTTCTGCTTTCCAGCCGGATCAAGCCACCCATCAGCGTCACGAGCTCCTTGCAGATGGTCAGGCCGAGGCCCGTTCCTCCGAAGCGGCGCGTCGTCGACGCGTCGGCCTGCTCGAAGGCCTCGAACAGATTGCGTTGCCGGTCAGCCGGAATGCCCATGCCCGTATCGTGAACCGTCAGCTTCAACTGCGCGCGGTTCGACGTCGCGTCGTCGTCGACGCTCAACGTCACGTTGACCCATACCCCGCCCGCTTCGGTGAATTTGATCGCATTCGAAATCAGATTGACGATGATCTGCCGAACGCGTGTTTGATCGATGTAGACGGTCAGGTGCTCCGGCGCGTCGATGTTCAAGACGATCGGCAGACCTTTCGGGCGGGCCTGTTCCCGCATCAGAAGCACGGCGCTTTCGGCAACCACGTGAATATCGCTCGCGACTTGCTCGAGTTGCAATTTGCCCGCGTCGAGCTTCGCGATGTCGAGGACGTCGTCCAGGATCACCAGAAGATTCGCCGATGCGTTGATCGCGGTATCGGCGAGTTGCTTTTCCAGCGGCGGCAAGTTCGAGCGATTGAGCAGGTCGATCGCCGCGACGATGGCGTTCAGTGGCGTGCGGATCTCGTGACTCGCGACCGCGATGAAACGCAGCTTGCGCGCCTCGCTTTCTGCCTTCAACTGGTATTGGATGCGAAAGCGGATCGCCAGCAGCCCGAGCATGCACAAGACGACGAGGCCGATCGCGATTTCGATGGCGTAGTAGCGTGCGATGGATGCCCATGACGGCGCGCCGAAATCGGAGCTTTCGATCCATTTGTCGACCATCATGTCCATTTCACGCGCGGTGAGCGAGTTCAGCGATTTGTCGATGATCGACGCCAGCAACGGCAGATCCTTGCGGGTGCCGATCGCGACCACGGCCGGCAGCGACGCGATCGCTCCCGCCACGTACAACTGGCCGCGATAGCGCCGTCGGATGAGCGGCAGTATCGTGACATCGAGACCGACGGTCACCGAGGCTTGTCCGTTCGCGACGGCATCGAGCGCTTCGGTCGTCGTCGTCGTCGCCACGAGCCGTACATGTGGATACCGTTCGCGCAGAAAGCGCTCGTAGGCGCCGCCTCCCTTCAGTGCGATCACTTCTTCCGCAATCTTGTCGAGGTCGAAGCTCGCGGTCTTCGACTCGCGCGTGACGACGATCATCGTGCCGACGAAATACGGCGTGCTAAGTATGGTGTTTTTCTTGATCTCGTCGTTTTGCAGACCGGCGGCAATCGATGGCACCATATCGACGTCATGCTTGACGAGCGCCTCGCTGAGGCTGCTCCATCGGGCTCTGTCGAGCATCTTGAACCTCAACCCGCTCACACGGGAGATGGCGGCGAGATATTCGGATGTCAAGCCTTTATGTACGCCGTTTTCAATATAATCGAATGGTTTCTGATTCGGATCCGACGTAATCCTGACAACCGGATGATTTCTAATCCATTTGATTTCCTCAGGAGTGAAAAGTGGATCGTCATTAGCATGGCAAAATACCGGGAAGCAAATAAGAGAAATCAGAAAATACCTCAAATAAAGCATGATGCGATCTCCGGGATTATCTGCGAACATGGTTGACCGATCGCTTCGGCTGGCTCGATCCACAGAGTCGATTCGCCTCGCTCGTTCGAGCAGGCGTTATTCAGGGGCTGGAGCAGAGGGGGATCGGAGCGATGCCGGGGCTTTCGCCCGGATGGCGGTGCGTCCGGCTCTCGACGTTCGCGCCGGAGCGATGCGGGCACGTTCGACGCGGTTCTGTGGACGCGAAACCATTCACGTCGCATCGACGATAGATTTCTTGATTTTCAAAGTGCTGTCCGGCCGAGGAATTTCAGCGAGGCAGTCGGACGCTCACCTCTCTTCCAATCATGATCAGGGCGGATGGAGCCGGCAGAATCCGGTTCCGTCGAATCGGCGTTGAAGACGTCGGGGAACGCTCGATAGCGCAAAAGATCCTCATGCACGCGGAGCGTATGGATTTCATCGCTCGCTCTCGTTTGCGTCGCATCCCGAGCACTGTCGGTATCGGAATTTGATATGAATGTCAAATTACCATAGAGAAGACGGGGATTGGTAGCGGGTGAAGCCGTCTCGTGTGTGTGTGTACAAAAATAGACAAATGACGCAGCGATGGTCGCGAGATTTCGGATACGTCTGATTGCGGTGGCTCGGATTGCTCCAAGAAAATGATGGCCATTCAGGCAAAACGCCGCCGCCGGGCGGCGCTGCCGGAATCGTGTCGGCGCGACGTCGGCGCGGGGAAAAACATAGCTCGTTCGAGGAGCTGTCGTGAGCCGCAAGTCCAATGCAACGCGGCCGGACAAATTGTCCGGCCTGGCGTCTCAATTGCTGTCGAGAACGCGCGCCGAAGCGGGCGCGTCGCCGTTCGTGAGCGTCGTCTGTCCGACCTGGAATCGCCGCGCGTTCCTGCCTTATCTGCTCTACATGTACCGGTATCAGGATTATCCGGCCGATCGGCGCGAGCTCGTGATCCTCGACGATTCGCCGGAAAGCAACCGCGATCTGATCGACCAGCTCGCGGCGGCCCAGTCCGATGGGGCGTCGATTCGCTACTATCACGAAATCGAGCGCATGAGCATCGGGCAGAAGCGAAACAAGCTGAATGGGTTGGCGCGCGGCGATTACATCGTCTGCATGGACGATGACGACTTCTATCCGCCGGACAAGATCCGGCATGCGGTCGAGATGATGCGGAGCCGCGGCGCGGCCATGTCCGGCAGCGACCAGATTTACATCTGGTACAGCCACATCGACAAGATTTACCGCACCTATTCGTTCGGGGCGCGGCATGCGCTGAACGGCACCTTCGCCTATCACCGCGACTATCTGAAATCCCACCGCCACGACGATCACGCCGCACTGGCGGAAGAGCGCAGCTTCCTGCGTGACTTCACGAGTCCGGTGCTGCAGATCGATCCGATGCGTTCGATCCTGTGCATATCGCACGACGCGAATACGTTCGACAAGGACTTCATTCTGGCGAGTTGCGAGCGTTCGCGATTGACGCTCGAGGATTTCGTCTCCGACGCGTATTTGCTGCGACATTACCGTCGACTCAGTCGCGCGCCGATCGAGACGCGCCCGCGCTGGGAGTGCTTCGAGCGCGTCGTCATCAATACGTCGGGGGGCGAAGCGCGGCTGGCCGCCTTTCGCGCATTGCTCGCCGAGCTGGGCGTGGCGTCCGAGCAGATCGTCGAATATCGCGCGACCGGCGTGCATGCGCGGGATGCCGCCGCCCATCTCGACATCGCACGCGCGGCGCGCGACGCCGGCTGGCGGAATTATCTGCTGCTCGACGACCGGCTGGCGTTCGTCCGCCAGGAGAAGGCGATCGCCAACGTCAATCGCCTGCTGTGCGCGATGGACGACATCCGGTGGGAGGTGGTGCTGCTCGGTGCGGACGTGCGCGACGGCGTGCCGCTCAAGACATTGCCTGGCGTGCAGAAAGTTAATTTTGCATCTGAAGCGGTCGCCTATGCAGTTAACCAGTCTTATTACGACGTGCTAATCGGCTATCTGGCGCAGGCGAGCACCATTCCGGAGGGCGCTGCTCGGTTCGATCGGGCGTGGCTGCCGCTGATGTTGAGGGATCGCTGGCTGGCGTTGTATCCGAGCTTTGCCTATCTCGACGAAATCGAAGGCGGGCGCGATCTCGCGGCCGGCTTCTTCCGGAAGATGGGGGCACCCCCCGTTAAAGCCGACGACGCGTCGCGTCAACAACCATCCCGGATCGCACCATGACCGAAATCGGAAGCTACATCCCACACTTCATCCTGCTCGGACGATCGCACATCAGCCAATGCCAGTGCGTCAGCTGCCGCGAGCAACCGCCTCTCGTCACGCACGCGTGGGCGAATCACGTACGCCATAGCGCGCTCCTTCAATGCGATACGGTGTCCCGCGAGATGTTGTTCGCGTGCGATGCGTTCGAGCTGCACGAGGAGGCGGCGATGCCGGTCGACGGCGCGGCGCTGGACGTTTGGCAGAACGACGTCAACCAGGCCTGCATCGATTTGCTGATCGTCGACGGTTTGTCGATCGGGGAGCGCATGTATGCAATCGGCGTGTTGCTGAACAAGCTTTCGAAGGGAGGTGGCGACGGGTTCGAGACGATGCGGCCGTTCGCGATGGCCAACGAGCTGATGCAACTCGCGCTGGGCGGGGCTTTCCGCACACTGTTTGGCCAGATGCCGGCGATCAGCCGCTACAAGGCCTCGTATCTGAGGCGGCTCGCGAAGATTCCGTTTCGCGTCAGTTTGGACGAATACGCGTCGAAATCGCTGAACCTCAAGCTAACCGAACTGATGTTGATGTCGGACGGCTTTCTCGATGACGCGCTGCGCGAAATCGAAGGATCGAACGAAGTGGCGATCTTTTTCGACAAGCATGACGAGACGTGGATCAACTATTTTCTCTATCGCTGTTTCCACGAAGTCTTTCCCGCCGTCGAGAAAGAGGCGTACGGCCAGATGTTTCTCGATCTGGCGCTCGATTATTTCTGCGTGCGCAGCCTGTGCGCGTTGTTGGCGAACGACGTCGAACTGGACGAGGATGTCGTGGCCGCGCTGTTTGCCGCCTGGTATCGGAGCAAGGGGCGCCTCGGTCGCGACGACCATGTCGATCCGCTACTGGTCGGCTTTTCCCTGATTTCGCACGAAGCGCCCTAGGACGGTGCCCGAGATGAAGAAAGCCACCATGCAATCGACCGACTGCCGAATCCGGAGCGATCGCGTCGCGATCGACTACCGCGATACCTATCGCTTCTTCAAGAGCCGCGCGGCGAGCGGCCGGGACAAGGTCGTCCAGGTGCTTTACCAGGACGACAACCCGGCGCTCGCGCACGCGCGCGCGCAGGCCGAGCTGGACGTGCTGCTATCGTCGATCGAGTTCGACGGGCGGGTGGTACTCGATATCGGATGCGGCAACGGCAGGCTGGCCGACGGTGTCATCGACCGGATCGCCTATTACTTCGGCGTCGATCTCGTCGCCGAATTCGTCGACGACGCGAAGCGGTCGCTAAAGGCCCGCGGCGTGCCGGACGATCGTTACGGATTTCTCGCCGCGCCGTGCTCCGGCCGCGTGATCGCGGAACTCGCGCGTGTGCGGCGGTTCGACGTGTTCCTGATGTCCGGCGTATCGATTTACCTGAATGACAGCGATTTCGCCGACTGTCTGACGAGCATCGCCCGCGCAATGAAGTCGGGCGGCGTGCTCTATTTGCGGGATCCGATCGAGACTTTCGATACGCGGCTGACGCTGCGCAACTTCGCGTCGTCGACGCTGGCTGCGGATTACAGCGCGATATATCGCGGCGCGGTCGATTATCTGGGGATGATCGGGCGCAATTTCGACGGAACGTTCGACGTCGGTCCGCTGACGCCGATGTATCGCGATGCGGATCTGAACGGGCGGCTCAGCACGAAGCAGCACTACATCGTAATCCGGAAATCATGAACGACACGCTAATCTGCTTTGACCTGGACGGCACGTTGAGCAAACAGGAGATCCTTCCGGAGATCGCCGCAGCGGCGGGAATACCGGACGAAATCGCCGCGCTGACGCAGGCGACCATCCACGGGGTCATTTCGTTCGACATGTCGTTCAAGCTGCGCGTCCGGCTCCTTCGGGACGTGAATCCCGAGAAGATCAGCGCGCATCTCGCCGAGACGATCGAGATCAACGAATACATCGTGCAATACATGCGGGACCGCAACGACGCCGATTACGCGATCGTTACGGGCAATCTGGATTGCTGGATTCGGGACCTCGTCGGCCCGCTCGGCGTGCCGTGCTTCAGTTCCGTGGCGGACGTCAAGGATGGTCGGCTGAACGGCATCGAGTACCTGATGAGAAAGGACGAGCCGGTTGCCGCGCTGCGCCGCTCGTATCGCCGGATAATCGCGGTGGGGGACGGCGAAAACGACATCGCGTTGTTTCGTCACGCCGACGTAAAGATCGCGTTCGGTGGCGTGCACGAACCGTCGCTGAATCTGATGAATCAGGCGGACTACATCGTTTATTCGAGCAGGTCGCTATGCAAACTATTAAGCATGCAGTGATACCGTGCGCCGGCGTGGGCTCTCGACTCAATCGCGGGATATCGAAGTCGCTGACCGAAATCGGCGGAACCACGTTGCTCGCGCGCACGTTGCGCGCGCTCGCCAGCGTGCCGAACGTGTTCGTGATCGTCGGCTATCAGAAGGAACGCGTGATTCAAGAGGCATTGCGCCATCGCAACGACCTGGTGTTCGTTCCGAACGAATACTACGATCGCACCAACACGCTTTACAGTGTCAAGCTCGCGAGCCGCATGATCGACGAAGATTTCCTGCTGGTAGACGGCGACGTAGTGTTCTGCCCGATATCGTTCGAACTGCTGCTGACCCGCTTGTCCCGCTGCGACGGGCCGGCTGTCGGCTACAGCCGCAGGATGACCGACGATGGGGTCCGGATGACGTTGACGAGACAGATCAACGGCGTCGCGTGCGCGGGTTTTCATCGGGGCGCGGGCGATTGCGAGTGGACCGGCATCGCGAGACTGAACAACGATGTGCTGCGGCGCGACGCGCTGTTCGTCTACGAAACGATTGACACAACCACGCCGGTACCGGCGTTCGAAGTCGATTCGATGGATATCGATACGCCAGCCGATCTCGCCGTCGCGCAACGACTATATGACAGGCAATGAATCCGAAGAAGAAAGTGCGGCTCCTGTTTCAGGCCGCGAGCCATTGGTACTGCTATGCGTCGGTCTACGACGCGTTCCGGCGCGATGAACGCTATGACACGTCGATCGTCGCACTGCCGTACGTCAGGAACGGCAGGCAGATTGGCATGCCGTCATGGACCTTCCTCTCTGAACAGAACGTGCCTTTCGTGCATTACGAGAACTACGATCCGGTGCTCGACGCGCCGGACGTCGCGTTTCTGCACAATCCCTATGACGAGACCCGTCCCGACGCCTATCATGCGAAGGCGCTGCACGCGCGCGGCATCCGGATCGCCTATATTCCATACGGGCCGGACATGGGCGCGGGCGCGGCGAACTGCCGCTTTCAGTATCGGATGGAGACGCACGTGCTCGCATGGAGAATCTTTGCGCGCTCGGAGCAGCATCGTAGACGCTTCCAGCAGTATCTTCCGGGCAGCATCCGACGTGTCGTCGCGACCGGTCATCCGAAGCTCGATCAATCGTATCGCGCGTCATCGGACAATCCGCTGACCGCGCGCGTCGGCGATCGGATGGTCGTGCTGTGGAACCCGCATTTCTCGGTGGGTTTTCCCGCAGATCTGCGCTGGTCGACGTTTGACCGCTATCTCAAGTTCTTCTGCGATTTGAGCGCGCGACGAGACGACGTCGCGATCGTTTTGCGCCCCCATCCCAATCTCTTCGATATGCTGACGCTGACCGCCGAGGGCGCCGCGGTCGCGCGCGCCGTGATGGCTTTTTCGCAAATGCGCGAGAACTTCGTGATCGATCAGTCGCCGTTGTATCGGCACGCGTTTGAAGCGTCGCATGCGTTGATCACGGATACGAGTTCGCTGATGTACGAGTATCTCGCCTGCGACAAGCCAATCCTTCACCTCGAATGCGAAGGAGGCGCGGGCCTCAACGCGGACGCCGAGCGCATGATGAAGAGCTTGGCGCGCGCGCGTTCGGAGCGCGAGATTTTCGATTTCGTCGACGCTGTCGCGGCGGGTCGTGACGAGAAGCGCGCGAAACGGCGGCGCATGATCGCCGACGTCCTTGGCGTACGCGATGGCGGGAACGGTCACCGCATCAAACAGGCGATCGACGAATCCGATCTGTGGGCATGAAGAACGCGCGGGTTTCGTGTTGCGAGCGGCGACGCAGCATCGCGTTTTCCCGCGTGAATCGAAGGCAAGGAATTTAAGTCGGCGGGAAATTGCGACGCCTAGTTCCTGTGGGGCGACGGCAGTTGTCCCGTTTGCAAAACTTCAATCTCACACAGGAAATCGACATGCTGAGTCTGCATACCAATATCGCATCGATGCGCATTCAAGGCGCGCTCGCGAACTCTCAGGCAAACCTGACCACGTCGATGACCCGTCTCGGTACGGGCTATCGCATCAATTCTGCGGCCGACGATGCCGCGGGGCTGCAGATTGCGACGCGTCTGCGCGCGCAGCACAGAGGCATGGAAGTGGCGCGGGACAAGAACGCAAGCAATGCGAAGTCGATGCTGCAAACGGCAGAGGGAGCGTTCGCCGAAGTGGAGAACATCGTCCAGCGCATGAAGGATCTCGCGACGCAGGCCGCGGATTCGAGCTACACGCAACCCGATCGCGACGCGATGCAGAAGGAATACGATGCGCTTGGCAACGAGCTCATCAACATCATCGGCAACACGTCGTACGGCGGCGAAAAGCTGTTCGCGCAGGCGAACGGTTCGGGCGGCGTCGGCGCCGGCAAGCTGACGAAGGAGATGAAATTCCAGATCGGCAACACGGCGGGCGAAGTGATGACGCTGGACGTGTCCAAGGCGCTGGAAGCGGTGACGAAGGCGTTCGACGACATTTCGGCCGTGTTCAAGGCGGGTGCGTCGGGCGTGTCCGGCGGCGGCAAGGACATTGCCGCGGCGAAGGACGCGAACGCGATGCTGGACAAGCTGTCCGCCGCGCTCGATTCGGTCGGCGGCATTCGTGCGGAAATCGGCGCGGGGCAGAACCGGCTCGACCACGTGCGCGCGAATCTGGCGAACATGTCCAGCAACACGAAGGACGCCGAAGGCAGCATCCGCGACGTCGACTACGCGAGCGAAGCGGCGAACCAGGCCAAGCTGACCATCCTCCAGCAAGCTGGCGGCTCGATGCTCAAGCAAGCGAGCCAGATGAGCCAGCTCGTGCTGTCGCTGCTGCAGTAAGCGCGGGAACGCGTGGCGATCGCGCGCTGACGGCGCGATCCTGGCCGTCGACGCCGCTCCGCCGAGCGAGCGTCGGCGGTTCCCGCCGTGCCGACGCGTCCGGCGCGCGCGCATCGGCCGTCATGCGCGGCTCGTCACGCAAACGGGCGGATGCGGCCTGATTTTCTCTGAAAACGCCGGAGCGGACGAACGCACATCCGGCATTTGCCGCTAGCATGGCCGCACGGTCGGTCGCTGCCGGCTCGACGCGCGGTCGAAGGTCGAAGGTTCCCAGCGGCAATTCGGTTATCTAACGAAATGCGTTCGGTCTTTTGCCGCGCGATGCCGGCGGCCGGTTCGACGCACGCGTCGTTCCGCATCCGGCAACGCGAATCCGGACGGACATGACAGAACAAGCGGTGAAATTTCATGCAATTGGTTATCGGCATATTCCTGGTACTGGGCGGCGTATTCGGCGGTTTCATCCTGCATGGCGGCGCGCTGAGCAGCATCTGGCAGCCTACCGAAATTTTGATCATTCTCGGGGCGGCGTCGGGGGCGCTCGTGATGGGCAATCCGCGCAGCGTGCTGATCGAAATGGGCGTGCAGATCAAGAAGGTCATTGCCCGCAAGGGAAACGGCACTGAGTTTCAGCGAGAGTTGCTGCTGATGCTGTATGAACTGCTCGAGATGGTGCGTGACGGCGGATTGAAAGCGCTCGATCAGCATGTCGAGGAGCCGCGCGAAAGCGAACTCTTTCAGAAATACCCGATGATCCTCGCGCAGCCGCAATTGATCGCGTTCATCGTCGACAATTTCCGGCTGATGGCGATGGGGCGCATCACACAGCACGAGCTCGAGAGCATGCTCGATCAGGAACTCGAAGCAATCGAAAGCGAATTGATGCGGCCATCGCGATCGTTGTCGAAAGTCGCCGAGGCGATGCCCGGATTCGGCATTCTGGCGGCCGTGCTCGGCATTGTCACGACGATGGCCAATATCGGCGGAAACGTGTCCGACATCGGCTTGCAGGTGGCGGCCGCGATGGTGGGCACGTTCATCGGCATCCTGCTTTGCTACGGCGTGCTGGAGCCGCTCGCGAGCGCGATGGTCCATCGCGTCAACAGCGAGATATCGGCGTTCGAGTGCGTGAAGGTGGTGTTGTGTGCACAGGTGGCAGGCAAGCCGACGCTGCTTGCTGTCGACGCCGGCCGCAAGCTGATCCAACTGGACGTGAAGCCCAGCTTCTCGAAGCTGGAATCGTGGATCGGCGACATTTGACGTTGGCGCGGAGACGCATGCAATGAACCCGAATAGAGATGCCGGACACGGACCGACGATCATCAAGCGCGCGGGCAGGCATCACGAGGAAGGCGGCGGCGGCGCGTGGAAGGTGGCGTTCGCGGACTTCACGCTCGCGCTGATGGCGCTCTTCATGGTGTTGTGGGTGATGAACGTGACGCCCGAAGACGAGCGCAGGCGCGTTGCGGCGGAGATCGCGGGGAAGCCAATCTTCGAAGGGGGTGTCGGCATTTTCGAGCAACGCAGTCGCAAGCTGGTGCTCGTTCCTCACGACGAGCTGCCGCGCGGACGCGCGCCCGAGCCCGCCGACGCGAAGGAGCGCGACGACACGATCGATACGTTGGAAGCGCGCCGCAAGCTGGCCGCGCGCATTCGCGCGGAGGCGAACGCGCTTGGCATGGACGGAAATGTCGACGTCGCGATCAACGACGACGGCGTGCGCGTGACGATCCACGACTCCAGCGAAAAAGGCATGTTCGCGCGCCGCAGCGACGTGCTCGACCTGCAGTTCGATGCGTTGCTAAAAGCGCTCGCGCCGGTGCTGTCGTCGGTAACCAACAAGCTCGTGATCGTCGGACATACCGATGCGACGCAATACGCCGGTGCCAGTGTGTTCAGCAACAACTGGAGCTTGTCGAGCCGTCGCGCGTTGCGCGCCCGTCAGGCGTTGATCGACGGCGGGCTCGGCGAGCCGCAGCTGTTCCAGGTGTCCGGCATGGGCGACAGCATACCGGCTGTGCCCGACGATCCCCGCCACGACGTGAACCGCCGGGTCGAGCTGTTGTTGCTGACGAGCCAGGCGGCGGACACCTGGAGCCGCATGTTGCGCAGCAACGGAGTCGATGCGCGCCCGAGCGCCGACGGCTTTGGACTCGACGTCGGCCGTCCGGCGAGCGCCGTGCCGATGCATTGAAGCCTATCGCGGCGGCTGCGTCGACTCGCGGTCGCGCTCTTATCGGCAACTCGAACGCGGCGTTCGTTTCGGAGGCCGAGACGTTCGCCGGACCGTTAAGAACGTTGCGCGAAGAACACCCGTTTCGTTCCCCTCCAGCGTCCACGGCGCTGTTTGCCCGGATCGTCGCGATCCGGGCTTTTTTACGCGCATGTCCGCTCGAATCGGATCGTGACGACGCCAGTCCGGCGATGGAACGTTACATCGGATGGGCGGCAAGCGCCGTCCGTCGACGAGGGGCGTGCGAGCGCTATTTGTCGGTTTGCCGGAATGCGTAGAAACCGCGCCCGCGCTCGGCGTGCGGCAAATTGAGCGGGGGAGACGGAAGCGATTTCGGTTTTCGGCATTGTCGAACGAGACGCCGAAATCGTCGGCCGGAGGTTTCGGTTGCGTGGGCTTCGCGCAAGCCTCGGCGCCGGACGTCCGGCCCGTCGCAGCGCGGTTTTTCGACTCGCGGTCTACCGCTCACCGCTTGCGTCCACGGAACGCGGCCCGCGTCACGCGTCACGCGTCACGCCAACGAACCGATTACGCTGACTTCCCGCTGTTCCGGAATCTCATTGTAGGACAGTACCCGCAGCCCCGGCGCCAAGAGGCGTGCATAGCGGCCGAGCAGTGGCCGCAACTGTGGAGGCACGACGAGGACCGGCGCGACGCCGAGCGATTTCATTCGTTCCCTGACGCCGGGCAGGGCGGTTTGAAGATTCGCCAGCACGTGAGGCGCGATCGCGAAGTTGTCGAGCGCCACCTTACCGGCCTGCTGCGCCTGGCTGAGCGTCGTCAGTAACAGACCTTCCAGTTCGCCGGCGAGATTGAACACGGCGATTTCCGTCCGCGCGCCGACGATGTCCGTGACGATGTGCTGCCGCAGCGCGCAGCGGACTTCCGCGGCGAGCAGGATCGGATCGGTGGTCGCTTCCGCGTTGTCGAGCAGCGCGGAAGCGATCGGCACGATCGGTTTCAGCGATACGTTTTCGGTCAGCAGCGCGCGCATCACTTTGCGGATCAGGTTGTACGTCATGGCCTTTTCCAACGCTTCCTGCAGCCGCGGGGCCGCCTGCCCGAGGCGTTGCATCAGCGCGGCGACGTCGTCATGCGTGAAGATTTCCCCGAGCTGGTCGCGCAGGAGCTTGTCCACGTGCGTCGCGATCACCGACGCGCCGTCGACCACCTGATAGCCCAATCCCAGCGCATGCGCCTTTGCGTCCGGCTGAATCCACGTCACCGCCATCCCGTAGGCCGGATCGCATGCCGGAATGCCATCGAGTTCCCCGTAAACGGTTGGCGACGGAATCGCCATCAGGCGATCCGCGTGAAGCTCGGCGCGCGCGATCTCGACGCCGTTCATCAGGATTGCATAGTACGACGGGGGCAGTCCGAGATCGTCGCGTACGGTGATGAACGGAATCAGAAAGCCCATCGCGTCGCTCAGACTGCGCCGCATGCCGTCCATCCGGCGTCGCAATGGCGAGCCTTGCGCGGGGTCGATCAAGTCGACCAGCCGGTAGCCGACACGCACCGCGAGCGCGTCGACGTGGCCGATATCGTCCCAGTCGGGTTCGTTCGGCTTGGCTTCGTGCAGCGCGGTCTCGAGCGCCTGCATCTGCGCGTCGTCATCGCTTTGCGGCCGCCACTTGCCGGCTCGCCACGCGACGTAGCCGAGCAGGACCGCGAAGCCCCCGAACGGCAGCCATGGCATGCCGGGAATCATCGCGAGGATCAGCAGCACGGCGGCGCCGCTGTACAGTACCTCCGGCGACGCCAGCAGCTGCCGGCCGACCTGCTGCTCGAAGTTGCCCGAATCGCTGACGCGCGTCACGATGATCGCCGCGGCGGCGGCAAGCAGCAATGACGGTATCTGCGCGACGAGGCCGTCGCCGATCGTCAGCAGCCCGTAGCGCTGGAACGCTTCGGCGAAGCTCAGGCCGTGAATCAGCATGCCGATCGCGAGTCCGCCCAGCACGTTGATGAGCAGAATCAGGATGCCGGCGATCGCGTCGCCGCGCACGAACTTCGATGCGCCGTCCATCGCGCCATAGAAGTCGGCTTCCGTCGTCACTTCGCGACGCCGCGCCTGTGCCTGCTCCTGATTGATGAGCCCGGCGTTGAGATCGGCGTCGATCGCCATTTGCTTGCCCGGCAGCGCATCCAGCGTAAAGCGCGCGGACACTTCCGAAATCCGCTCGGCGCCCTTCGTCACGACGACGAAGTTGATAATCATCAGGATGACGAAGACCACGAGACCGACCACGAAACTGCCGCCGATCACCACTTTGCCGAACGCCTCGATGACGTGGCCCGCTGCGTCCGTTCCCTCGTGGCCCTTCAGCAGCACGACGCGCGTCGACGCGACGTTGAGCGTGAGCCGCATCAGCGTGGTGGCGAGAATGATGGTCGGGAATACCGAGAATTCGAGCGGTCGCCTGACCGAGACGCTCACCAGGATCACGACTACCGCGAGGACGATGTTGAACGTGAACAGCAGGTCCAGAAGCCACGGCGGAAGCGGCAGGATGATCATCGACAGCACGGCCAGCAGCAACGCCGGCGTCGCGTACTGGTACTGCCGCAGGTCGGCGGCCAGACGAGAGAGTTTGCTCATGGTGATTGCACTTTGGCGAGAGAGTCCGGAATGGGGACGGCGACGGGCCGGTCGGGGCGCAGGCCGCGGCGTCCCTCCTGGAAGGCTTTCAGTTGCAGGACATAGGTCAGCACCTGTGCGACGGCGCGGTACAGCGCCGACGGGATCTGCTGATTGACCTGGCTCGTGTAATAGATCGCCCGCGCGAGCGGCGGCAGACTCACCACTTCGACGCCGTGTGCGTCGGCGAGCCGGCGGATCACGAGCGCCATGTCGTCGACGCCCTTGGCGATGACGAACGGTGCGTCGGCGCGCGCGGCGTCGTATTTGAGCGCGACGGCGTAGTGAGTCGGATTGACGATCACCACGTCGGCGCCCGGCACCGTCTTCGACAGCGCGCGCTGCGCCGCCTGCCGCTGCAACTGACGGATGCGGCTGCGCACTTCGGGCCGGCCTTCGTTGTTCTTGTGCTCGTCCTTGACTTCCTGCTTGGTCATCCGCTGCCCGCGCATGAAGACGAAACGCTGGAACGGCACGTCCATCGATGCGAAAGCCAGAATCACGAGCGCGAGCGTCATCGCGCCGTCGACGAACAGGCGCGCGCCGTGCGCGATGGCTTCGGGCAGCGGCAACGCCTGCAGGCGCAGGAATGCGGGAAGCGTGGAGGCGCTCACGTGCCAGAGTACCGCGATGATCGCGAACGCCTTGGCGGCCGACAGCGCGAATGTACCGTAATGGCGCGCCGACACGAGCTTGCCGAGATTCGCGAACGGGCTCATCCGGCTCAGTTTCGGTTTGAAGTTCGCGCTCGCGAATACCCATCCGCCGGGAAACAGCGAGCCCGCGATCACCGATGCCGGAATGACGAAGAACGGCGCGAGCATCTTGACGAACAGCATGACGGGAATGGCCATCATGGCTGACGACGCGCCGTCGCGGGAGCCGTCTGCGAGAACGGCCGCGAACAGCGTGCGGAAATCGGCGAGCCAAGACGGCGACAGCGCGAGCAGCACCTTCATCGAGATCAGCACGCCGATCGCGGTCGACAGATCGCGCGAGCGCGGGATCTGCCCTTGCTTGCGCGCTTGCTTTAGCTTCTGCGGTGTCGCGCGCTCGCTCTTGTCGCCGGAATCTCGGTCAGACATGACGTGCGCTCAGGTAGCGGTCCAACAGCTCCAGTACGTGCTGGGTCAGACGGACATAATGGTCCGGCAGATGCGGCAGCATGTAGCCGAGCATGAGCAGGCCGAACACTGTCGTGATCGCGAAGCCGAGCGAAAACAGGTTGATGCCGGGCGTCGCGCGGGACAGATAGCCCTTGCCGATCTGCAGGACGAGCGTGGCGAAGACGATCGGCGTCGCGAGGAGCGTCGTCGACGCGAACAGCCAACCGACTTGGTACAGCAACGGCTTGAGCGACAGCAGGTCGACCGGTGAGCCGACGGGCCAGACCCGGAAGCTCGTATAGAGGATTTGCGTCACCACCAGGTGCGCATCGATCGAGAAGAACAGCAGCATGTAGACGACGAGCAGCACGCTCGAGATCGCATCCGAGGAGGTTCCGTTGAGCGGATCGTTCATCACGGCCATCGCGAGGCCCATCTGCGACGCGATCAGATAGCCGAGCATCATGAAGATCGCAAGCGTGAAATGGAGCATCGTGCCGAACAGCAGACCAATCAGGATCTGCTCGGCCGCGACGAGCGCGCCCCGCGCCGAGAAGGCGGCGACCTCGACCGGCGCGACGGCTGGCAGCGCCACGACGGCGAGCAAGAGCGACAGCATGACGCGCGCGCGTAGCGGCACGGTGCTTTCGCCGACGATCGGCGCGGCGCTGAGCGCGGCGAGAATCCGGCAGAACGGCCACCAGATGCGGGACAGCATCTCGGGCGCGGCGGACATGAGTGCTTCCACGGCGTCAACCTGCGAGCTGCGCCGCGCGGGTGAAGATGGCGACGCAATAATCCATCAGCGTCTGGACGAGCCAGTGGCCGGCGAACACGAGCACGCCGAGCGTGGCCAACAAGCGGGGCAGGAAACTGAGCGTCTGTTCGTTGATTTGCGTGGCGGCCTGGAACAGCGCGACGACGAGGCCGATCACGAGGCCCGGCGCGATGATGAGCGCAACCATCACGACGATGATGCGAATGGCGTTGCCGACGAGTTCGACGGCGAGATCCGGTGTAAGCATCGGTCAGTAGGCCTGGATACTGGTCGCGAGCGTATCGACGGTGAGCGTCCAGCCGTCCACCAGCACGAACAGCAGGAGCTTGAGCGGCAGCGAGATGACGAGCGGCGACAGCATCATCATCCCCATTGCCATCAACGTCGACGCGACCACGAGGTCGATGATGAGGAACGGCAGGAACAGCATCGAGCCGATTTGAAACGCAGTCTTCAGCTCGCTCAGCATGAATGCGGCGGCCTTGACGACGAACGCGTGGTCTTCCGGACGCGCGAGGTCCTTTTCGCCGGCGAGTCGGGCGATCTGTTCGAGGCTTGCCTTGTTCGTCTGCGCCAGCATGAAGCGCGACAGTGGCAGCTGCGCGCGATCGACGGCCTCGCGGAACGTGATCTTGTCCAGATCGTACGGCTCGATCGCGTTGCGCCAGACGTCGAGGCCGACGGGTCGCATGACGAGCAGGGTCAGCAGCAGCGCCACGCCCGCGACGACGCGAGTGGGCAGGCCCTGCTGCAAACCGAGCGCTTGTCTGAGCAAGGCGAGCACGATCACGAAGCGCAGGAAGCTCGTTGTGACGATTGCGAGCATCGGGAGCAGCCCGAGCAGCGTCATGAACAGCAGAATTTGCGTCTTGACGCTGTAGTCGCTCGGCAGGCCGAGCGATTCGAAGGGTAGCGCGAGTGGGTCGGCAGCCGCGGGCAGCGCGGCGGCCGCCAGCATGAACGCGAGCGCGGCGCGCGGAAGCGACCGTTGCCGCGTCATGGCGCGAAATCTCCAAGTTGCTCGAGGTCGAGCAGCTTGAGCCCATAGTTGTCGCCCGACACCACGACCTCCGCGTGGCCGACCGGCGTTCCGTTGATCTTGATCAGCAGCGGCTCGCCCGCGAGGCGGTCGAGCTCGAGCACCGAGCCTTCCTCGATCGCCATCAGTTCGGCGAGCGTGATCGTCGCGCTGCCGACTTCGAGCGTCAGCTGTACAGGAATTTTCGCGAGCAATTGCATCGGATCGCGCCGCGGCCGTTCGATGGCGTCGGCGGGCGAGTCGGACGCTTCGGGTGCGAGATCGTCGAGCAGGACGTCGAGATCAGGTTGATCGGTGGGTTCCATGCGTTACTCCGTGGGTTCAAAGGACGTGAGGCACAGCTTGCCGTTGTGTTCGACGATCGACGCCGAATAGAGCTGCGAGTCGCCAGCCAGCACACGGGCGTTCGCGTGCAGTCTCACCGGCAGCACGCTGCCCGGCTTCAGATGGAGCAGGTCGCCGAACGGTATCCGCCGCTCCATCAACTGGGCAGTCAGCCTGATGCGCAACGCGCCGGCGAGCAGACGCGGCTGTTTGCGCGCGGGCGCGCCGCGCCGCTGGCCGGCCGTCAGGCCTGCGAACAGACGTTGCTGCCAGCCTTCGTCGAGCGCGAACTGGATTTCGCCGACCGTGCGCCGCAACGCATCTTCCACATCGCACGCCACGAACAGGACGGGATGGCGTGAATGCGCGGCCGCACGTGGAATGGGCGCGTCATCGGCGCGCGTCGCGGCGGGGTCGATGCAATGTGCGGTGACGCGAACTAGATTCGTCGCGACCTTGCGTGCGAATCGGCGTTCGGTGGCGGTTTCGGCGGCTTCGGCGATCGAAGCGGCTTCTGCATTTCCGGCGGAGGCTTCGGCGGTTCCGGAATGCGATGCGGTCTCGGCGTCCGCTACGTTCGCGATGTCGGGACGCGAAAGCGCGTCGTCGGCGTCCCGTTCGTTTGCCGCCGCGTCGCCGCCGTCGGCCGACGGTGGGTCGGCGGACGCAAGCGCCTGGTTCGCGCCGCGCGTTGCCGGCGTCCCGCAGCGGCCATACCGCAAGTCGAGCAGCGTCAACAGCAACCCGCGCTCGAGATGCACGCCGATCACGGCGCCGTCCATTGACTGCCGCTGCCACGCCCATGACTCGACGGCCGGCGCATGCGTCGTGAACGTCACGCGGCCGATCTTCAGGGACGAGCCGTTGCATCGGCTCACGCACGTTTCGAGAAAGTGCGTGAGCCGATGCCCGAGCTCGACGCCGAACGCGTCGAGCAGATGCGTGGGGCGGCCCAGCATGCGCGGATCGATCGTCTTGCAACGTGCGGACTTGCTTGAATGAGTAGCCATCGGTTTAGTTTCCGCTTGGGTCCTTTTTTTAAAACGGCAGTTTTTCGGCACTTTCTGGGAGTGTCGACAAAAAATGACTGCTGCCGTCCGGTTCGGAGAGCGTGGAAATTAAAAGAAAAGATTGTTTAAAAATAACCGGGCGCACCGCTTGAAGGTCTGCATCTGAAGAAATAACGAATCAATTCGATCGGCCGGCGATTTCTTGATTCGCCGATACAAAAGGCAAATCGAAATCGAATCGAAAAATCACGTGCGGTATTTTTATCCGATCGACGGGGCGGCGCGAGTGAATTGTTCGCAATGCGGCGCAGCCGCCATGAAAAGTCGCGAATTCCCGTGAACGCATCGTCTTGCGCCGCGAGGCATTCCTTGCGGGACGGGGCCGGCGTGCGAATCCGGCTGGCGGCGGCGCGCTGTCGCCGCTCGCATCGCGCGGCGATGGTGCGAGCCTGCCGTCAAAAACACCGTAGCGGATTTTTCACGCGATATAAGCGTTGTTCAGCGTTATTCGGTGGTGTCCGGTATAGGCGTGCGCCAGAATCCTTTCGGTATCGAGATGACGCATTTCGTTTCACGTAACGGATGCATCAATGAATTATTCGAAAATGTTTCATTGGTGTCAGGCCGTTGTCGACGGCATCGTCGAATTCAATCCAAATATAGAGTTAATCATGGAACCGATCGAACAGGTGGCTGCGGAATTGCACAGTCAAATGGCTGAACTCGGACGTCAGGCGAGCGCCGCGGTCTTGCCGGCCGCCGAGCGAGGGCGCGTCGCCGATGACGTGAATTTCGCGAGTGTGTTCTCTCGTGCCGTCGACGACGTCGACAGCAAGCAGACGTTCTCCGCCGAAAAAATGTCCGACGTCGACAGCGGCAGGAGTGACGACCTGATCGGCGCGATGCTGGCGAGCCAGGAGGCGAGTCTGTCGTTCTCGATGCTGACCCAGGTGCGCAACAAGCTGACTGCCGCGATGGACGATCTGCTGAAGATGCAGATCTGAATACGCCTATTCCGTACTCCTAGAAAGGTCAATCAGTGCTCGCAAGACTCAAGGCGGCGGTCGCGGGTCGGCTGCCCGCGTCTCTTTCTGTCGCGCTGCCGTCTCCGGCCACGCTGTCCAAGCTGATGCCGGTCGCCGTGCTAGCGATCGCGCTCACCGCGCTGGCGACGGCTTATCTGCGTTACGACGAGGCCAACTACAAGCCCGTGTTCGGCGCGCGTGAGCCCGTGCAACTCGGCCAGCTCGCGTCCGTGCTGGACGGCGAGCGCATTCCGTATCGCATTCACCCGGACACCGGGCAAGTGCTCGTGCCGCGCGCCGATCTGGCCCGGGCGCGGATGATTTTGGCCGCGAGAGGCGTCACGGGCCAGCCGGCGCCGGGACTCGAACAGATCGATCGCGACGATCCGCTCGGCACAAGCCAGTTCGTGCAGGACGTGCGCTTTCGGCGCGGGCTGGAAAGCGAACTGGCGCAGAGCGTCATGACGATGGAGGCCGTCGAGAAGGCGCGCGTGCATTTGTCGATCGCGAAATCGTCGTCGTTCGTGATGATGGACGGCGAGAAAAGCTCCGCGTCGGTCATGCTGACGCTCAAACCCGGACGGCGACTCGGCAAGGAGCAGATCGCGGCGATCCTCAACCTGGTCGCGGGCAGCGTGCCGAACCTCGCGCCGTCGCGGGTCTCGGTGGTCGATCAGACGGGTGCGTTCCTGTCCGCCCGGGTCGATCTCGACGACGACTTCGGCGATGGCAACGACGCCGCGGCGCGATTCCGCGACGAAACGATCCGTAGCGTCCAGGACCTGCTCGCGCCGACGCTGGGGATCGACAACTTCCGCGTCAGCGTGACCGCGGCGGTCAACAACGATCGGGTCGAAGAGATGCGCGAGCAGTTCGGCGAGGCGCCGAAGGTGACCAACGAGGCGACGCGCGACGAGCAGAACCGCGACCGGATCGCGCTCGGCGTGCCGGGTTCGCTGAGCAATCGCCCCGTCGACGCACCGGCTTCGGCGCCGCAGGCGGACGACGGCGTCCAGCGTCACGCGACGACGCGCCAGTACGCGTACGACCGCAACGTGACGCAGATCAAGCACAGTCGCGGACGCCTCGAAAAGCTGAGCGTCGCCGTCGTGCTGAACAACGCGGTGTCGCCCGCCAAGGGCAAGCCGTGGTCCGCGGAGCAACTCGCGCATATCGAGCAGATCTTGCGAAACGGGCTCGGCATCGACGCACAACGGGGCGATCAGCTCGTCGTGTCGTCGCTCGACTTCCCCGCGCCGAACGCGCCCGAACCGTGGTGGCGGGAACGCGAAACCCTCGAGCAAGGCGGCTGGTACGTCGCGTATGCGATCGGTGCGTTGCTGCTGTACCTGCTGGTCGCGCGACCGTTGCTGCGGACGCTGCAGCAGTGGGCCGGACACCGGTACGGGCGCGGCGCCGCGTCGCCGGCCGTCGCGGCGCCGGCGCTCGCGGGCGGCTCGACGGCCGGCGGCAGGGAGAGCGAGCCGAGCGCGTCCGATGCGGCGTTGCCGGACGGCCGGCCGCGTCTCGCGAACGTGATGCCTTTTCTCGACGATGTCGAACTGCCGCCTGCCGACTCTGGCGTCGAAGTGCTGATCGATCACCTGCGCACACTATCGCAGAAGGCGCCGGAGCGCGTCGCGGAAGTCGTTAAACAATGGATACAAAGCAATGGAAACGCCAGTAGCTGAGATCAACGTGCCCGGCTCGATCGAGCAGGCCGCCATCGTCTTGCTGAGCATCGGCGAAGAGCGCGCGGCCGACGTGCTGCGCTGCCTGTCGCGACCCGAATTGCTGAAGATCACGCAGGCGATGTCCGGCATGGGCGGTGTCAAGGTCGACGCTGTCAAGACGGCGCTACAGCGCTTCTTCGATCAATATCGCGAGCAAAGCGGGATTCACGGCGCGTCGCGGATGTACTTGCAGCGCGCGCTGGATCTCGCGCTTGGCCACGACATCGCGAACACGGTGCTTAACAGTCTCTACGGCGGCAGCATCCGCTCGAAGATGGCGCGGCTTCAATGGGTATCCGCGCGCTGGCTCGCGGATCATATCGTGAACGAGCACGTACGGGTACAGGCGTTGTTCGTCGTGTTCCTGCCGCCTGCGCAGGCATGCGAAGTGATCGAAGCGCTGCCCGCGGAGACGCGCGACGTGATACTCGTCAACGTCGCGCGGCTCGATGAAGTCGAGCACGCACTGCTCGTCGAGCTCGAGGAGTTGATCGAGCTCTGCCTGCAGAACTTGGAGCGGCAGGGCGCGAACGTCGAAGGCGTCCGGCAGGCCGCCGAAATCATCAACCGGCTGCCGGGCGATCGGATGCGGATGCTCGAGCTGCTGCGCGCGCACGATCCCCGCGTGGCGGCCGCGATCGAGACGAGCATGTACAGCTTCGCAGTGCTATCGCGTCAGAGTGACGTCGCGATCACACGGATCATCGACGTGGCGCCGCTCGAGCAATGGGCGATCGCGCTCAAGGGCGCCGATCCGGACGTGTTCGCGGCGTTGCAGCGCGCGATGCCGCGTCGTCAGATTCAGGCGTTTGACGACGTGATCCGCCGCACCGGACCGGTGCCGGTGGCGCGCGTCGAGCAAGTGCGCGCGGACATCATGGCGCAGGTCAAGGGGCTAGCTGATGCCGGCGAGATCGAATTGCGGCTCGTCGAGGAGGATGTGGTCGCGTGAGGACATATCTTCCGTACCGGTTTCCGCCGCTGACCGTTGCGTTGCGACGCGCGGCGTCGCCGCCGCCTGCGTCCGGCGACGCCGACGCGCCGCTGCGCACCGGCTTCGACGAAGGCTTCCGTCAGGGCATGGAGCGCGGTTATCACGCCGGGTTCGAGCGCGGCGAAGCCGACGGGCGCGCGCAAGGCCGCGATGCCGGTCGCGACGCAGGAACGCAGGAAGCGTGCGCGGCGGTCGAAGTCCGGTTCGCCGGGCTTGCGCAGACGATCGACACGATGCTAGAAGGGCTGCATCGCGTGCAGGACGATTATCAGACCGCGCGCCGCACCGAACTGGTGGAACTCGTCGCCAAGGTCGCGAAGCAAGTGGTCCGGTGCGAGTTGGCGCTGCAGCCCGCTCAACTGCTGTCGCTGATCGACGAAACGCTCGGCGCGATGCCGGCCGTCGTCGACGCACCGCAGATCTATCTGAATCCCGATGAGCACGCGCGTCTCGCCGAATTGCTGCCCGAGCACGCGCAGCGCTGGACGCTTCTCGCCGATGCGCGGCTGGAGCCGGGCGAGTGCCGGGTGCGGCTCGGCGACCACGAGGCCGACGCCGGCTGCCGGCATCGGCTCGACGCGTGCGTCGAGCAAGTTCGCGCACAGCTGCTCGGCGCGCCTGACGGCGGCGATGCCGCCGGCGCCGCGCCCGCGAGCGAGCCGGACGCATCTGGGAGCGTCGCATGATCGCGTCCGCCTTGCGTAACCTCAAGCTCGGCGCCGTTCCGGTCGCGCGTCTGACGGGACGCCTGACGGGCGTATCCGGTTTGCTGCTGAAGGCGTCCGGCTGCCCGCTGGAGACGGGCCGGCGCTGCGTGATCGAATCGTCCGGCGGAGACTGGATCGATGCGCAGGTAGTTGGATTCAACCGTGAGGAATCCTACCTCATGCCGTTCAAGAAACCGGTCGGGCTCGTTGCCGGCGCGCAGGTGCTCGCGCGCGATCGGAAAGGCGCGCTGCGCGTCGGCCGCGCGTGGCTCGGACGCGTGATCAACGGGCTCGGCGAGCCGATCGACGGCCACGGGCCGCTTGGCGGCGACCAGGTGCTGAACGAGAAGCCGGCGGCCGTCAATCCGTTGCGCAAGCGCGCGGTACGCGATGTCCTCGACGTCGGGGTTCGGGCGATCAACGGTGCGCTGACGCTCGGCAAGGGGCAGCGGGTCGGCCTGATGGCGGGCAGCGGCGTCGGCAAGAGCGTGCTGCTCGGGATGATGACGCGCGCGACGGCGGCCGACGTGGTGGTGGTCGGCCTCATCGGCGAACGGGGCCGCGAGGTGCGCGAGTTCGTCGAGCATGCGCTAGGCGACGAAGGGCTGGCGAAGGCCGTGCTCGTGGTGGCGCCGGCCGACGAATCGCCGTTGATGCGTCTGCGGGCGGCGGAGCTGTGCCATGCGATCGCCGCGCATTACAGGGACGCGGGCAGCGACGTGCTGTTGCTCGTCGATTCGCTGACGCGCTATGCGATGGCGCAGCGGGAAATCGCGCTTTCGCTCGGCGAACCGCCCGCGACGCGCGGTTATCCGCCGTCGGTGTTCGGCATGTTGCCGCAGCTCGTCGAGACGGCCGGCAATGGCGAGGGGAGCGGCAGCATGAGCGCGATCTATACGGTGCTGGCGGAAGGCGACGACCAGAACGATCCGGTCGTCGATACCGCGCGGGCCATTCTCGACGGTCATATCGTGCTGTCGCGCGAACTCGCCGAGCGCGGCCATTACCCGGCGATCGACGTGACGCGGTCAGTCAGTCGCTGCATGGCGCAGATCGCCGATGCGCGCCACGTCGTGCGCGCAGGACAACTGAAGGAAATGATCGGACGCCACGAACAGGTGCGCGACCTGATTCCGCTCGGCGGCTACGTACAGGGCGCGGATGCGGCGACCGACCGGGCCGTCGCGATGGCCGAGCGCATCGACGCGTTCCTGCGCCAGCCGATGCACGAGGCGGCGTCGTTCGACGAGACTTACGCAGCACTGGAGGCATTGATCGGATGAACGCGCCCCGCATGGTCAAGTGCATCGCCGGGCTCGTGAGCATTCGCGAGGCGGAGGTCGAGAAGCTGACGGCGAGTCTCGCGCGCCAGGAATCCGTGCGCGCCCGCTTTCACCGGAATCTGCATGCGATGCAGACGCTGTTCGACGCGGCGGGTGGCGCGCCGGCCCAGGCCGTGCCGCCGACGCTGCTGCACAACCAGGCCGGTTACCGGCTCGCGATGCTCGACATGATGCAAGCGCACCGGACGGCGTTGCGCGCGCACGAGGAGCACATGCAAGTCGAGCGCCAGTTGCTGGCCGCGACGGCCGCGCGATGCGAGATGTGGCGGCGCGAGCTGCGCAAGCGCGAGCGCCGTTTGGACGCGGCGCGTGAGCGCGGCGAGCAGCGCTCGCAGGATGAACTGGCTGCGCAGGCATGGATCAGGTCTCGCGCGTGAAGGGACGAAAATCCGGCGCGCAGGCGCCGGCCGGGGGCGCGTCGAAGGCGCGCCGATTTTGGGTCGAGAAGGCGAGTGAATCATGATTGACGTAATAGACGATCCGCGGAAATACGCGAAGACTTACGCAGACGGTTACATCGCTAGAGCGAACGATTTGTTGAAAAAGCAGATCGATCGAAACAACGTCTACAGCAAAGGCCTGAAGGCGTTGGACGATGCGTTGAAGGCGTTCCGAAAAGCAAACGAGGAGCTTGTCAAGGGCGGCAGCGTGACGCGGAATTCGGTCTGGCTGTCGAACGATGCGATCGCGAAGGCCACCGCGGCGCCGAACGCAAAGCCGGGCGCTTACGATTTCTACGTCAGGCAACTGGCAACGGCGAATCAGCGCGTGGTGAACCTGCCCGCTTCGATCAAGACAGGGGGCGCGGGCTCGTTCGAGATCACGCTGAATGACGGCACGAAATGCCGCGTGGACATCGAAGCGCTGGGCAAGGACGGCAAAGAGACCCTGACGCCCGAGGAGCTTGCGCGCGCGATCAACGGAAACCGCGAGCTGGACGGCAAGGTCCGGGCCGAGGTGGTCAGCGGGAAGCTCGTGTTGACGTCCGCCGAGACCGGCGAGCAAAACGGCTTCACGATCGACGCGTCGGGGCTCAACGATCCCGATCTGAAGCAGGCGTTCGAAAGCGCGAAGGAAACGAGCAAGGCGCAGGACGCGATCATCCTGCTCGGCGGGGAGAACGGCGTCGAGATCAAGCAGCCGTCGAACGTATTGAATTCGATCGAAGGACTGACGATCACGTTCAACAAGACCGGCGCGGTCACGGTGAAGGTCTCCGCCGACAAGGAAGAAACCGTGAAGGGCGTGCGCGCGTTCGTCGACGCTTACAACGCGTTGATGGACGAGTTCGAGAAACTCACGCGCGCGGGCAATGAGAAAAACAATGAGGCCGGCGGTCCGCTGGAGGCCGACGCGGGCGTCCGCGCGCTCATCAGCCAGATCAAGAACACGCTGCGCAAGAGCATGGACGGCGTCCGCCTCCATGAGCTCGGCATCGAAACGGATCGCAAGGGGCGGCTGAGCATCAACGAAAGCGCGCTCGACAAGGCGATGAAGGACAGCCCCGAAAAGTTCGACAAGTTGTTCGGCAACAAGTCGACGGGACTCGCCGGCAATTTCGACGCGTTGCTCGATACGTGGCTGGACGCGTCGAAGGGGCAGATGAAGAAGCGCATGGAGTCGGTCGAGCATAACGAGAAGAGGCTCGATGCGCAAACCGACGATTTGAAGCGTCGCTACGATCAGGTCTATAACCAGTATGTCAAGCAGTTCACCGCGCTGCAGGCGTTGCAGGCGAACCTGAATTCGACATTGAAGCGGCTCGACGATTTGTTCTCGACGAAGAACAACTAACCGCGCTTCGTGTCGCACGAGCGCTTCGTAAAGGACCGATTGAACGTGGAACACGTTGGATACCGCAGCTATCACGCTGCAAACCTCGAAACGCAGATCGCCAGCGCCTCTCCGGTGCAATTGGTCCTCGTGCTGACCGACGGCCTGCTCGACGAAATGGCGCGTGCGCGCGCCCACATCGAGGGCCGCCGGTATGAGGCGAAGGCCGCGAGCATCGACAAGTGCATCGACTTGCTCAACGGCCTGTCGAGTTCGCTGGACATGGAAGCGGGCGGCGAGGTGGTGGGCAAGCTAGCGGCGCTGTACGACTACTGCGCGCGCCGCCTGAGCCAGGCGAGCGTGGACCTCGACGTCGAGCCGCTCGACGAGGCGGCACGCCTGATCGGCGTACTGCGCGAAGGATGGCAAGGGGCGCGCGATGGCGGCCGGTAGCACGCGCCGCGTAGCGCTGATTGCGCAGGCCCGCGAGTTGACCCGAATGGTCTCGGCTCGCGATTGGGGGCGTGTCGCTCAGGTGCAAGCGCGCCTGCAGCCGCTGCTGGATGCGTGCCGGCAAGACGGCGGATCCGATCGCGGCGAGCGGGAAGCGCTGGCTCATGTCAGACGGGCTTGCGAAGGCGCGATGACGGCGGCCGCCGGCGAGAGCGACGCGCTGGCGCGGCAGCTCGAAGCGATGCGCGCGCGAAAGGACGGATGGATCGCCTACTCGGTGATCAATGGGCTTGAGGACAACGAAACATGAACGCAACGAGTATTCCGTTCGCGGGCCGGGCGGACGCGGGTTCGGGCGAACGCGCCGGCGTGCGCCTGTCATGGACGGAAGGGCCGACGCCGACGCCCGCGGCCGACGGCGCGAGCGCGGGACAGAACGATACGAAGCCCGCGCGGGACGAATCGAAAGAGCCGGCGCGGCCCGATGCATTCGAGCAACTGATGCAGGCGCTGCACGTCTCGGCGGAGGTACCCGCGAGCGTCGCGTTGCCTGCCGCGGCGGCGGCGCCCGCGGGCGAGGCGAGCGGGCTTTCCGTAGCGCAGCCGGCTGAGGCGCGTGCCGTACCGGCCGAGCCGGGCGTCGCGCCGGCCGGGCTGGCGCTGTCCGCGCGCATCGACGGGCCGTCGTTCGGCGTTCATCCGATGGTCGATCGAACCGCCGTGTCGTTGGCCGAGCGCCGCCCGGCACAGGCGGCCTCTGGCGGCGCGACGGCCGTGCCGCGCGCGACGGACGGCGGCGATCGCGCGGCCGACTCGCGTGCGCCTGCCATGCCGGTTTCGCCGGTTGCGCGCGGCTCGGCCGACGAACCGCAACGCGTGCGCGGCGAGCCGCCGTCCGCGCCTCGCGCGGACGCGCGGGCCGGTCAGGACAAGTCTTCAGCGCTCGGCCAGGAGAAGCCCGCCGCCGGCCTCGCGCAGCCGTCCGGCTTTCCGGCGACGAGCGACTTGAGCGGCGCGTCGGGCGCGGTGCGGCAAGCGGCGACGCAAAGCGCCGCCGCGCAGTGGGGGACGCAATTGCTGAACTCGCTGGGCGAGCGCGTCAGCGTACAGGTGCGCGACGGCATCGGCCAGGCCGTGATTCATCTGGAGCCGCAGTCGTTCGGGACCTTGCGTATCGCGATTCGGCACGAGGCGGGTGCGGTGCGGATTCAACTCGTCGCGTCCAACGAAGAGATCGCGCGCCAGTTGCAGACCGTGAGCGAAGCGTTGCGCCAGGATCTCGCCGGACGCCACAACGGCGACGTGTCGGTGGTGGTCAGGCACGGGCAGGGATTCGGTCACGGTGAACGCGAGCCGCAGCGCGAAACGGCGGATGACCGCGACGCACGCCCCGGCATGGCGCTGGCCGAAGCTGACACGGCGGACGACGATGCCCGATTCCGGCTGGACGGTCCGGGCGTCGGCTAACAACAGACGAAGTCGAGTAGATCAATGAGCAAGAAGGCATGGATTTTGACGATGGTGGGCGTGGCGCTGCTCGTCGCCGTCGCGATAGGCGGCAGCCTGTGGGCGTTCCTCTCGTACGAACCGAAAGCGGCGACGGCAGAGGCATCGCCGCCGCCGCCGGACCCGTACAAATATGTCGGCACGGAGCGCATCGTCGTGATGCTGAAACAACCGGACGAGTCGGCTTCCGTTGCGCGTGGCGCCGACGTGCATTACGCGGTGCTGGATATCGTGTTGAAGACCCGGCCCGAGAAAGAAGCGGCCACGCGCGCGCATTTGCTGCTGCTGCGCAGCCTCGTCGTGGAGGCGTTGTCGGGCTACACGTTCGATGCGCTGCGGCGTGTAAACGTCGACCAATTGTCCGGGGTGCTGAACAAGAAGTTCGCTGAGTCTTATCGCAGCCGCCGCGCCGAGATGCCTTTCGAGACGGTGATGATCAGCAAGCTGCTGGCCGAGTGATGCCATGCCGACGCACATCGAGCACGCGACGCCGCCCGCCGCCTATGTCGGGGCGAACGCGACCGTCGAGCAACGCTGGCTGATCGAATATGCGCCGCTCGTGAAGCGTGTGGCGCGCCAGCTTGGTTCGCAGGCGAACGGGGCGATCGCGCTGGAGGACATGGAGCAGATCGGTCTCATGGGCCTGCTCGAGGCATTGCGCCGCTATGGCTCGCCCGACGAGGCGTTCGCGGGATATGCGGCGTTGCGCGTTCGCGGCGCGATTCTCGACGAATTGCGACGGCACGATTGGCGGCCGCGCGCGGTGCGCAACGCCGCGCACCGCGCTCGCGATTGCGAGCGGGCGCTGTGTCGCACGCTCGGGCGCGTACCGACGGCGGGCGAAGTGAGCGCGTCGCTCGGCATCGGCATCGATGAGTATCGCGAAAACGTCATGGCGAACCGGGCGGAAGCGATGGCGAGCTTCGACGAAATGCTCGACGCCGACTGGCTCGCGCACGACGACAACCCGGAGCGCCAGGTGGTGCTGCGTCGCTGTCTCGAACAGGCGTTGACGAGCCTCGACGAACGCGAGCAGCGCGTCATTCAGCTGTACTACGAGTTCGACCTGAGCCTGCGCGAAATCGCCGCCGTGCTCGAGCTCACCGAAGCGCGCGTATGTCAGATCAACAAGGCGGCGCTCAGGAAAATGCGCGCCGCGTTGAGCGACGGCTAGGCGCGCACCGGCGTCGCACGATTCGATTCGGCATCGATTTTTTAGAGAAGCAGACATGAGACTGTCAGGTACGAAAAGCCGCACGCAGGTCCAGCGAGTCGGCGGCGCGGCCGCGTCCGGCGCGCCGAAGGGCGTGGCGCCCGCACCGCCCGTCGAACGTCGGGGCGAGCCGGGCGAGGCCGCGGCGCTCGTCGCGGCGCGAACCGCGCTGCGAGCCATGTCCGATTTCGACGACGCACGCGTCGCGGAATTGCGCGCGGCGCTGCACGCGGGACACATTCCGTTCGACGCCGCGAAACTCGCTGGCCTGATCGAGCAATTTCACGGAGCGAAGCGATGAAACGGAAGGAAGCGTTCGCGCAGCTGTTCAGTGGCATCGAGCGGGACCTCGGCCGCTACCGGCAACTGCACGGCCTGCTGAATCAGCAGTTCGCCGCGGCGCTGCGGCGCGACAGTTCGGCGCTCGCGGCGACCGGTCACGCGATCGTCGCACTGGCCGACGCGCTGATCGACAACCACAGGGCGCGCGGCCGCTGCGCGCGCGCGCTGACGGAGCCGGCGGAGCCGAAATCGATGGCGGACGTCTGCGCCGTATTGCCGGCCGCGCCGTGCGACGCGCTGGCGCGTGAGTGGACGAAGCTGGAAACGCTCGTGACCGAATGCAAGCGGCTCAACCAGCGCAACGCGAGCTTGCTGATGTCGCAATTCGAGATTGTGCAGCGTGTGCTGTACGGCGAGGTCGATACCTATGTTCAAACTTGATTTCCCTGTTTTCGCGTCGAACCCGGCCGATGTGCGCATGCACGCGCCGCTGCGCGGCGAAGGCGCGGAGCGTCACGACTTCCGGGCCGAATTGACGCGGTTGCAGCGCGATATCGCGCGGTCGATCGCTGAAGGATTCGATGCCGACGGCTTCGACGTGGTGGTGTCGGGCGCGGTGTCCGTGCCGGCAGGCTTCGGCGTGTTCGCGTCCAGTCCGGGCAGCTCCACCGCGCCGGACAAGCAGGCGTTTCTGGATGCGGTGTGGCCGTTCGCGCGAACGGCCGGCGCCGCGCTCGGCGTGTCCAGTGATCTCGTCGCCGCGCATGCGGCGCTCGAATCCGGCTGGGGCCAGCGGCCATTGACGGCGGCGTCCGGCGTGGACAGCCACAACCTGTTCGGCATCAAGGCGGGCGCGGACTGGCAGGGGCGAGTGGCCGACGTGCTGACGACCGAGTATGCGGTCGGGCAACCGTTGAAGACGGTCGAACGCTTTCGCGCATATTCGGATTATCGGCATGCGTTCGACGACTACGTGACGCTGTTGAGCGGCAACGCGCGCTACCGCGGCGCGATGGGCGCGGGCGGCGATGCCGCGGCGTTCGCTGCCGGACTGGTGCGGGGCGGCTATGCGACCGATCCGGCCTATGCGGCGAAGCTGAGCCGCGTGGCCGCCGACGTCGCGGCCGCGCGCGGCGTCAATGCGCCGCGGATGGCACGGGGAGACCCACCGGCTCGGCCGTTCCTGCCGCGGTGATCCGCACATCGACGGTCTTGTGGTTCGAGCGGCCGCCGACGCGTACCCGGATGACGTCGTCCTTGCCGCCGCTTTGCATCGCGACGCCGGTGTTGACGATTTCCGCCCGGCCGACCCGCGCGACGACGCGCACGGTCTGCCCGCGCCGGATCAGTTCGGGCGTCTGCAGATGGCGGCGGCGCAGGATCTGCCCGGCGTGCACCGCGCGGCGGCTGGATCGGCCGATCGCATCCTCGGCGCGCGTGACCGTATCGGTGAGCGACGCGATGTCGCGTGGCTCGTCGGCTAGGTCGTCCGCGACGATCGGCTGGCGCGCTTCGATGTCGCGCGCGGCGACCGGAACCGTCGCTTTGACGGTGGCGCGGGCGATCAGCCTGAACGGCGCGCCCGTGTCGGGACAGCGCGCGGTGACGGTCATCCGGCCGAGTTGCCGGGCGTCGCCGATGGAGAAGGTGAACGGACGGGGGCAGGTTGGCAGAGGCGGTTTGGGCGGCAGCACGGCGAGCGTGATCTGCGCGTCCTTCAGGCCGTCTTTGGCGGCCAGCGTCTTTAGTTGTTCGAGCGCGGCCGCGTGCGCCTGCGACTGGATGACGGAAGCGGCGGCCGTACTTGATGCGGGAACGGGCGACGCGATCGCCTGGCTTGCCGGGACGCCGACGGCGAGGCCGGAAACGACGATGTGGAGAAGACGGATGAGACGAGTGTCGGACATGACGGGAGAACGTAGCGCTCGTTCGACCGAAGCGGCCGCAGGAACGGGCGGGTGAGCGAGTGGGAATGGGAGGCATGCAGGCCGGTCGGCGTGCATCGATCGAAGTGTATAGCAAGGAGGACTAAATGGCATTTGATTTGACAGGCGGATTGGATCTGCATCCTGCCGCGCTGAAGTTGCGGGCCGAGCGCACGAAGATGTTGGCGTCGAACCTCGCGAATCTCGACACGCCGGGCTATCAGGCGCGGGATCTGGATTTCAAGGCCAGCATGGCGGCCGCTGCCGGCTCCGGACGGCGAGGCGACGCGTTCGGCGCGGCGCTCGACGGCGAAGCGACGCTCGGCTACCGCGTGCCGTACCAGCCCGCGCAAGATGGCAACACGGTGGAGCTGGGCGTCGAGCAGGCGGCGTTCGCGCAGAACGCCGCCGATTTCCAGACGAGTCTGACTTTCCTCAACCTCAAGCTCAAGGGCCTGCAGGCGGCCATCACGGGCAACGGTTGATCCGACGACCTTTCGACTAAACAGCGAGTTCACCATGAGTTTCAAAGACATCGCCCAGATCGCCGGCTCCGCGATGGCCGCGCAAACGGTTCGGCTCAACACGATCGCGAGCAATCTCGCCAACGCGGACGCCGCGTCGAGCACCGAGGCGTCGACGTACCGCGCCCGCAAGCCGGTGTTCGCGTCGATCTTCAAGGTCGGCGCGGACGGCGAGGTGAACGGCGCGGCAGTGCAGGTGCTCGACGTCGTGCAGAGCACGGAGCCGCTGCGCAAGGTGCATCAGCCCGGTAATCCGCTGGCCGACGCCGACGGCAACGTGCTGTATCCGAACGTCGATCCGGTCGAGGAAATGACCGACATGCTGTCGTCGACGCGCGCGTACTCGACCAATGTCGAAGTGCTCGGGCGCGTGAACGGCATGCAGATGGAATTGCTGAAGCTGGGGCAGTGAGCGCGGGTTCTTCCCGTTTCAACGACGTGAAAGGAGGTCAGGTATGTCGAATTCGATTCAATCGCCGTATTCCGGCAACGACGCGGCGGGCGCGCGCGGCAACAAGACGCCCGCGCCGAATGCCAACCCCGAAGGTTCGCCGGCGGACTTGTTCGCGAAACTGCTCGACGCGCAGATCCGGAATCAGAACCCGCTCGAACCGATGGATTCGTCGCAGTTCGTCACGCAATTGATGATGATGCAGCAGACCCAGGCGATGGAGACCGTCGCCGTGCTGACTAACCAGAACCTCGCGACGACATCGAGCATGCTGGTCGTTGCGCTCGGTTCGCAGGTGGGCGCGGCCGTGATGGCGAAGGCCGATTCGATCGAGATCGGCGACGAGAAGGTGAAAGGCCGGCTGGCGCTCGAGAACGGCGCGTCCAAGGTCACGGTCGTGTTGACGGGCCCGGACGGCGAGCAGCATCGCATCGACCTGGGCGAGCAGCCGAAAGGCGACGTGAATTTCGAAATCGATCCGCAAAAGCACGGTTTGCCGCCCGGCAAGTACAAGGTGAAGGTCGAGACGGGTGCGAAGACGGAGCCGGCGGTCGAGTTCAGCGGAACCCTCGAAGGGGTGCGCGTCGCCGCGGACGGCAAGGTTCGGGTGCGCGTCGCCGGGATCGGCGAGATCGATGTCGCGTCGATCACCAGTTTCATGGGGCGCTCGGTCTAGCCCTTGTTTTGTTTCACACTCCATGTTCCGAAGGAGATTCCATGAGCTTCAACATCGCATTGTCCGGCATCAACGCCGTCAACAACCAGCTGAACACGATCAGCCACAACATCGCGAACACGGGCACCTACGGCTTCAAGTCGGGACGCGCCAATTTCGCGACGATGGTCGCGGGCGCGCAGCCGAACGGCACGTATATCGGCTCCATCACGCAGAACGTCGGCATCGGCGGCAGCATCATGAAGACGGGGCGCGGCCTCGACGCGGCGATCCAGCAGGACGGCTTTTTCGTGACCAAGGATGCCGACGGCTCGTTGCTGTATACCCGCGTCGGCATATTCCAGCGCGCCGCCGACGGCTACATGGTGGACGGCTTCGGGCGCCGCGTGCAGGGCTATGCGGCGAACGGAGTGCTCGGCGATCTTCAGGTGCCGAACACGGTCGAGCCGGCGAAGGCGAGCGACAGCATCGAATATGCGGGGAACCTGTCGGCGGACTGGAAAGTGCCGAAGAATCCGAAATTCGATAAGGACGACGATACTTCGTTCAACCATTCGGTCTCGACGACCGTCTACGATTCGTTGGGCCGCAAGCATGTCGTCACGCAGTATTTCGTGAAGCAGCCCGCGCCGTCGACCGACATCGACACGTATTACGCGATGGACAACGAGCTGGTCGGCGGCGCGACGCCGGCCAAGCAGACCCTGAAGTTCGACGAAAACGGCAAGCTCACGGAGCCGACCGCGCCGGTCGCGCTCGATTTGGGCACGCCCGCCGGCGCGGGAAAGCTCGTCGTCAACGTCAACTACACCGGCGTCATGCAGGTCGGCGGCGATTCCACGACGACCACGAACAACCAGAACGGCTATGCGGCGGGCACGCCGGGAGAGCCGTCGATCGACGAGAAAGGCAACGTCGTCGTTCAGTACAGCAACGGGCAGAAGCGCACGGTGGGCACGGTCGCGCTCGCTGCGTTCGCGAGTGCCGACGGCCTGACGGCGGTCGGCGACACCGCGTGGAAGGCGTCGACCGCGTCCGGCAATCCGCTTTACGGGACGCCCGGCTCGGGGATGTTCAGCAAGCTTGCGACGGCGTCACTCGAGATGTCCAACGCGGACGTGACGCGGGAACTGGTCGACATGATGTCCGCGCAGCGCAACTACCAGGCGAATTCGAAGGTGATCGCGACGGAGAACCAGATGATGCAGTCGTTGATGCAGGCGCTGTGACGCGATGGATGCGCTGATCTATACCGTCATGAGCGGCGCCGGCCGGGCGCTGCACGCGCTCGAGGTGCATGCGAACAACATCGCGAACGCGCAGACCGACGGCTTTCGCGCCGAGCTCGAGGCCGCTCGGACGCGACCGGTCGCGGGCTACGGCTACGACAGCCGTCACTTGATCGAGCTGCAGGCGAACGTGTTGAGTGCGGACGCGGGCGTCGTCGAGGAAACCGACCGCGAGCTGGACGCGGCCATCCAGGGCCGCGGCTACTTCACTGTGCAAGGGCCGAACGGCGGCAACGCGTATACGCGCGCGGGGAATTTCCAGATCGACGCGGACGGCGCGCTGACCGTCAACGGCCGGCCGGTGATCGGCGAAGGCGGCCCGGTCGTGCTGCCGGATTTCACGAGCGTGCGCATCGGCGAGGACGGCACGCTGTCGATTACCGTCGCGGGCGACACCGAAGTCCAGGCGGTCGACCGGCTTGAACTCGTCGATGCAGACGCGTCCGAGCTGGTGAAGAACGAGACCGGCTTGCTGGTCCCGCGCAACGGCGCGCCGCTGCCGGCTAGCGACGACGTCAGGGTGCTGGGCGGCCATCTCGAGCGCAGCAATGTGTCGCCCGTCGACGAGATGACCTCGACGATGGCCCTCAACCGCGCATTCGAGGTGCAGATGCGTTTGTACAACGCGGCGGGCGACATGGCCGACGCGGGCAACAGGCTGATCCGCGGCTGATCGCGCGGATCGTGGTGGAGCGGTTCGCCGCTCCGCCCGTCATCCAGTTGAAGTGAGGAAAACGATGAATCAGGCAATGTGGATTAGCAAGACCGGCCTTCAGGCGCAGGATGCGAGGCTTCAGGCGATCGCGAACAATCTCGCGAATGCGAACACGGTCGGCTTCAAGCGCGATCGGATGGTGTTCGAGGATCTGTTTTACCGGATCGAGCGCCAGCCCGGCGCGCAGCTCGATCAGAACAACGCGGCGCCGCTCGGCGTCCAGCTCGGCACCGGTACGCGCCTCGTCGGCACGCAGAAGGTGTTTACGGACGGCAGCGTGCAGACCACCGGACAAGCGCTCGACGTCGCGATCGTCGGCAAGGGTTTCCTGCAGATGCAGTTGGCGAACGGCGAAACCGGCTACACGCGCGCCGGCCAACTGACCAAGAACGCGGAAGGCCTGCTCACGAACGCGCAAGGCCTGCCGTTGCAGCCCGAGATCGCGATTCCGGAGAACGCGACCGAGATCGTCATCGGCGAGAACGGCGTCGTCGCGGTGAAGACGCCAGGGGCCAGCGAACTGACCGAGGTCGGGCAGGTTCAGCTCGCGGACTTCGTCAACCCGGCCGGGCTGCTGTCGATCGGCGACAACCTTTACATGGAGACTGTCGCGAGCGGTCCGCCGAACGAGGGGGACCCGGGCACCGACGCGTTCGGCAAGATCAAGCAGGGTTCGCTCGAGGCATCGAACGTGAAGGTCGTCGACGAAATGGTCGAGATGATCGCCGCGCAGCGAACCTACGAGATGAACACGAAGGTGCTGAGCGCGGCCGACAGCATGCTGCAGTACCTCGCGCAGGCGGCGCGGTGATGCGAGCTCTCCTGATTCCGCTGCTACTCGGAAGCCTCGCGCTCGCCGGCTGCACGGTGATCGAGCAGCCGCGGCCCGACTTCGCCGACGACGATCTGCCGCCCTTCGCGACCGCGCCGGCGGCCGGCCGCGCGGGCGGCGTGTTCAATCCGGTGTCTGCATGGTCGCTTGCGTCGGACGGCCGTGCATACCGCCCGGGCGACACCTTGACCGTAGTCCTCGAGGAAACGACTCAGGCGAGCAAGCGTGCGGACACGCGCTTCGGCAAGAAAGGAGATTTCGAATTCAAGCCGGGCATGCTGTTCGGCAATCCGCTGACGTTTGATTCGTCGGTCGGCGTGAAGCGCGATTTCAACGGCAGCGGCACGAGCTCGCAGCAGAACACGCTGCGCGGCGAGATCACCGTCATCGTCCATCAGGTCATGGCGGGCGGCCTGTTGCAGGTGAAGGGCGAGAAAGTGCTGGCGTTGAATCAGGGCGAGGAGATCATGAGGCTGACGGGCTACGTCCGCCCGGCCGACATCGACACGAACAACCGCGTGTCGTCGCGCCGCATCGCGAACGCCCGCATCAAGTACGTGGGCAAGGGCGCGCTGTCCGACTCGAACGCCGCCGGCTGGCTTACGCGCTTCTTCAATGGTCCGTGGATGCCATTCTGATGATGAAATCACTACAACTAACGTGGCGGACCGCGGGCGCCGCCGTGCTGTTGGCCGCCATGTGCGGCGCCCGCGCGGCGGCGTTGGGCACGCTGGTCGACGTCGAAGGGGTGCGGCAGAACCAGTTGATCGGCTACGGCCTCGTCGTCGGCCTCAACGGCACTGGGGACGGCCAGCAGATCCGCTATACCGGGCAATCCGTCGCCAACATGCTCAAGCAGTTCGGCATCGCGCTGCCGGAAGGGATACGTCTGCGCTCCCGAAACGTCGCGGCCGTGATGGTGAGCGCGAATTTCCCACCCGGCTACGTGGCGGGCCAGCACATCGACGTGACGGTGTCGTCGCTCGGCGACGCGAAAAGCCTGCGCGGCGGCACGCTGATGCTGACGCCGCTGCGCGCGGCGGACGGCGTCGTCTACGCGCTCGCGCAGGGCAACTTGGTCGTGCCGGGCGTCAGCGCGCAAGGGCGAAGCGGCTCGAGCGTGACCGTCAACGCGACCGCGGCCGGCCGCATTCCGCAGGGCGCGACGATCGAACAGGAAATCGCCACCGATTTCGACGCGAAGCCGTACGTGCGGCTGAGCCTGAAGCGCCCCAATTTCCAGACGGCGACGAACATCGTCAACGCGGTGAACGGCGTGATCGGCGCGGGCTTCGCCGTCGCGCGCGACGGCACGAGCGTCGAAGTGAAGGCGCCTGGCGATCCGACCGCGCGGGTGGCGTTCGTCGCGAGGCTCAACGCGATCAACGTGGCGAGCGGCAAGGAGGCACCTCGGGTGGTGTTCAATTCGCGCACGGGCACCGTCGTGATCAGCGAAGGGATGACGGTCGCGCCGGCGGCGGTGTCCCACGGCGCGCTGCGGGTCACGATCTCGGAAGGCGCGCTCGTCAGCCAGCCGAACGCGTTCGCCGGCGGGCAAACCGCCGTGGCGCCGCTGTCGAAGGTCGACGTCGAGCCGAGCGGCAACCGGATGTTCAGATGGCCCGCGGGCGTCAGCCTTCAGACGATCGTCGACACGATCAACGCGACGGGCGCCGGCCCCGACGACGTGATGGCGATCCTGCAGGCGTTGGACGAGGCCGGCGCGCTCAATGGCGAACTAGTCGTTATCTAGGGAGTTTTCATGTCGTTTGCAAGCATCGATTCCACGCCCGTCGCGTTTGACGCGGCCGAGGTCGGGCGCGTCGCGCCGGCGAGCGCCGAAGCGGCCGAGCGACGCAAGGCCGTCGGCGCGGCCGAGCAGTTCGAGGCGCTGCTCATCGCGCAACTGATCCGGGAAATGCGCAAGTCGATCCGCGAAATCAGCCCGGAAGGCAGCCTGCTGCGCGATCCCGTCAACGGCAGTCTGACGGATTTCGTGGACGCGGCCGTCACGCAATCGCTCGCGTCCCGGCGCGCATTCGGCATCGCCGATTTCATCCTGAGGCAGATCGCTCCCGATGCGCTGCCGGGCCGAGCCGCGGCGCGCGCAGGCGCAAGCACGCGCGCGCCGATTTAAGGCGTCGCGCGTTCCGGTCGCCGAATGGCATTGTCTTTCGCACCTTCGTTCACCAGTTGGCCCGACCGCGGCGACGTCCGCGTCCTGGCATTCAAAAGGCGTTTATCACGATGAACCTGATCTATATCGGCATGTCCGGCTTGCGCGCGGCGAACTGGTCGCTGCGCGCGACCGCGGACAACACCTCCAACCTCGCGACCAGCGGCTATTCGCGTCGAGGTGTGCTGCTGTCGAGCGGAGCGAACGGCGGCGTCGACACGTCGGCGACGCTCCGCTTCAACGAGAGCTACAAGACCCAGCAGCTCTGGACGACGAACGGCAAGCTCGGACGCCATAAGGCGAGCCAGTCCTATCTTGATCAGCTCGAGCGCCTGACGAGCATCAGCCTGCCGGAGGGAAAGAGCAAGACGAACGATCTCGGGATGGGCGCTTTCTTCGCGTCGCTCAACGCTGCAAGCACGGACCCGGGGTCGTCCGTGCTGCGCCAGGCGGTGCTGGACGCCACCGGTTCGATGACGAAGCAGTTCAACAACATGCGCTCGACGCTGAACGAACAGTTGCGGAATATCGAGCAGGCGCGCGTCGCGACGGTCGAGGAGATCAACGGCCGCGCTGCGGCAATCGCGGAACTGAACGCGAAGATCATGTCGGGGCAGGCGGCGGGCGCCGACGTGTCCGGCTTGCTGGATCAGCGCGACGTCGCGGTCGACGCATTGTCGGGCCTGGCCGGCGTGCGGGTCGTCCAGCAGCCGAACGGCACGGTCGACGTGTCGCTCGGCACGGGTCAGCCGCTCGTGCTCGGCAATCAGGCGGCGACGATGGCGGTCGAGCACGACGCGTCGGGCCGCCAGACCCTGTCGCTCACGTTCGGCGATCAGACGATGCCGGTCAGAACGGCGAGCGTCGGCGGCGCGCTGCGCGGGCTGTCCGATGTCGAGGACGACGTGCTGCGTCCGCAAATGGAAGCGCTGCGGTCGCTGGGATCGCAATTGGTCGATCTCGTCAACACGCAGCTCGGCGATGGCTACGACATGAACGGCAAGCCCGGCAAGCCGCTGATCACGTATGACCCGTCGACCGGCATGCTCGGCATCGACAAGACGCTCAAGCCGGACGATCTCGCGTTCTCCGGCGACCCGGACAATCCGGGCGACAACGCGAATCTGCGCGCGCTGATCGAGCTGGGCCATAGCAAGATCGACGTGCCGGGCCTGGGCACGGTGTCGCTCGAGAACGCGACGGCGGTGATGATGGCGAAGATCGGCTCGGCCAGCCGGGAGAACAAGCAGCTGCTCGAAACCGCGGACGCGACGCGCGCGCAGGCCGAGCGCGATTGGCAATCGGTGAGCGGCGTCGACAAGGACGAGGAGGCGATGAACATCCTGCGCTTCAAGGAAATGTACAGCGCGAACATGAAAGTGATCTCCGTGGCGAACGAGCTGTTCGAGACCACGCTGAAATCGATCTGACGGAAGGAGGAACGCCATGCGGGTGACGAGCAACCAATATCATTCGATCATGATCGGCGTGTCACAGCGCGCGCAGTCGCAGATCGCCGACGCGATGGTCCGCATGGCGACTCGCCAGCGGATTCTCCGCACGTCCGACGACGTGATCGGTTCGGTCCGCCTCGCGTTGCTGATCCAGCAGGACGGCGCGCGCGAGCAATATCGCGACAACATCGGCAAGCTGACGAGCCGGCTTCAGCTCGCCGAGAGCAGGATGACAGGGCTCGGCACGGGGCTCGGCGACGTGCGAGATTTGCTGCTCTGGGCGTCGGACGGCAGCAAGCCGCCGCAGGATCTGCCCGCGATTGCGCAGACGCTCGAAACGCTGCGGCGCAGTCTCGTCGCGACGGCGAATGCGAAGGATGGCGAAGGAAATTACCTGTTCTCGGGCACGGCGATCAAGACGCAGCCGATTCAATACGATGAGACCAAGCCGGTCGGGTCGCGATACACGTATGCGGGCAACGACAAGCAGCAGGAAGTGATCGTCGGCGACGGCATGACCGAAGTCGCCAACGACAACATGAAGGAGATGGCGGACCTGCTCAACAAGCTCGAACATGCGATCGAGACGATGAACACGCCGGGCGCCGATCCGAACGACGACGCCGTGCGCGCGGTGCTCGTCGCGGCGCTGGACGCGAGCGACGCGACGAGGAACGCCGTCGATGCGAAGATCGCCCGGTCCGGCAATGCGCGCAGCACGCTCAAGCTGTTCGACGACATGCACCAGGAAGCGCAGGTGGCGGGTGCGGAGGCGGTGCTCGACGTCGGACAGGCCGATGTCGCGCAGGTCTACGAGGAATACATGAATTACCGGGTCGCGCTCGAGGCGACGCAGAAGATCTATGCGCAGGTGATCCAGATGTCGCTCTTCAATGTGCTGTGACGCGGGTGACGATCGATGGACGTTCGAATGATTGCCGCGCCCGCCGGCCAACGCCTGGGCGGCGGCGCCAACCAACGGACCGAGACCGCGCCGGCCGATGCCCGCATCACGCGCATGCGCCCGATTGCCCGTACTGAACGAGACGCGTCGCGAAGCGGGCATGCCGACGCGGCCGTCGGTGCGTCGAAGGCGCGGCGCGACGCGTTTGCCGTTCGGCAACGGCTGAACGCGGAAGCGTCCGGCTCGCAGCAGGTGCTCGATTATCTGGGCCGTTTCGCCGCGCACCTGAAAGACCTGAAGGGCGCGCTCGGCACCCGGCTCGCCGGCGGCGGAGATCACGACGTCCGCGCGAAGCTCGACGCGGTGTCGGCGGAGTGGGCGCGCCGGCATCAAGCGACGGGCGGGCGCTTGAACAACCTGCTCGAAGCGGGCGACGCAGGCGCCGCGCAACGCAGCTTCGTGGTGCGCGGGCTCAACGGACGCGATGGACGGCGCGCGGAAGGCGAGATGCTTACGTTCTACCTGAGCCCCGCGGGCGCCCGGTCGGCGACGGTCTACGTCGAGGCGAATCTCTCCGCGCGCGATCTGGCGGCTCGGCTGAAGCAAGGCCTGGCCGCGCTCGGCGTCGACGTCAGGCTGGATGCGCACGAGCGGATTCGCTTTTCCGTCTCCGAATCGAAATGGTCGTCGCTCGAAGAGGGGCTGCGCATCCGGGGCGGCGGCGTGCGCTTTCCGGCTGGGCAGCCGCAGCGGCCGGCGCTCGGCGCGTTGCCGGGCGTCATCGAGCCGTCGCAGTGGAGCGTAGACGATCGGGATGCGCTGCATGCATCGCTGCGCCGGGCTGTGCATGCGATCAGGCACGTCGAAAGCGTGTGTGAAACCGTCCAGCGCACGTTGAGAGACGCGCGACGCGCGGCCAGCGCCGCGCCGGCCGGTCACGACGCGGAGTGGGCGCGCGCGACGAGCGCCGGTGTGGCGGAATCGCTGGCGTCCGGTCGGCATTTTTGCGACGTCGCAGCATTGAACGTCGCAGCCTCGGGCGTTCGGGCGGCGCGCGTGCGCGAACTGCTGGCGCTGCGTTGACGTGCGCGGCGTCCGCGGCGCGATGTTCGATGCGCGCGAACCGGACGCGGCGCGCGCCGGGCGAGCACGCGCCGTCCGGCGATGCGCTTCGCCGCCGTAGACAGGTGTGTCGTCGGACACGACGGCATCCCGTCGCATTCACTGCCTTTCGCTTTTTTCGTTTCGTTTTCCTGTCCGGTCGATGTCAACGCCGCCGCATCATGCGCGAAAACACCGCTTCGGCGCGGCATGACGGCCGCTCGCCGGGCGCGCGTCGTGTATGCGTTTCGGTGACCGCATCGGACGCGCTTGCGTAAAGGGACGAACAGTCCACGTTTCGGCATATTTAAGACGCATCCGATTTATGCGGACCGCCGACAGTCCCAGAATGTATGCATCGATTATTCGGACACGAATTTGTCCTGCGCTTCAGGCCGAGCGCGTTCCGATTCCGCACGCCGGCTTTCCGCTGCCGGCCCGTCCGCAAAGCCATTCGCATGTATGCAACGGTACGGTATGCCGTGTACGAGATGATGACGAGATATCTGATAGAAGATCGCGTGATGTTCGATAGCTACCACATGAGCTTGTCGCACGCCGGCCGGGAAACCGAACTGACCGCCAACGAGTCGGCGCTTCTGGAAATGGTGCTCTCCGGCATGATCGCGAAAGCGGAAGTCATTAAGCACGTTTGGGGCGACAAGGGCGTCATCGTGACCGACAGCAGCTACCATCAGCTCGTGCGGTCGCTCAGGACCCGCCTGGAGGAGCATCAGCTCAGCGGCGCGCTCATCAAGACGCTGCCGCGCCAGGGCCTGAAGTTCATGGGGTTCGCGGTCCGGCTGGCCGACGATCGGCAGTCGGCCGACGCCGGTGCCGACGCGCATGTGCCCGTCGATCATTCCGCGCTCGACGCGGGCGTGCCGTTTCAGCTTGAGCCGGAGCCGCCGCTGCACGCGACGGATCGTTCGCCTACCGGTTTGCAGCGTCTGCTGCGGCATGGCGAGCGGATATTGCTCCTCGTCATCACGCTGTGGGCCGCCATGCTGACATGGTATCTAGTGCTTTAGGCATTGGTATTCGGAAGGGATTGGCCCACACGGCGGCCGCCAACGCCAATATGGGTGAATGGGGACTCAACCGGCTTCGTGAACGAGCGTACCTCCGCGACTTCCTCGAACATGCAGTCCCCCCTCGCACAGATGAAATGTCCTTCGATCAGCCGCTTGCAATCGCAAGCGGCTGATCGACGCCTACGCTTCCCAGGCCCACCCGGCGCTCGACCTCGATCGGCTCGCTTTCGTCCGGATCGAAAGTGCAGCCGCGCGATCGTCGCGATCGGCAGGGCCCTTGACGCGCACGCGCAGCGCCGTCAGTTCACGCCAGCGGCGCTCCACGCGCGCGCGACCGTTGCGCTCTCAACCGAATTCGCGCCGTACAGGTCATTCGCCGCCTGGATCGACGCGCGCCTCGCGCTCGGATAGCTGGAGTTGGTGGTCAGGTACACGGTCAGCGTCCGGTACCAGATCTTGCCGGCTTTGTCGCGGCCCAGGCCGCTGAAGCGGGTGTCGCCGTTGCAGACAAGCTGGCTCGTCGACAGTCCGGTATCGGTCGCCGGCGCCACCGGGCCTTCCGAAAGCAGGTAGAAGAAGCGGTTGCCGACGCCCGACGAGTAGTGCGGATCGTGGCGCGGATTGAACCACGAGAAGCCGCCGGACGGATAGCAGCTGTACGACCGGCCGTCGAGATCCTGCTTGTACATCTTGCGCAGGCCGCCGCTCGTCACGCGCGCGCCGATCACGTAGTTGCCCGGATCGTTCGGGTTGTCCGCGTAGAACTTGACGAGCGTGCCGAAGATGTCGGACGTCGATTCGTTAAGGCCGCCCGCGTCGCCCGAATAGTTCAGGTTCGCGGTGGCTTCGGTTACGCCGTGGCTCATCTCGTGCCCGGCCACGTCGATCGACACGACGGGCTTCGGCAGGCGGGTGCCCGGCTCGCCGTCGCCGTACACCATCACGCGCGACGACAGCCATGCCGCGTTCGCGCCGGTCGTGCCGCTGCCGGTGTTGAACACCACGTGGGCGTAGCTCTTCACGCCGCGGCCGTCGTTGAAGATGCCGTTGCGGTTGTGCGTGGCCTTGTAGTAATCCCAGGTCAGCGCGAGGCCGTAGTCGATGTCGGCTGCGACGGTCTGCCGGTCGCTGGTCGTGTTGTTGCCCCACACGTTCGTGCTGCTCGTGAAGATCGGCAGATCGGTGGCCAGCTCGACGTCGTCCGAGGTCAGGCCGCGACCGTCGTACACCGAGCCGCCGCCGCGCGTCGGATCGAGCATCCGGTATGCGTTCATGCCGGTCTGGTCGGTCGTCAGCGGCAGGTTGCCGTAGTACAGCGAACGGCCGGTGCCGGTCGCGGAGGCGGTCTTGATCAGGTCCTGCGCGTCGAGCACGTTGCCCGTGCGCGCGTCGACGTAGTAGAGCACGGCTTCGCCGTGCGCGTCGGTCGCCTTGCCGTACACCCGCACCGCATAGGCCAGCGTCGGCGCGACGTCGCGCGCGAACACGACGAGATCCGCGCCCTCGACGCGGCGCACGTCTTCGCCGAAGCGCGCGGACGCGACGCGCCGGGCCGTGGCCGTGCCCACGTCGGGCGCGTTGCGCACCACGAAGCGGTCGCCGACCTTGCCGATCTTGCCGGCGAGATTGATCGGCGTGGGCTGGGTCAGGTTGGCCTGCTTCAGTTGCCCCTGGCTCGAGTGGACGACGACGTCGCCGCCGATCACGGGCAGACCCGCGTAGAAGCGGTCGAAGCGCACGTGCTCGGTGCCGTCGGGGTCGACGATCACGTCGCGCACCTGGAACTGGTCGCCTTCCACCGGCGCGCTCGCCTGCGCGGCCGCGAACTTCAGCGTGTGCGCGGCGCTGCCGGCGGCCAGGTTGAAGGCGATCGGGTTCTGCCGGATCAGTTGCAGCGCCCGGTCGACTGCGGCCTGCTGATCGCCGGCGTGCGCAAACGCGCTGAGACTGGCAAGGGAAATCGCAGTGACGGACAGAAGGCAAGATAGCTTCTTCATGTAATCCTCCAGATAATGAATGCGTAATTATTGAAAACGTATTAAGTGCAAGCACTAAACATGAGAGGTGCGGCGAACTGCAAAGGCATGCTAGAAGGTCAAATCAATATTTACAAGATAATTACCAATAAATTAATTTTTCATTGTGTCGACATGAATCGAGTCAGGTGTTGGTGAGAAATCTGAAATGATCTTGTGCGACGCGTTGGGCGCGTCGGCGACATTGAACTGGCGGCATGCGCCGAGTGCGTGTCAAAAGATTCGACAGCGGAGTGGCGCCGCGTGCGATGCGGCTCGAACGGAGCTCGTGGCGCGCTTGCAGGCCGACAACAGCCGCCATGTTTTATTTCATTGGATATTCATTTCAATTGTTAATGGTATTTTATGAATATTCAATTGATCCATGAAGCAGCGTTTTTCAATTCAGGCGGCCTGCATTTTCGAATGGGCGGCTGATGTCTGGCGAGCCGGCCGGCGAACGAATGGCGGCATTGTTTGGAAGAACGAAACGGCGCGGCGTTCGATGACGTGCAAAAAACGCGGTTCATCGCATGACGCGATGATCGTCGACGGTGGACACCGAGGGAATATCCGTAGACACGCGCGGGATCCCGCGGAGTCGCGCCGGAGCGGTTGATCCCGCCGTCGTATTCGATGCCGATGACGGGGCGGCTGAGGGCTCACGATCCAAAACGACAACGTCGACGCGTTACCGGGCGCGATCGACTTGCAGATATACGCCCCGATCCTGGTGTCGCGGCACGCTTACGACCTGCTTCTCGAATGCCGGATCGAGCCGGATATTGTCGGCGTTGGCGGCATCGCACTGCGGCGATACCGCGCGCGACGCGCGTTCATTCGCCGATCAGATGCAGCACGATATCGCGTCGATGCGCGGCGCGGCGATGCTCGAAGAGGTAAATGCCTTGCCAGGTGCCGAGCACCATGCGCCCATGTTCGACGGGAATCGACAACTGCACCTGCGTCAGCGCCGTGCGCAAATGCGCGGGCATGTCGTCGGGGCCCTCGGTGTCGTGCTCGTAGCGCGAACCGTCCTCGGGCGCGAGGGTGGCGAAGTAACGTTCCAGGTCACGCTGCACCGACGGATCCGCGTTCTCCTGGATCAGCAGCGAAGCGGAGGTGTGCCGGCAGAACACGGTGAGGAGGCCGGTGCGGATCGACTGCTGTTCGACGAATGCGCGTACCTGCGGCGTGAGCTCGACGAGGCCGCACCCGCGCGCCTCGACGGTAATGTGTTGAATCGACTGTTGCATGGTCATTGGGCGTCGGTGTGCTCATCCCAGCGCGGCGAAGCCCTCGGATTCGATCTGCTCGGCGCTGACGGGGCGGACGACGCGCGCGATTTCGACGCCGTCGCGCAGGAACACCAGCGTCGGCCAGAGCTTGATTCCGAATGAGCGGCCGAGCGGCCGGCCGGGGCCGTCTTCGATTTTCAGATGCCGAACCGCGGGGTGCGCCGAGAATGCGTCGCGAATCTTGGGCTGCGCGGCCGTGCAGATGCCGCACCAATTCGCGCCGAACTCGATGACGGTCGCACCAACGAGCGCGTCGACTTCGGCGCGCGTAGGCGCATCGGCGAAGTAGGCCTGAGGAGTATGCGTCGTCGCTCTCATGTGCTTTACAGAAGTCTGACTGTGTCGTGGCCGTATTCGAAGCCAATGGTTTTACTGTAGCGCAAAAGGGCGCGGCGGCGTGGGACGCCGTCCGGCTTGCGCCGTCACAAGCGATGACGAAACGGTCGATCTCGCGAGAAGCAAGAAAAGCCAGTCCGGCCGCAGCCGATGGTGCTCGTTCCAAAGACGGCTTTTCTGAGGATTTTTTCGCCCAATGACATCTTTTTCGGGATGGGGTCCGTCAGCCTGTCTCTGAAACGATGGCTAGGCGCGAGTCGAAATACCGCTGCCCGTTGTCTACGGGCGAAAGTTCATTGTCGGCTCCGGCCCGGTATCATGTCGATGACTTACCTTGATGAACCCGTGCGGGAGGACAGCGTCGTGCATGTCGGTGAGCGTTTCAACAGCATTACCCATCTCGTTGGTGCCGTGCTGTCGGTGGTGGGGCTGGTGACGCTCGTGACGATGGGCGCGCTCGACGGCGACGCGTACAAGGTCGTGAGCTTCAGCGTGTACGGTGCGATGCTGTGCGTGCTCTATGCCATCTCGACGCTTTACCACAGCGTGCGCAGCCCGCGCCTGAAAGCCATCCTGCAGAAATGCGATCATTCGGCGATCTACCTGCTGATCGCCGGCAGCTACACGCCGTTCACGCTCGTCACGTTGCGCGGACCGTGGGGTTGGTCGCTGTTCGGCGTCAGCTGGGGGCTCGCCGCTCTGGGCATCGCGCAGGAGCTCACGCTCGGGCGGCGCACCCGCATCGTTTCGATGACGCTGTATGTCCTGATGGGATGGCTCGCGCTCGTTGCGATCCGCCCGCTGATCCATGCGTTACCGGCAGAGGGCACCGCCTGGCTCGTGGCGGGCGGCGTCATCTACAGCGCCGGCATCTATTTCTTCATCAACGACGAGCGCATCCGCCATGGGCATGGCATCTGGCATCTGTTCGTTCTGGCGGGCAGCCTGTGCCAATTCGTCAGCGTCGCGCGCTACGTTGCATGATGTGCCGGCGATCGTGAACGCCGGGTTGGCTGCCCGACGAGCGGCCGTCGTCCGCTCTGAACGATCCTTGCACGCTTGACGACGATGGCGGTCGGTTTCGGGGCGAAGCGGACATCGCGCGGCGGGAGGTCATCGGTGTTGACGGACGTGCGCGAGCGACATCGCGCCGCATGCGATGAATGGCCGCGTGCGATGAAGGCATCGGCATCGAGATCGGAAATGGCGCGATACGTCACTCCATGCGGGTCAGGGGTTGTCTGCCGACGGCCCTTTCCAAGGACGACTTCTTCGAGAGTTTCGTCGTCCAAGGACATCCTTTTGAGACGAGCGGGACCCGCGTGCCTCGGAGAAGATGTCTGATTGGGTGCTTTATAGAATGTCAAAGACGCCTTTTCCGAAAGCCCGCTGTCGCGTAGTCAGGAATTTGCAAAGGGGTGATGCGAGCCAAACAGCGCCGTGAACGTTATGGGCGGTCGCGATGGAGAACGCCGATGGCGAGCCGGGAACCGGACAATCGCGCATTCGACGCGGCGTGACTGTCCTGCCTCTAGAACAACTGCCCCTGCCCCGAGATCACCGATTCGAAATCGTCGCGCAGGAACGGAAGAATCGCGTCGGCAACGGGCTGCAACTGGCGGCTCACGTAGAACGCGTAATCGATCGGCATGCGGAGCGTCTCGAGCGGTTCGGGACCCGCCGTCGTCATCACGTAGCTGATCCATCCGCCATGCTGGTACTGCAGCGGGCGCCCCTGTTCGCGATTGAATGCGTCGGCGACGCGCGCGGCGCGGACGTGCGGCGGGACGTTGCGCTGGTATTCGCCCAGTGGCCGGCGCAGCCGTTTCCGATAGATCAGCAGCGCATCGAATTCGCCGGCGAGCGTGCGGCGCACGTATTCCCGGATGAAGTCATGGTACGGCTCCCGCTTGAAGACCCGTCGGTATAGCTCCCGCTGGAACTGCTGGGCCAGTGGAGTCCAGTCGGTCCGCACGGTCTCGAGGCCCTTGAACACGAGCTCCTCGCCGCCGTCCGGTGCGACGGTGAGGCCGGCGTAGCGCTTCTTGCTGCCTTCCTCCGTGCCGCGGACGGTCGGCATCAGGAATCGGTGATAGTGCCGCTCGTATTGGATTTCGAGTGCGCTGTCGAGTCCGAAGCGGGCCTGCAGATGCGTCTGCCACCAGCGATTGATATGGCCGACGAGCGCGCGGCCGATGCGATCGGCTTCTTCGCTGGCGTGCGGGCGTTTCAGCCAGACGAACGTCGAGTCGGTGTCGCCGTAGATGACGTCGTAACCCTGCGCCTCGATGAGCTTGCGCGTCTCGTGCATGATCTCGTGGCCGCGCATCGTGATCGACGACGCGAGCCTCGGATCGAAGAACCGGCATCCGGAGGAGCCGAGCACGCCGTAGAACGCGTTCATGATGATCTTCAGCGCCTGCGACAGCGGCTGATTGTGCTGGCGCTTCGCGAGCTCGCGGCCTTCCCACACGCGACGCACGATGTCCGGCAGGCAATGCCGGCTGCGCGAGAAGCGGGCGCCGACAAAGCCGGGCACCGATTCGCTGTCGTCCGGATGGCTGATGCCCTCGATGAGCCCCACCGGATCGATCAGGAAGCTGCGGATGATCGACGGATACAGGCTCTTGTAGTCGAGCACGAGAACCGAGTCGTAGAGTCCGGGCCGCGAATCCATCACGAAGCCGCCGGGACTCGTTTGCCCGGTCACGTCGCCGAGATTCGGCGCGACGTAGCCCAGCCGGTGCATCCTCGGCATGTACAGATGCGTGAACGCCGCGACCGATCCGCCGATGCGATCCGCAGGCAGCCCCGTGACGGTCGCGCGTTCGAGCATGAACGGCAGCAGATCCGCTTTCTCGAAAATGCGCGTGACGAGCTCGCAGTCCTTCAGGTTGTAGCGTGCGAGCGCGGGTTTGTCGTGATCGAACCGGCGCTGGATTTCGTCCATGCGCTGGTACGGATTGTCGATCGCCTTTCCTTCGCCGAGCAGCGACTGCGCGACGTGTTCGAGACTGAATGACGGAAAGGTCCAGGTCGCGGATTTCAGCGCGTCGATGCCGTCGATCACGAGCCGCCCGGCCGCCGTCGCGAAGAAATGATCGGGCTGCTGGCCGTGCGCCCGCCAGTCGAGCACGCTGCCGCCGCGTCCGAGCCGCAGCGGAACCCGATACTGCTCGGCGTGCGCATGCAGCACGCGCAGGTCGAACTGCACGAGATTCCAGCCGATGATCACGTCGGGATCGTGCCGCGCGAGCCAGTCGTTCAACCGCTCGATCAGCGCGGGCCGGCTTTCGCAGTATTCCAGTTGAAAATCGACGTCGCCGTCGCCGTTGGCCGGGCCGAGCATGAAGACCTGCCGCTGTCCGCATCCGTCGAGCGCGATCGAGTAGAGCTCGCTCCGGGCGCTCGTTTCGATGTCGAGCGACACGCATCGCAGTGTCGGGCGATAGTCGGTGCCGGTTTTCAGCTCGCCGTCGACCAATGCGCCGTCGCTGTCCGGCACGCCGCGGAACCGGACCGGCGCGGTGATGAAGCGCTCCATCATGTAGCGCTCCGGCGGAAGGACGTCGGACTCGTAGACGTCGACGCCCGACTGGCTCAGGTGCTTCTTCAGGGCGGCGAGATGGCGGTAGCGCCGGCAATAGAGACCGACGACCGGGCGCTGACGGAAGTCGCGCAGCGGGAGGGGGCGCAGCACGGCGTCGGTGTCGCCGTTCAGTGCGCGTTCGGCCTGTTCCTGTTGCTCGGCGGGAATGAACGCGACCGATTCCTGCGTGCGCAAGCGGACCCGGCGCGGGCCGCGCTCGGTCGCCAGCCAGAACTCGACCTCGGTGCCCTTCGCCGTGTCCCTCCAGTGGCGGGTGAGAATGAAGCCCTGTTCGAATTCCGTCAAAACATACTCTCGCTATCGACACGCAGCCGCGGGATTGTAGCGCCGGGGGCGGCGTGCGGATTCGGATTTCGTCGGCGGATTTCGTTGCGATGCGGCGTCCGGCGGCGGGGACGCGTCGAAGAGCGCCGGCGAGAACGAGCGGCGGGCGAGCGGGTGTGCTGCCGGCTGGCGAGAATCAGGCCCGATCGTTCGTCGCGGCCGCGACGCGAACCGGCGATCGATGCGACACCCGGCGTCGGATCGCCGAAGCCGCGGCACCGTCAACGGCGGACAGGCGCAGGCGTACGTCGGATGCGGCCATCCGAGGTTCGCGCGATCGCGGTCGGCGCGGTTCGTGATGGCGAGTACGTGACCGGCCGTCGGCGCCGGCGCGGCATATCGCCTGCAACGCGCGGCGGACGAAGGACCGGGCTGGCGCAGTCGCCGTGGTTCATGGCGGCGATGATGCCGCCGGCTTGGGCGCTTGCACGATACATCGTATGCAATGTGCGTAACGCTCGTGCATCCGCCCGATGAATCCCCGGCGCGACGTCCATACCATACGACTCACACGATATGAACGATCCGGAGACGCGTATGGACCACCCCTCTTCCGTAGCGGTACGACCCGCGTCGGACCCGCTGAACGACGGCTATCGCAAGGTCACGTTCCGACTGATCCCGCTGATCTTCGTCTGCTACCTGTTCAATTACCTCGACCGAGTCAACGTCGGCTTCGCGAAGCTGCAGATGCTGAGCGACCTGCAGATGAGCGAAACCGTCTACGGTCTCGGCGCAGGCATCTTCTTCGTCGGCTACGTGCTCGCGGGCGTGCCGAGCAACCTGATTCTGCGGCGCGTCGGCGCGCGCGTGTGGATCGCGATCATCATGGTCGCGTGGGGCATGCTGTCCTCGTCGCTGCTGTTCGTGAAGACGCCGGCATCGTTCTATACGCTGCGCTTCTTCACCGGCATCGCGGAAGCCGGCTTCTTTCCGGGCATGGTGCTTTATCTGACGCAATGGTACAGCGCCGAGCATCGCGGCCGCGCGATCGCGCTCTTCATGTCGGCGATTCCGATCTCCGGCGTGATCGGCGGCCCGCTGTCGGGCTGGATGCTCGACCACTTCTCGGTCGGGCAAGGCGGACTCGCGGGCTGGCAGTGGCTCTTCCTGCTGCAGGGCGCTCCCACGATCGTGCTCGGCATCGCGGTGTTCGCGTTCCTCCAGGACCGGATCGACGACGCGCGCTGGCTGTCGGGCGACGAGAAGGCCGCGCTCAACCGCGCGCTCGCGACCACCGCGGCCGACGCCGCGAGGTCGTCGTCCGGACGGCCGCAGCGGATGCGCGACGTCTTGCGCAACGCGGCCGTCTGGAAGTTCGGCATCGTCTATTTCAGCATCCAGATGGGCGTGTACGCGATCAACTTCTGGCTGCCGTCGATCATCCGTTCGCTCGGCGTCGGCGGCAGCGGCGCGATCGGCTGGCTGAGCGCGATCCCGTATCTGTTCGCGAGCATCGCGATGATCGCGGTCGGCAAATCCGCCGATGCGCGCCAGGAGCGCCGCTGGCATCTGAGCGTCCCGATGGCGGTAGGCGTCGCGGGCCTGCTGATGGCCGCGCAGTCCGGCAATGCGATCGTGCCCGCGATGATCGGCCTCGTGCTCGCGACGGCCAGCGCGCTCACCGCGCTCGCGATGTTCTGGCCGCTGCCGACCCTGGTGCTGACGGGCACGGCGGCGGCGGGCGGCGTCGCGCTGATCAACTCGCTGGGGCAGGTCGCGGGCTTCGTGAGTCCCTACATCGTCGGCTGGATCAAGGACGCGACGCAGCGCACCGATCTCGCGCTCTACGTCCTGTCGAGCACGATGGTCGTCGGCATCGTGCTCGTGATGCGCACGCACGCGCGTCGCGCCGGCCGCTGACGCGCGGAAGGCCGCGCCTTTCGCCACTGCATTCGCGCGCGACAGCGCGCGTCATCGAAGAGGTTCGCTCATGAAGATCGTGATAGCTCCCGACTCGTTCAAGGAAAGCCTGACCGCGGTCGAAACGGCGCGGCAGATCGAGGCCGGGTTCCGTGAAGTGTTCGCCGACGCCGACTACCGGTGCCTGCCGATCGCCGACGGCGGCGAAGGCACGGTCGACGCGCTCGTCACGGCGGCGAGCGGCGAGCGCCGCATCGCGAACGTCGGCGATCCGCTCGGCCGGCCGACGCGCGCCGCGTTCGGCATTCTGCCCGACGGCACTGCGGTCATCGAGATGGCCGAAGCGAGCGGCCTGCATCTCGTGCCGCCCGACCTGCGCGATCCGCGCGTCACGTCGAGCCGGGGCACGGGCGAGCTGATCCGCGCGGCGCTCGACGCCGGCGCGCGGCGCTTCATCGTCGGTCTCGGCGGCAGCGCGACGAACGACGGCGGCGCGGGCATGCTGCAGGCGCTCGGCGCGCATCTCGCCGACGCCGACGGCCGGCCGATCGGCGCGGGCGGCGCGCAGCTCGCGCGCCTCGCGCGCATCGACGTCGCCGGTCTCGACAGCCGGCTCGCGGATTGCACGTTCGAAGTCGCGTGCGACGTCGACAATCCGCTCGTCGGGCCGAACGGCGCGTCCGCGGTCTTCGGGCCGCAAAAGGGCGCGACGCCCGAGATGATCGCGCATCTCGATCACAACCTCGCGCATTTCGCGGCGATCATCGAGCGCGACGTCGGCCCCGCCGTCGCGCAGCTTTCGGGCGGCGGCGCGGCGGGCGGTCTCGGCGCGGCGATGTCCGCGTTCCTCACCGCGACGCTGCGGCCGGGCATCGAGATCGTGACCGACGCGCTGCGGCTGCGCGACGCGATTCGCGGCGCGAGCCTCGTCGTGACGGGCGAGGGCTGCATCGACGGCCAGACGCTGCGGGGCAAGGCGCCCATCGGCGTCGCGCGCATCGCGGCGGAATGCGGGGTGCCGGTCGTCGCGATCGGCGGTGCGGTGACGGGCCAGGCCGACGCGCTGTACCGGCATGGCATCGACGCGATCTTCGCGTCCGTCAGGCGTGCGTGTACGATCGACGAAGCCCTTCGCGACGCGGCGATCAACGTTCGCTTCGCCGCCCGCAACGTCGCGGCGGCGATTCGCGTCGGCTGGCATCTCGGCCGGCACGCATCGTCGCGGCGCGGCGCGTAGCACCCACGCATCGGCCTCCGATCGCCGGCCGGCCGAACCCATTCGCCCCACTACTCTGCTACCGGATATGCGAAACGAAAACCACACCGACCGCGCGCGCCGCCGTTCGACGAAGATCGTCGCCACGCTCGGCCCGTCGAGCTCGACGGAGACCGCCATCGAGGCCCTCGCGCGCGCGGGCGCCGACGTCTTCCGGCTGAATTTCAGCCACGGCGCGCACGCCGACCACGCGTCGCGTCATGCGGCCGTCCGCGCGATCGAGGCGCGCCTCGGGCATCCGATCGGCGTCCTGCTCGACCTGCAGGGCCCGAAGCTGCGCGTCGGGCAGTTCGCGGGAGGGCGGGCGTCGATCGTCAAGGGTCAGCCGTTCGTGTTCGACATGGACCCGGCGCCCGGCGACGCGCATCGCGTGAGCCTGCCTCACCCCGAGATCTTCGACGCCGTCCGTCCTGGCCATCTGCTCCTCGTCGACGACGGCAAGCTGCGGTTCCAGGCGCGGGCGGTGTCGACGGGACGCATCGAGGCGGTCGCGCTGCTCGACGGCGTCGTGTCCGACCGCAAGGGCGTCAGCGTGCCCGATGCGACGCTCGCGATTCCGGCGCTGTCGACGAAGGATCGCGACGATCTCGAATTCGGGCTGTCGCTCGGCGTGGACTGGGTCGCGCTGTCGTTCGTGCAGACCGCGCAGGACGTGCGCGACGCGCGCGCGCTGATCGGCTCGCGCGCCGCGATCGTCGCGAAGATCGAAAAGCCGCAGGCGGTCGCGAACATCGTCGACATCGTCGACGCCGCCGATGCGGTGATGGTCGCGCGCGGCGATCTCGGCGTCGAGATGTCGCTCGAGGACGTGCCGAGCGTGCAGAAGCGGATCATCCGGCTCGCGCGCGCGGCGGGCAAGCCGGTGATCGTCGCGACGCAGATGCTCGAATCGATGACGCTCGCGCCGACGCCGACGCGCGCGGAAGCGTCCGACGTCGCCGCGGCCGTCTACGACGGCGCCGACGCGGTGATGCTGTCCGCGGAATCGGCATCGGGCCAGTATCCGGTCGCGGCGGTCGACTTCATGCGCAAGATCATCGCGACGACCGAGGCGGATCCGATCCAGCCGCAGTTGATGAAGGCGATCGGCACCGCGCACGCGCCGAACGCGACCGACGCAATCGGCGCGGCGATCGAAGTGGTTTCGGATACACTGCGGCTCGGCGTCGCCGTCACGTACACGGCGTCGGGCGCCACGGCGATACGCCTGTCGCGCTTGCGGCCGAGCGCGGCGATCCTGAGCCTCACGCCGCGCGCCGACGTCGCGCGCCGGCTGACGCTCGCATGGGGCGTCCACTCGCGCGTCGCGGGGGAGGCGACCGGCATCGAGAACATCGTCGAGATCGCGATCGAAGCCGCGCACGCGGAAGGGTTCCCGACGGACGAATGTCCGATCGTCGTGGCCGCAGGCGTACCCTTCGGACATCCCGGCTCGACGAACCTGATGCGCATCGTCTGGCCGACCGAAATGACGCGACGATAGGCTTCGGGGCCCAGCGCCGGTCCCGGGGCCGCTTCGACGCCGCTCCTGCTATTCGACCTGACCGCCATGATGATCGATGCCCGGCTCGCGACTGAAATCGTCGCACGTACCGTCGAAGTGATGCCGTTCGATGTGAACGTGATGGACGCGCACGGCCTGATCCTGGCGAGCAGCGACGCCGGCCGCGTGGGCGAGATCCACGCGGGCGCGCAGCTCGCCCTCGCCCGCGAGCGCGCGGTCGAGATCGACGACGCCATGGCCGCGAACCTGAGCGGCGTGCGGCCCGGCATCAACCTGCCGCTGAGCGTGCGCGGCAGGGTTTGTGGCGTGATCGGCGTCACCGGCGAGCCGGACAAGGTGCGCCGGTTCGGCGAGCTGCTGCGCGTCACGGCGGAACTGATCCTCGAGCGCGAGCAGCTGACGCTCGAATTGCGCCGCAACGCACGCCATCGGGAGGAGTTCGTCCTCCAGCTTCTGAGACGCACCGCCACGTCCGCCGAGCTCGAGGCATGGGCCGACCGGCTCGGCATCGACGTGCGGCTCGCGCATACGGCGATCGTGTGCCGCCTGACCGACGTCGACGCGGACCCGGAGGCCGGAGTCAGCCAGATCGAGGCGATGCAATCACAACTGGCGGACGAGTGGCCGCAGTTGCTGACCGCGAAGACGTCGTATCGGGAGCTCGTGATGTTCGACACGATCGATGCGCGCGCCGCGCACGACAGCGCGCTGGCGAGGCATGCCGGCAAGCGGCTCGCCGCGCTGGAGGGCACGCTGCGCAAGGTCGCGACGCAGCCGTTCTCGCTGGCGCTCGGCATCGCGCTCGAAGGCATCGACGGTTTCGAACGCTCGTATCAGTGCGCGCTTGCGACGCTTCGCGTCGGCGCGGCGCGGATGCCGCAAAGGGCCGCGTATTCGTATTACGAGTTCGTGCTGCCCGTCTTGCTGTCGGCGCTGTCGCAGGGCTGGCAGGCGCAGCAGCTCCGCTTGCCGCTCACGCGCCTGCTCGCGCGCGAACGGCGCTCCGGCGCGCTGCTCGAAACGTTGAAGGCGTGGTACGCGAACGACGGCCACCCGAGCGCGACGGCGGAGGCGCTCGGCATCCATCGCAATACGCTCGACTATCGGCTGCAGCAGATTCGCGATGCGACGGGGCTCGATCTCGGGTCGATGGACGATCGGCTCTGGCTGTACATCGCGCTGCAGACGGTGGTGAGCATCCCTGACGGTTCCGACGGCGGCTCCGGCGACAGGCGTTCAGGGACTTGATCGGAGGGAGCCGGCGGCTCCGCCTCGATTCGACGCTTGTTGAGAAACATGTGTGTGTTTGAGCCATTGCCAATGGCGCAATGTGCGATCCCGTCGTCGCCTAACCGCGCGCCGAAAAGGCTGAAGACCGTTCGAAGCCGGTCAGGGCGTCCGACGTCGGGCGCTCGAAGGCTCACATGGCCGCGGAGACGCGCGAGCGCGACATCCGGCATCCTCGCCGGACTCATCCCGTACGGGCAGCGGCCCGAAATCGAGATCAGTTTCACGGCCGTTCGGTCGATCGACGTTGCTTTGGGGTACAGAACGGATGTGCAGCGTCGCGCGTGGAGACGGACACTGTATCCGGATGCCCCAGCCGTGCCGTTTCGGCCGGAATCGCATCGACGCGCCACGCACACCGTGACTGACTTCCATCGTGCGATGGCAATCTGATATGTCTAGACATTTAAGGTGCGCCTGCAAGCATGCTTGCACCATTTTCATGCCCTGATGTTTCGTCGAGGATTGCTAAACAGCCCTATTTATAGGGAGTTTCCCCAGGCTGCCGGGGTTTTTTTTGATCATTGCTTGTAGCCGGATTTTTCTTCCTGCATGCTTGCGTCGACTTGTATAGACAAATTTCGTGCGGCCGGCCGCTCGACCGCAGGGATGGCGTCTTCATCGAAAGGAGAGATCACGTGAACGGCAAGCGCATCAAGTTGGCAATCAGATCGATCGGCGCGGTCGTCGGCATGGCGGCGGTGCTCGCCGCGCAGGCGCAGGCGAAGGAGTGGAAGATGGTGACGGTCGCGCTGGAAGGCGGCTACGCGCCATGGAATCTCACGCTGCCGGGCGGCAAGCTGGGCGGCTTCGAGCCCGAGCTGCTCGCCGACGTGTGCGCGCGCATCAAATTGCAGTGCAACATGGTTGCGCAGGATTGGGACGGCATGATCCCGGGATTGCAGGCCGGAAAATTCGATGTGCTGATGGACGCGATTTCGATCACGCCGGAGCGGGAGAAAATCCTCGCATTCTCGCGGCCGTATGCGGCGACGCCCGCGACGTTCGCCGTCACCAATGCGAAGGTTCTTCCGAGGTCGGCCGCCAATGCGCCGGCGCTCAAGCTGACGGGCGACCCGAAGACCGACAAGCCGACGGTCGACGCGCTGCGCAAGCAGTTGAAAGGCAAGACGATCGGCATCCAGTCGGGCACGGTTTACACGAAATTCATCAACGACAACTTCAAGGACATTGCGACCATCCGTGTGTACAAGACGTCGCCCGAGCGCGATCTCGATCTGGTTGCCGGCCGCATTGACGCGTCGTTCGACGACGTCACGTATTACGCGGCGAACATGGCGAAGAAGGAGAACGCGTCGATCATGCTCGCCGGCCCGAAGTTGGGCGGACCGATCTGGGGGCCGGGAGAAGGACTCGCATTCCGCAAGCAGGACGCCGACCTGAAAACGAAGTTCGATGCGGCAATCGGCGCGGCGCTCGCCGACGGCACGGTCAAGAAGCTCGCCGACAAGTGGTTCAAGACCGACGTCACGCCGTAAGCGTGCGCCCGCTCGCCGGCGCCGCTTGACGCGGGGCCGGCGTCCGAACACACGATTCTCTTTCTCCAGCGGGAGAAGCGCATGTCGCTCATCGAATTACTGGGTTTCGGAACGGACGGCTGGGGCAGCGTGCTGCTGCTCGCCGCGCTGATGACGGTTGCATTGACACTCGCGGCGCTTGCAGTCGGCGCCGTATTCGGCGCGCTCGTCGCGGCCGCGAAGTTGTCGCGTCATCGCAGCGCTCGTTTGCTGGGCGACTTGTACACGACCGTGTTTCGCGGCGTGCCCGAACTGCTCGTCATCTACCTGTTCTACTTCGGCGGATCGACGCTCGTCACGACCGTGGGGCAGTGGTTCGGCGCGGAAGGCTTCGTCGGCGTGCCGCCGTTCGTGATCGGCGCGCTCGCGGTCGGCATGATTTCCGGCGCGTACCAGGCCGAGGTGTACCGCGCGGCCGTGCTCGCAGTGTCGAAGGGCGAGCTCGAGGCGGCGCGCTCGATCGGCATGCCCGCGCGCATGGTCCTGCGCCGCATCCTGATTCCACAGGTGCTGCGCTTCGCGCTGCCGGGCATCGGCAACGTCTGGCAGCTGAGTCTCAAGGATTCGGCGCTGATCTCGGTCACGGGGCTTGCGGAACTGCTGCGCACGAGCCAGATCGCCGCCAATTCGACGCACCAGTATTTCGTGTTCTTCGTGGCGGGCGGGGCGCTCTATCTGCTGATGACGGGACTGTCGAACCGCGTGTTCAACCGCGTGGAAGCCCATGTCGGACGCTCGTTCCGGCGCAATTTCGCACGCAACTGACCGGGGAAACGACATGTCTCTCGATTTCGACTTCCTTACCGACACGCTGCGCCAACTGCTTGCCGCCGTGCCGACAACTCTCGGCTTGTTCTTCTCGTCGCTCGTGCTGGGCGGCCTGCTGTCGATCGCGGTCGTCGCGATGCGCGTGTCGCCGCATTGGCTGCCGAACCGTTTCGCACGCCTGTACATCCTGATTTTTCGCGGGTCGCCGCTGTTGATCCAGATGTTTCTCGTCTACTACGGCCTTGGCCAGTTCGGCGTGATCCGCGAGAGCTTCATGTGGCCGATGCTGCGCGACCCGTACATCTGCGCGGTGCTTTCACTGGCATTGTGTACCGCCGGCTACACTGCCGAAATCATCCGCGGCGGACTGATGGCCGTGCCGGTCGGCCAGATCGAGGCGGGATACGCGATTGGATTGTCGGGGTTTGCGCTGCTGCGGCGCGTGATCGGCCCGATCGCATTGCGCCAGTGCCTGCCGGCGTATTCGACGGAAGCGGTGCTGCTCGTGAAATCGACGGCGCTCGCGAGCCTCGTGACAGTCTGGGAAGTGACGGGCGTCGCCCAGCAGATCATTCAGCAGACCTATCGTACGACCGAAGTGTTCGTCTGCGCGGCGCTCATCTATCTGGGTCTCAACTTCGTGATCGTCCGCGTGCTCGGCGCGCTCGAATGGCGCCTGTCGCGCCATCTGCGCGCGCCGGTCGCGTCCGGCAGGCGTGCTGTGACGTCGAGCGAAGCGCAGCGCGCCGCGTCCTGATCGTACCGTCCACTTTTCAGAGAATCCGATGAACACTTCTGCTTCCGTCGCCCTGTCGGTCAGAAATATCCACAAATCGTTCGGCGACCACCATGTACTGAAAGGCATCTCGCTCGACGCGCACGAAGGCGACGTCATTTCGATTCTCGGCGCGAGCGGGTCGGGCAAGAGTACGTTTCTGCGCTGCCTGAATCTGCTCGAGACGCCCGACGAAGGTTCCGTCGCACTCGCGGGCGAAGAGCTGAAGTTAAAGCGCGCGCGCGACGGCAAGCTTCAGCCGAGCGATCGTCGCCAGGTCGACCGAATTCGTTCGCAGCTCGGGATGGTGTTTCAGAACTTCAATCTCTGGTCGCACATGACGGTGCTCGACAATCTGCTCGAGGGGCCGCTGCGCGTGCAGAAGCGCACGCGTGCGGAAGCGATCGACGAAGCGGAGGCATTGCTCGCGCGCGTCGGACTCGCGGACAAGCGCAGCCACTATCCGGCGCATCTGTCGGGCGGGCAGCAGCAGCGCGTCGCGATCGCCCGCGCGCTCGCGATGCATCCGAAGGTCATGCTGTTCGACGAGCCCACGTCGGCGCTCGATCCCGAGCTCGTCGGCGAAGTGCTGCGCGTCATGCGCTCGCTCGCGGAGGAGGGCCGAACGATGCTCGTCGTCACGCACGAAATGGGTTTCGCGCGCCACGTGTCGAATCGCGTGATGTTTCTGCATCAGGGCGAAGTCGATGCCGACGGCACGCCGGACGAAGTGTTCGGAGGACTGAAATCCGAGCGCTTCCGTCAGTTCGTGTCGAGCCATCATCACCGTACGGCGAACTGAGGATTTCATGATCATCAGTCGTTCCGAACGTCCGCTCGACTGGCGGCAGATCGCGGCCGTCGCCGCGGGGGCGCGGCTCGAGCTTGCCGCCGATGCGCTCGCGCGGATCGCATCGGCGCGTGAGCTCGTCGACGAGATCGTCGCGCGCGACATCCGTGCGTACGGTGTGAACACCGGGGTGGGCGCGCTGTGTGACGTGATCGTCTCGCCTGCCGAGCAGAGCACGCTTTCGCGCAACATCTTGATGAGTCACGCGGTCGGCGTCGGCACGCCGCTCGGTGCAACGGAGACGCGCGCGATCATTGCCGCGGCGATCAACAATTACGCGCACGGACATTCCGGCATCCGCGTCGACGTCGTCAGGCACCTCGTCGCGCTGCTCGGTGCCGACTGCCTGCCGGAAGTGCCTGCGCACGGATCGGTCGGTTATCTCACGCACATGGCGCACGTCGCGCTCGTCTGCATCGGATATGGGCACGCGCGCCATCGCGGCGAGCGTGTGTCCGGGCGGGCGGCGCTGCAGCGTATTGGGCTGGAGCCGCTCGCGCTTGGTGCGAAGGAGGGCCTGAGCCTCGTCAACGGCACGCCGTGCGTCACGGGGTTGGCGGCGCTCGCGCTCGCGCGTGCCGAGCGCTTGCTGGACTGGGCGGATTGCGTGGCCGCAATGAGCTTCGAGAATCTGTGCGGACAGCTTGCCGCGTTCGATGCAGCGTCGCTCGCGCTGCGCGTGTCCCCCGGCATCGGGCGTGTCGGCGCCAGGATGCGCGCCGCACTTGGCGACAGCGGGATACTCGCTGCGGCCGCCGGGCGGCGCACGCAGGACCCGCTCAGTCTGCGAACGATTCCGCACGTGCACGGCGCGGCGCGCGACGTCTTCGCGGCGACAGCCGACGTCGTCGATCGCGAACTGGCTTCCGTGACCGATAATCCGATCGTCGCCGGTACACGGGACGCGCCGCTCGTCTATTCGCAGGCGCATGCGGTGGGCGCGGGCATCGCGCTCGCGATGGACAGTCTCGCGGCCGCCATGGCGCAGGTCGCGGCGATTGCCGAGCGGCGGCTCGACCGCCTCGTCAATCCGCTCGTGAGCGGCTTGCCCGGCTTTCTCGCGGCGCCGGGCGGTACCTGCTCCGGATTCATGATTGCGCAGTACACGGCGGTCGCGCTGGTCGCGCAGAACCAGCGGCTTGCCGCGCCCGCGAGCCTGGACGGAGGCATCACCTCCGGCCTCCAGGAAGATCACCTTTGTCACGCGACGCCCGCCGCGCTGAAAGCGCTCGACATCATCGAAAACGCGACGCGCGTGCTCGCAATCGAGTGGCTCGCGGCAGCCCAGGCATACGATCTGCAGCCGGACGATTTGCGTCGTGCAGCGCATACCGATGCGTTGCTGCAGCGAGTGCGCGAACGTATTGCGCTGTATCGCGACGACAGGCCGCTCGCCGACGATATATCGGCCGCCGCGCAAATCATCGCCAGTTCGATGCCGCCTGTGTTGTAATTTCAGCCGTCGCCCAAGCACCCGGCGGCTATCCGGGCCGCGTTGCGCCGATCCGCGGCATGCGGCTCTTCACATTAACCTACAGGTCGATGTGCGTATGAATCAAACCGAACGACGTGCCGTCGCGCTAAAGCCGCGCACGCACGGCGACAATGTTCCGGCACGTGCATTGCCCGCGTATCAACAGATCAAACGCTACGTCGTGAAGCGGATTGCCGATGGCGACTGGAAGCCCGGCAGCGCGATTCCGACCGAGGCAGAGCTCGTCAAGGAGTTCGGTGTCGCGCGAATGACCGTATCGCGCGCGTTGCGCGAACTGACGGCGGAGCGCGTGCTGACCCGAATCCAGGGGGCCGGCACGTTCGTGGAGCCGCGGCGCTACGAGTCGACGGTCCTCGAAATACGCAATATCGCCGACGAAATCGCCGAGCGCGGACATCGTCACACGTCGCGCGTGCTGTCGCTCGACCGAAGCGACGACGAGCACGCGATCGATGCGCTCGCGCTCGACGCGGGTCCGGTGTTCCATTCCCGGATCGTCCATTACGAGGAAGGCGAGCCGATTCAATTCGAGGACCGGTACGTCAATCCGAAGGTATTTCCGGCTTATCTCGACCAGGATTTCACGATCGAAACGCCAAACCACTACATGGTGCGGCTCGCGCCGATCCAGCGTGCGGAATTCCGGATCTATGCGCAAAAGCCCGATGCGAAGGTGCGCCGGTATTTGATGATGGAAATCGGCGAGCCATGCCTGATGCTGTGGCGGCGGACGTGGGTCGGCGACGATATCGCGACGTCCGTGCAACTTTGGCATCCCGCATCGCGCTTCCATCTTGCCGGCAACGTGTAGTTCGCGTGTGGGCATGCCAGCGGCATATCGGTGCAGCGTGCCGGATCGGTGAGGCGCGACGGGCCACTCGACGATCGCGGCTCAACGATGACGAACGATTATTGGCTGGCGCGACATCCGTTCTTCCGAGATGAATTCGCGCATCGATGACAGTGGTACTTTCAATGCCGCGCGGCTCCCGGTGGCCGCGGCTCCTGCCGCGATTCTGAATGTTCGCGGCGGCCGTCTCGCGAGCGATCGCAGCAAACGGGCACGTCGTACAACGGGTTCCGCCGATCGACCTCATCGTGCCGATCGGCGGCCGGTGTCGACCGCCGAGCCACCCTGATCATGGGGATGCGGACCCGGTCACGATCGCGAAACACATCGATGCATTCTTCACGAGCGCGGCTTGCTTGCCTTACGGCGCGGGCGCTCGCATTCACGAAACGTCCATCAATCTCGGCAGTCGCTCGATATGCCGAAATATCCGTAGGAAATACGGATATTTTCTTGAAACTGTCAGTTAAATAGATGTCATGGAAGCGTAATTAATCGACGTAGACGTCGATGGGTTTTATTGGACGATTTCGATTGAATAAACAACTGGGTGCATTGATATCGACGTGAGTCTAATCTGTAACAAAATCATTACTTTTGCTAAAACATAGTCACATTAATTAGGTTTCAAATTTATTCTTTTTGCCGTAGACTTCGCTTCGTTTCAATTGTCCCGATTAATTCAGGGATGCCATCGCTGCAACTCGCGGCGTTTCATAACGGCGTCGGATGTTTCCAGCTTCGTTTCAATGCGTCTTGCTTGAACCGGTGCCAGCGTATCAATGGCGCCATAGCATTATCGGTTGCCCCATAAAGTCTCGTCGGTCGTTGGCTGTAAATCGTCCGCTCGCGGTCAATGAATGGCGTCGATCATTGCCGCGCGGAAAACAATCGAATCGCTCAGCATCTTTCGTCAAGGTAATCGACGGATTATTTCGATAAACCGAATCACTGGCGTGTCTGATTTGAGATGAATTCGTCCATTTCGGATCGTGGCGACGGCCAATGTTCGGTTTGATGCGAACAATCGCGTCTTTGCCGGGTGATGAGCTGATTCGTCTCACGCAGTCGAGCGTCAATCGGCCGCCGATTCGTCTTCGGACGTATCGGCGGCCAGTCAGGTAGGGATTCACCCCGCAATCGTCTATCGAGGCGTCCGCGCGAACGCGCACGGACGTTTGCTTATAACTTGCACCATAAGCAATGGAGTACCTGCACCATGACGACATCAACCCTCGATTCGCCGCGCCTTGCTGAACACGAGGCGCGCACCCCGTCACCGCGGCACGTCGCCGATCTGCTGCTGCGGGCTGCGCGGCTGCATCCGCACACGGGCGTTCGTTTCGTATCGGCGGAGTCCGCGGAAAAGGGCGTATTCCTGACGTATCCCGAGCTGCTCGACCAGGCGCGCCGCATACTGGGCGGCCTTCGGGCGCGCGGCTATCGATCCGGCATGAAGGTCGCGCTGCTGCTCGAGCACGCGAACGATTTCATTCCGGCGTTCTGGGCTTGCGCGCTCGGCGGATTCGTCCCGTGTCCGCTCGTGCCGATTCGCAACGATCCGGAACGCTGGGCGAAGCATCTCGCGCATGTCGACACGCTGCTCGATCACCCGCTTCTCGTCACGACCGAGGCGCTGAAGAGCGACCTGCCGAGCGACACGCTCGCCGTCAACCTGAACGCGCTGCGCGCCGGGTCGCCCGACGAGTCGGTTCACGCGGCGCAGCCGTCGGACCCCGCGGTCTTCGTGCTCACGTCCGGCTCCACCGGCAATTCGAAGGCGGTCGTGCTCACGCACGGCAACCTGCTGGCGTCGATGGCGGGCAAGAACGATCGTCAGCAGCTCACGCGTGCCGACGTCACGCTCAACTGGATCTCGTTCGATCACGTCGCCGCACTTCTGGAAGCACACTTGCTGCCGCTCTATGTCGGCGCCGTGCAGCTGCATGTCGAATCCGCCGCGATCCTGACCGACACGCTGCTGTTCCTGCGCCTCATCAGCCGCTATCGCGTCACGATGACGTTCTCCCCGAACTTTCTGTTCGGGCAACTGAATGCCGCGCTCGAATCGATGGGCGACGAAGCGCTCGGAGCCTTGCGCCGCAAGCTCGATCTGTCGCCGTTGCGGCACGTCGTTTCGGGCGGCGAAGCCATCGTCGTCGCGACCGGGCAGCGCTTTCTCGATCTCCTCGCGCCTTGCGGGCTCGCTCGCGACGCGCTGTGGCCGGCTTTCGGCATGACCGAGACGTGCGCCGGCTCCGTGTATTCGCGCGAATTCCCGGAAGGCGACGCCGATCGCGAGTTCGCGTCGCTCGGCCTGCCGGTCCTCGGACTGCAGATGCGCATCGCGGACGACCGCAACAACGTGCTGCCGGACGGCGAGCCCGGCGAGTTCCAGCTGCGCGGCCCGATGATCTTCCATCGCTATCACAACAACGACGAAGCCACGCGCGCGGCCTTCACCGATGACGGCTGGTTCCGCACCGGCGATCTCGGGCGCATCGAGAACGGCCGGCTCTGGCTCGTCGGCCGCAGCAAGGACAGCATCATCGTCAACGGCGTCAACTACTTCAGCCACGAGCTGGAAACGACGCTCGAGGAACTGGACGGCATCAAGCGCTCTTTCGTCTCCGCATTCCCGACGCGCAACAGCGGCGACGAATCGGAGCAGCTCGTCGTGACGTTCACGCCGTCGTTTCCGCTGGAAGACGAAGACAAGCTGCATCGGCTGATCATCGCGGTTCGCAACAGCACGATCCTGCTGTGGGGCTTCCGGCCCGCGCTGATCCTGCCGCTGCCGGAAGACGAGTTCCCGAAGACGAGCCTCGGCAAGACCCAGCGCACCATCATGCGCAAGCGCCTGGAGGCGGGCGGATACGACGGCTACAAGGCGTCCGTCGCCGACATGACGAATCGTCAGATCGGCGGCTACGTGGCGCCCGCCGGCGAGACCGAGACCGCGGTCGCCGCGATCTTCGCGGAGATGTTCCAGGTCGCGCCCGACGCCATCAGCGCGACCGCCAGCTTCTTCGATCTCGGCGGCACCTCGCTCGACATCCTCAAGCTCAAACGGCACGTCGAGCAGCGGCTGCACGTCGTCGATCTGCCGATCGTGACGATCCTCCAGAACCCGACGGTGCGCGCGCTGGCCGCGCGTCTCGCGTCGGGCGAGCGCGTGACGGCGGGCGAATACGATCCGGTCGTGCCGCTTCAGCTCACGGGCGCGAAGACGCCGCTCTTCTGCGTGCATCCCGGCGTCGGCGAGGTGCTCGTGTTCGTCAATCTCGCGAAGTACTTCGTCAACGAACGTCCGTTCTACGCGTTGCGCGCACGCGGATTCAACGAAGGCGAGACGTACTTCTCCAGCTTCGACGAGATGGTGAACACGTATGTCGAAGCGATCCGCAAGCGGCAGCCGCACGGACCCTACGCGGTCGCAGGCTATTCGTACGGCGGCGCCGTCGCGTTCGAAATCGCGAAGGTGCTCGAATCGCAAGGCGAGCGCGTGGACTTCGTCGGCAGCTTCAATCTGCCGCCGCACATCAAGTATCGGATGGACGAGCTCGACGAGGTGGAAGGGGCCGTCAACCTGGCGTTCTTCCTGTCGCTGATCGACAAGCAGCAATCCCTGACGCTGCCCCCGCAACTGCGGGCCGCGATGCCGGAGCAAGACCCGCTCGCGTATCTGATCGACAACGCACCGCCCGGGCGGCTCGCCGAACTCGATCTGGATCTGCCGAAGTTCCGCGCATGGGCAGGGCTCGCACAGTCGCTGCTGACGCTCGGGCGCTCGTACGTTCCGTCCGGCAACGTGCAGTCGATGTCGATCTTCTATGCGATTCCGCTGCGCGGCACGAAGGAAGACTGGCTGAACAAGGAGCTGCGCCGCTGGGACGAGTTCACGCGCGCGCCGAATCGCTACATCGACGTGGCGGGCGAGCACTACACGCTGATGGGACCGGCGCACGTCGGGACGTTCCAGGCAGTGCTGCGCGCGGAACTCGACCGCGCGCTCGGCGGCCAATAACTCCATGTCTCATGTCACGGATGACCGAAAAGAGGATTCTCATGACTGTGTCAGGCATCGATACGCGCGTTGACGCGAAGCGGAAGAATGCGAAGAACGCGAAGAAGAAAATCTTGATCACGGGCGCGACCGGCCAGGTGGCGCGGCCCGTCGCCGAAGCGCTGGCGGCGGAGCACGAAGTCTGGGCGATCGGCCGCTTCAGCGACGCGAGCGTCGAGGACGCGCTGCGCGCGAAGGGCGTCAACACATGGCGGTGGGACATGGAGCGCGACGCGCTCGACGGCCTGCCCGACGACTTCACGCACGTGCTGCACGCGGCGGTCCGGCGTGGCGAGGACGGCGACTTCGACAAGGCGATCGAGGTCAACACGGTCGCCACCGGCCGCCTGATGACGCACTGCCGCACCGCCGACGCGTTCGTCTACGTGTCGAGCGGCAGCCTGTACGCGCGGCAGGCGCTCGACCATCCGTATGCGGAGACGGATCCGCTCAACGGCGTCGCGCACTGGCTGCCCGCTTATCCGATCGTCAAGATTTCATGCGAAGGCGTCGTGCGCGCGTTCTCGGCCGTGCTCGGCCTGCCGACGGTCATCGCGCGCCTGAACGTCGCATACGGCCCGTACGGCCACGGCGGCGTGCCGGTACTGCTGTACCGGCAACTGCTCGCCGGCAAGCCGATTCCGATTCCGCAAGAAGGCCAGAACTGGGCATCGCTGATCCACACCGACGATCTCGTCCGGCAAGTGCCGCTGCTGTGGGACGCCGCGACTTCGCCCGCGCTCGTGCTGAACTGGGGCGGGGATGAAGCCGTCGGCATTCAGGACTGCCTCCAATACATCGCGGACATCACGGGTGTCGATGCGCGTTTCGAGCGCAGCGACGTGACGCGGGAAACGTACGCGTTCGACAACACGAAGCGGCGCGCGCTCATCGGCGATTGCACCGTGCACTGGAAGGAGGGCGTGCGTCGGACCATCGAAACCCACTTCCCCGGGGCGGTCAAGACGCTCTCGGCCGTGCAATCGTAGCGCGCGAGACAGGAGATTTTTGCGATGTCGACCAATCTGCAGACCGTACGGGCCTCGTACGAGGCCTTCCATAACCGCGACCTGCCCGGCGTGCTGGCCGCCCTCGCGCCGGACGTGCTCTGGACGCACCCGGACGGCATGAGCCCGTACGGGCTCGGCGGAACGAAGAAGGGTCACGACGAAGTGATCGCCTTCATCAAGCACGTGCCGACGCACATCGCCGAGATGCGGCTCGCGCCGGAGGAGTTCATCGAGTCCGGCGACCGCATCGTCGTGCTCGGTACGCGTCGCGTCACCGCCGCCAGCGGGCGCAGCGGCACGTTGAAGTTCGTGCACGTGTGGAAGTTCGCGAACGGCAAGGCGGTCACGTTCGAAGACCATTTCGATACGGCCGAAATGATCAATCTGATCGCGGCCTGACGGTCGCGGCTCGCGCAGCGACGACGAAGCTTCGGGCGCCGTCCGGCCCGCCGCGTTTCATCGCGTCGCCGCGCGAGCGCACGACGACAGGCCGAATCCATATCTCATGCAAAGGAGCAACTTCATGGCGGAAGTAGATGCGAGCGCGGCGCCGCATATCGCGATACTGCAGATGATCACCGGCAAGTGGAACGCGCAGGCGTTGTATGTCGCCGCCGAGCTGGGCATTGCCGATCTGCTGGCGGAGAAGGAGCGGACGGCGGACGAGCTGGCCGCCGCAACGGACACCCACCCGGAAGCGCTTTACCGGGTGCTGCGCGCGCTCGGCAATCTGGGCGTCTTCATCGAAGGAGACGCGCGGCGGTTTCGCAACAACCCGCTCAGCGACACGCTGCGGCGCGACGCGCCGGGCTCGATGCGCGGGTTCGCGCGCATGGCGGGCATGGAAGCGGGCTGGAAAGCGTGGGGCGAGCTGCTCTATAGCGTCAAGACTGGCCGAAGCGCGTTCGAGCACGTCGTGGGCGGGTCGGGCTTCGAATACATCGACTCGCATCCGGAGGTCGCGCAGATCGTCAACGATGCGATGACGAGCGTGAGCGAACTGGAGTCTCCGGCGGTGGCCCGCGCGTACGATTTTTCCGGAGCCCGAACGATCGTCGACGTCGGCGGCGGACACGGCTTTCTGCTGGCGACGCTCCTTATCGCGAATCCGGACGCTAAGGGCGTGCTCTTCGAACTGCCGCACGCGTGCGACGGCGCGCGGCAGCTGTTCGCGAAGCACGGCCTGACCGACAGGGTGGACGTGATGCCGGGCGACGCGAGCAAGGCGATCGAGGCGCGCGGCGACGTCTATGTGATGAAGCACGTCATCTGCGATTGGGACGACGAGCAGGCCATTCGGATCATGAAGAACTGCGCGGAAGCGATGCCGTCGGGAGGAAAGCTCCTGCTGGTGGAGGCCGTGCTCACGCCGCCCGGCGAGCCGCATTTCGCCAAGCTGCATGATCTGGAAATGCTCATCATGAGTTCCGGCGGACATGCGCGTACGGCCGACGGATACCGGCGGCTCTACGAGGCGGCCGGGCTCTCGATGACGGCGGTTCATCCGACCGAGGGCATGCACAGCGTCATCGAAGGCGTCAAGGCTTGATGCGGGCTGGCGGGCCGCGTCGATCGGCGCGGCGGCGCGGCCGTGCGGCCTGCCGGCAATCGGCGCGTGCTCGACGGCCGATAGCGCGGGCATAAGTGCGCATCGTGCGCGCAGCGTTCGACCGGACTGGGTCGATGCTGCGCGCACGTTCGACTGCTCGTGAGCGAAGCCCGCCGCCGTCGCGCCGCGATCATGCGCCGATAGCCGGACCACCGCGCACCGAGCTCGATGGCGGTCACGCTTCTTGCGCGAGCTTTATCGGGACCTCCGCAAGAGCGCGAATCTTCGGCTGCGCCGCGCGTCGCGGCGGATAGACGACGAAGTAGGACAGGCCGTTCGTCGCCATGTCGATAAACGGCATCGCCAGCGATTCCGACCGAAGCCGATCCGTCGATATCCGCGGATCGCCGGTCGCAACGTCCTGTCCCTCCGTCGCCGCAGTCAGCATCAGTTCGAGCGTGTCGAATACGAGAGCGCGCTTTGCGTCGACTTGCCGCGCCTCGACGCGGTCGAGCCCACGCCTCCACTCCTACTCCCGCTTTCACTTCCGCGCGCCGCGCCGCGCATTGAAGCCGTTGGCCGCGCCGCACGAGACTCGCTAAGTCACCTTGCTGCGCAAATAGGCCGACAGGTGCTCGGCCCCGGTGACGAGAAGGAACGTGATGATCAGCAGCAGCGAGACGGTCCGATACTGGAACAGGTTCATCGCGGTCAGCAGATGAAAGCCGATGCCGCCCGCGCCGACGAAGCCGAGCACGAGCGACGAGCGCAGGTTCTCGTCGAAGCGGTACAGCGCGATGCCGAGCAGCGACGGCAGCACGCCCGGCACGACCGCGTGCGTGAAGACTTGCAGGCGGCTCGCGCCCGTGAGCGTCAGCGCTTCGACGGGACCCATGTCCATGTCCTCGATGACTTCCGAGAAGAGTCGCCCGAGCATGCCGACCGAATGCACGGCCAGCGCGAGCGCGCCCGGAAACGGACCGAGGCCGACGGCCGTCACGAACAGCAGCGCCCATACGAGATCCGGCACGACCCGCGTGATGCCGATCAACGAGCGCGCCGCAAGATACAGCGGCCGGGCCGGCGTGACGTTGGCGGCGGCGAGGATCGCGAGCGGAAACGCGAAGACGACGCCGCAGATCGTGCCGAACACGGCGACGTCGACCGTTTCCACCACCGCCCACAGGCTCGACTTCAGCTTGCCGAAGTCGGGCGGCATCGACCGCGACAGGATGTCGATCATCCCGTGCACGCCGGTGACGAGATCCTGAGGGCGCGCCTCGACGACATAGCACGCCTGGGCGAACAGCGCGAGGCCGAGCAGCGCGGCGACGAACAGGCCGGCGGGCCGCGCTTCGCGCGAGCCCGGTCGCGGTGCGCTGCGCACACTGTGGTTCATCGTGCGGTTCATTGCGGTTCCGATGCGTAGAGATGAGTCATCGTCGCCGGATCCACGGCCGCGGCCGCGTCGTCGAATACGACCGCGCCCTGGCGCAGGCCGATCAATCGATCCGCATAGCGTTGCGCGAGCCCCGGCTGATGCAGCACGCAGACGACCGCGATGCCGTCCTCGGACGCCAGCCGGCGCAGCAGCCGCATGACTTCCTCGGCGGCCTCGGGGTCGAGGCTCGCGAGCGGCTCGTCGGCGAGCAGCACTTGCGGCCGCTGCGCGAGCGCGCGGGCCACCGCGACCCGCTGCGCCTGGCCGCCCGACAGCGTGCTTGCGCGCTGCCGGGCGAGGTGCGGCAGGCCGACTTCGTCGAGGAAGCCCAGCGACGGCTGCACTTCGGCGCGCGGCACGCGGCCGAACGCGGTTTCCCACGTGCGGTAGCGGCCGAGCGCGCCGGTGCACACGTTGGCGAGCACGCTGCGGCGCTTCACGAGGTTCGCGTGCTGCGAGATCAGCGCGATCGGCAGTCTCGCCACGCGCAGCATCTCGCCGGAGAGGCCGGCGAGATTGCGGCCGGCGACTTCGATCGTGCCGCTGGTCGGCCGGTTGAGGCCGACCACGCACTTCAGGAACGTCGACTTGCCGCAGCCGTTGCTGCCGAGCATCACGACGAATTCGCCCGCGCGAACCGACAGATCGAGCCCGCGCAGCGCGACGTGTCCGTTCGGATAGCGCATCGACAGGCCGTGCACCGCGAGTTTCGTCTCGCCGCCGGCCACGACGCGCGGCGGCATCGCGGAAACGGGCGTGAACGATATCGGCGCGCGTCCGATCGCACCGACGTGAGGCGTTCCGATGGGCATGTTCATAGTTTGCTCAGGTCGATGTTCAGCATCGAGACGAGGCTGCGAACCACGTCGTAGGCGGCGTCCGTCTGCGGCGCGGTGCGCAGCGCCGGGCCCAGCGCTGCCGCGATGAACTTCTGCGTGCCCGGCGACAGCTCGTGGAAATCCAGATTGCTCAGCACCTCGGTCAGCCGCGCCTTGACGTTCGCCGGCAGATCGCCGCGAATCGCGATCGGGTCGATCGGAATCGGTTCGGACCGCCACAATGTGACGAATGCCGCCGGATCGTACTGGTTGGCGAGTTTCGCGCTCGCGATCTGCGAGCTGTTCAGCTCGCCCGCTTTCACCTTGTGATTGCGCAGCGCCTCGAACGATGCGGTATGGCTTCCCGCGTAGAGCGCGCGCACGTCGGTGTCCGGATCGATGCCGGCCTTCTTCAGGCCGAATGCCGGGAACAGATGCCCGGACGTGGACGCCGGGTCCGAGTAAGCGAACGACTGGCCCTTGACGTCCGTCAGCGTCTTGATGCCGGAACCCGGCCACGTGACGATCGACGCGGTATATGTGGCGGCCTTGCCGTTCTTGTCCGCGAACGTGGCGACCGCTTCGGCGCGCGCCACCTTGTTCGCGAGCACGTAGCCGAGCGGGCCGAATTCGGCGATGTCGAGCTTGCCGGCGCGCATCGCTTCGATCTCGGCGTTGTAGTTGGTCGCGATCGACAACTGCACCGGGCAACCCGTCTTCTTGCTGATCAGATCCGCGATCTCCGTGTAAGCGGGTTGCAGCAACGCAGTCGCCTCGTAGGGGACGACGCCGAAGCGGATCGTGCCGCCGCTCGGGCAGACGGATTCGGCATGCGCGGCGCCGGCCGTCGCGGAGAGCGAAGCAGCGACCGCCGCCAGGATTGTCGAGAGTTTCAATTTGCGCTCCAGAAGATGCTGCGATCAGGTTGGAACAATCGGTAAAAATCAGGATGTCGATCTATCGAAAGCATTTCGTCGTCCGGACGAGCATGTCGGCTCGATGACGGCGGCGTTATTGCGCGGCCGCCGCTTCGCCGGTCCGCAGCGTGTCCGGCAGTCCGCTTGCGGCGGCGCGTTGCGGATAACGCGCGGAGAACACGTGGCGGCCCGCGCTCCAGGTGTTCGTCACCATCGGCCATCGACCTTCGAACGACACCGATACGAGATCCGCCCGCGCGCCGACCGCGATGCGGCCGCGATCGGCAAGGCCGCACGCGTCGGCGGAATTGCGCGTGACGAGCGCGATCGCCGAAGGCAGATCGAGCCGTGCCTGGTCGGCGGCGATGAACGCGGCGACGACGAGCGTCGACGGCTGGTAGTCCGAACACAGACAGACGGACTTGCACGCGCGGATCGCGTCGATCGCACGCATCGAGCCGCTCTGGCTCTTGCCGCGCAGCACGTTCGGCGCGCCGAACAGCGTGGGCAGCCCGAGCTCGGTCGCCGCGCGGGCGGTCGCCTCGTTGGTCGGAAACTCGGTCATCCGGATGCCTAATCGCTTCATCGCGGCGACGCGCTCGGCCGAGTCGTCGTCGTGGCTCGCCGTCGGCACGCCGGTCCGCTGCGCATGCGCGAGCAGCGCCGACATGCGTTCGCTCGCGCCGGCCTGCGACGCGAGCTTCCCGGCGGCGATCTCGTGCGCGGCGTCGCGCCCGATCCGGTGATTGCCGGTCAGATAGTCGACATACGCGTCGAGCGTGCGGAACTGGCCCTGGCCGGGAGAATGATCCATCACCGACAGCAGGTCCACGACGCCGTCGTCGAGCAGTTGATGCAGCAGCGGCGCGGCGGCCGCGTCCGTCACTTCGTAGCGGCAGTGGATGCGGTTGTCGACGAGCCCGCTTCGTTTGAACGCGGCGACCGCGCGCACGAGCGCCTGTGCGGTGTCGTTGTCCCTCACGCCCGCGTCCGCGCTTGCAAACGAGATCGCGTGAAACGGCGTGGTGATGCCCGCGGCCGCGTTGCGACGATCGATCTGCGAAGCCGCGAAATCCAGCGGGAACAGGACGCGCGCCCGCGGCTCGACTTCCTTCTCGATCGCGTCGCAATGCAGGTCGACGAGCCCGGGGATCAGCGTCTGCCCCGTCAGGTCCACGTGCGCGGCGGCGCTCGCGCCGTCCGGCTCGATCGCGGCGATGCGGCCGTGCTCGACGAGCACCGCGCTGTCGTCGAGCACGGCATCGGGTAGCACCACGCGCGCGCCCGTCAGATAAGTCCGGTTCGTCATGATCGGCTCCGGTCAACCAGGTTGTGCGGCGTCGGCCGCGATGCGTTGCGGCGGCTGCGACGAAGCTCGCGCGCCGGGCGGATGCGGTTGCGTTGCGGCCTCCGGCGCGTTCATCACGAGCGCCCGCGTGCCGACGGCTTCCCGCACCGCACGATCGTGAAAGATGCCGATCAGGCATCGGCCGGCCGCGCATGCGTCGCGGATCAGATCGATCACGACCGCGGCGTTCTCGGCGTCGAGCGAGGCAGTCGGCTCGTCGAGCAGCAGAATCGGCTGCGCGCCGATGAACCCGCGCGCGATGTTCACGCGCTGCTGCTCGCCGCCGGAGAACGTCGCGGGCGGCAGGTGCCAGAGTCGAGCGGGCAGGCGCAGCCGCTCGAGCAGCGCGGCGGCGCGCGCCTCGGCCTCCGGGCGGCTCGCGCCGCGCTGAAGCAGCGGCTCGGCGACGACGTGCAGTGCGCCGATTCGCGGAATCGCGCGCAGGAACTGACTGACGTAGCCGATCGCGACTTGCCGCGCGTGCAGCACCGCCTGTTCCGACGCGCCGACGAGTTCGAGCCACGGCGCGTCCGCCGCGCCCGTCTTGCCTGCGGGCATGCGTACGCGGATGCTGCCTTCGGTCGGCAGATAGTTGCCGTACAGGCAGCGCAGCAGCGTGCTTTTGCCGGCGCCCGACGGCCCGGACAAGATCAGGCAATCGCCGGCGGCCGCGTCGAAATCGACGGCGTCGAGCACCGGCAGGCGCACGCCGCCCTGGTTGTGCAGCGTGAACGTCTTGCCGAGCCCGCGCACGCTGATCATCGTGGAAGTGTCTGTCATGGTCAGTTCTGCAGCATCGAGGAGACGAGCAACTGCGTGTACGGATGTTGCGGATCGTCGAGCACCTGATCGGTGAGTCCGCTCTCGACCACGTCGCCGCCCTGCATCACGAGCGTGCGATGCGCGAGCAGCCGCGCGACCGCCAGATCGTGCGTGACGACGATCGCGGCGAGCCCCATTTCGTTGACGAGCTGGCGCAGCAGGTCGAGCAGGCGAGCCTGCACGGAGACGTCGAGCGATGCGGTGGGCTCGTCCATGAAAACGAGGCGCGGGCGCGTGACCAGATTGCGCGCGATCTGCAGCCGCTGCTGCATGCCGCCCGAGAACGTGGTCGGCGCGTCGTCGAGGCGGCCGACGTCGATTTCCATCTTGTCGAGCCATTGCGCGGCCGTCGCGCGCAGCTCGCCGTAATGACGCTGCCCGATCGACATCAGGCGTTCCGCGATATTGCCGCCGGCGCTGACCTGCATGCGCAAGCCGTCCCGCGCATGCTGCCGGACGAAGCCCCAGTCGGTGCGCGCGAGCAGACGCATGCGCGCGCCGGACAGCGTCGCGAGATCGACGAGGCCCTGGCCCGGCAGGTCATAGTGAACGGCGCCGGACTGCGGTGCGATTTGCGCGGACAGCGCGCCGAGCAGCGTGGTCTTGCCGGACCCGGATTCGCCGACGATGCAGAGCACTTCGCCCGGATGGAGGTCGAAGCTCACGTCGCGAAAGCCATGGACGCCGTCCCAGGTCTTGGTCAGGCGGCGAACGGACAACAACGGGCGCGTGTTCATGCGGCGTGCTCCTTTGCCTGCTGTGACGCGGTCCGCTCCGCACAATATTCGCTATCCGAACAAACGAACTGACGCGTGCCCTGATCGTCGACGATGATCTCGTCGAGATAGCTGGTGCCGGAGCCGCAGATCGCGCAGCACTGCTCCCATGTTTCGACCGTGAACGGATGGTCGTCGAAGTCGAGGCTCTTGACCGACGTGTACGGCGGCACCGCGTACACGCGCTTTTCGCGTCCCGCGCCGAACAGCATCAGCGCGGGATTGCGGTCGAGCTTCGGGTTGTCGAACTTCGGGATCGGCGACGGGCGCATCATGTAGCGGCCGTTGACGACGACCGGATAGTCGTAGGTCGTCGCGATGTGGCCGTAGCGCGAGATGTCCTCGTAGAGCTGGACGTGCATCGCGCCGTATTCGGCGAGCGCGTGCATCGTGCGCGTCTCCTTCTCGCTCGATTCGAGCCAGCGCAGCGGCTCCGGAATCGGCACCTGGAACACCAGGATCTGGCCTTCGGCAAGCGGCGTTTCCGGCACGCGGTGGCGCGTCTGGACGATGGTGGCGTCGGGCGTGCGGTCGGTGGTCGCGACGCCCGCGACGCGGCCGAAGAAGCGTCGGATGTTGACGGCGTTGGTCGTGTCGTCCGATCCCTGGTCGATCACCTTGAGCACGTCGTGGTCGCCGATGATCGACGCGGTGACCTGGATTCCGCCGGTGCCCCAGCCGTAGGGCAGCGGCATCTCGCGGCTGCCGAACGGCACCTGATAGCCGGGAATCGCGACCGCCTTGAGCAGCGCGCGGCGCAGCATGCGCTTGGTCGACTCGTCCAGGTAGCCGTAGTTGTAGTGCGGATCGCGTTCGACGTTCATGCCGGTCGTCATGCCGAGACTCCGTTGGTCGCGATCGCATCGGCATCTGTATCTGCATCCGCATCCGTATTCGCGATCGCATCCGCGTTTGTGTTCGTGTTCGCGTGGCGCGTCGACGCGCCGGATGGCTCGGGTTCGGCGGGCGCGTCCGAAGGTGCGTCCGCGGCGCTCGCATGCGCGCGTTCCGCGTGCAACTGCCGAAGCAATTCGAGCTGCGCCTGGAAATCGACGTGATGCGGCAGTTTCAGATGCTGCACGAAGCCCGACGCTTCGACGTTGTCGCTGTGGTACAGGACGAATTCCTCGTCGTTGGCGGGCGACTCGGCGCTTTCGCCGAGCTCGACGGCGCGCATCGAGCGATCGACGAGCGCCATCGCCATCGCCTTGCGCTCGCTGTAGCCGAACGCGAGGCCGTATCCGCGCGTGAAGCATGGCGCGCGCTCGGCGCTGCCGCCGAAGCCGTTCACCATCTGGCATTCGGTGACGTCGATCTCGCCGACGGTCACGGCGAATCCGAGCTCGGGCACGTCCATCTCGACTTCGACGCCGCCGAAGCGGATCTCCGCGACGAACGGGTGCGTGTTGCCGTAGCCGCGCTGGGTCGAGTAGCCCATCGACAACAGGAAGCCTTCGTCGGCGCGGGCCAGATTCTGCAGGCGGATCGCGCGGTCGGCCGGGAGCTGCATCGCCTCGCGGGTCAGATCGGCAGGCGCGGGATCGCCCGGTGCGGGCGCGTCTCGTTCGATCAGGCCGTCGCGTTCGAGCAGCGACGCGATGCCGGGCATCTGCGGCGTCGTCGCCGTTGTCGCCACTGCCGCTGCCGCCGGTTTCGGGAAAGCTTCGGCATCCGAAGCGGAAACGCCGCCGGACCGCGCATCGGCCGGATCGCGCGCGGCTTCGAGCGAGAAGTCCAGCAGCCGCTGCGTGTAATCGTAGGTCGGCCCGAGCAACTGTCCGCCGGGCACGTCCTTGAACGTTGACGAGATCCGGCGCGAGACCGCCATCCGGGCCGTGTCGATCGGCTCCGCGTAGGCGAAGCGCGGCAGGGTGGTTCGATACGCGCGCAGCAGGAAGATCGCCTCGATGAGATCGCCCGCCGCCTGTTTGATCGCCAGTGCGGCGAGATGCCGATCGTAGAGCGAGCCTTCGGCCATCACGCGCGACACCGCGAGCGGCATCTGCGCGACGATCTGCGCGATGGTGAGTTCCGGAATCGCCGGATCGCCGCGCCGGTATTGATCGAGCATCCGGTACGACTGCAGGATGGCCTTTTCGCCGCCTTTGACTGCTACGTACATGTCAGTTCTCCACGACGGTGGTGCGCGGCAGGCCGCACAGCGCGTGGCCGCAGACGAGGAGCACGTCGACGCCGAGCGGGAACCGCTCGTGATTGACGCGCCATTGCGTCCAGAAGCCGTCGGGCAATCCGTTGACGGCCAGCGCCTGCTCGTTTTCGATGCCGGGCCCGCGCAGCGTGACCGCGTCGCCTTCGCCGAGCGCATCCACTTCGATCAACAGCGTGGTCGAGCGGTCCGGATAGGCGGGGTCGCCCTGTGCGCAGTCCGCGAGCTTCGGCGTCGCGTGTCCGGCCGGCACCGCGGCGAACGTCGCGTGCGCCGGCGCGTCGGCGAACGCGCATGCGTTGTGAAAGCGCAGGAAGCGGCGAATCCCGTCGTCGGCCGCGGCGGGCAGCCACAGCGGAGCGTCCGCGTCGGCGAGCGCTAGAAGGAGCGCGGTCATCGCGGGCGACAGTCCGTCGGGGACGCCGCACGCCTGCTCGGCGCCCAGCGTCCGGATACGTCCGGGATGCGCGAGCGCGGCGAGCGCCGCGCGGAACGTCGATTGCGCGCCGCGCACCGGATCGGTGAACGCGGGTTGCAGGCCGGACGAAGCGGGGCGCGACGATGGGGCCGCGGCGATGCCGGTGTCGATCGTCATGTCATTCGTCTCCGCGCGACAGCGTGAAGAAATCGACGCGCGTTCGGCTCACGTCGTCGGCGCGCCGCGCGCGCCGCGCGGCGCGCGATGCGGCGAGCGGCGCGATGATGCGTTCCTGGATCCGCGCGTGCCATGTCGGCGATTGCAGCAGCGCATCGACGAGCGCCGCCTGCTCGGCGTGGCGCGTGCTGCGCCCTTGCACGTACGCGACGCCCACGACGCCGTCCGGAAGAGACAGCGCGCATCGCGTGACCGTCATTTCGCCGAGGTTGAAGCGCGCGCCGGTGCCGCCGGCGCGCGCCTGAACCATCGTCATGCCGATCTCGGGCGACCGGATCCAGCGATAGGCCGGCAGATCCGTGCTGTCCGCGAGCGCGCGCATCGCGCGGTCCAGTTCGTCCGTTTCGGCCAGCGCGAGCACGCGCAGCCAGTCGGCGCGCTGCTGCCGGTCGTCGTGCTCCGGGTCGGTGCGAGCGTCGGAAGCTGTTCGCATTGAGCTCTGATTTCCCATCGTGCGTTGAGGTATCCCTGGGCTTGCCGGCGGCGCGCGGCCGCCGTTGCGGCGGCTCGCCGACGGATTGCCGCGGATCGGCCTGCGATCCGCATCGGGTGTTCATCAAAAATGTCTATACCAACTGGTGTAGACAAGTTGATTGACCGCTATTGCAGCAAAGCACGGTGAAGGTTTCGTGACGATCGCAGACGCGATGACGAATGTCGCATTGCGCTCCGACGATGAGGTCCGCTTGCGAAGATTCGCGTAGAATCGCCCGATCCGATATCGTCCCGAAGAACTTCCGACTCAAGAGTGCTCATGGAACGCCGTTCAGGTATCGCAGTATGGCGACAGATAGGTGAATCGCTGGCCGAGGAAATCCGGATCAATCGCTACATGCCGGGCACGCTGCTGCCTTCCGTGTCGGATCTGGCCGCGCGTTACGACGTGAATCGCCACACGATCATGCGTGCGATCGCGGAACTCCAGCAACACGGGCTGGTGCGTGTGGAGCGCGGTCGCGGCACCTTCGTCGAATCGAGCATGCTCCAGTATCCGATCGGCAAGCGCACGCGCTTCACGGAGACGCTGCGCCGGCAGGGCGTGCTGGGATACGTGACGGTTGTCCAGTCGGACGTGGTCAAGAACGCGGACATCGCGCACCATCTGAAACTGCCCCGCACCGCGAAGCTCGTGCACATCCGTGTGCTGGGCAAGGCCGAGAAGACCACGATCAGCCTCTCCGACAATTACTTCGAACACAAGCGCTTCCCGGATTTCGCGGACATCCTGCGCGAAACGCATTCGATCTCGGCGGCGTACGCGCGCTACGGAATAGACGACTACGTGCGGCAATGGTCGAAGGTCACCGCGCATCTGCCCGAGCCGGACGTCGCGCGCTTGCTGGAGCAGTCCCGGTTGAGGCCGATCCTGCAGGTCGAGGCGCTGAACACGGATCTGAAGGGCGTGCCGCTGCAATACACGGTGGGGAGCTTCGTGGGCGACGGCGTGGAGTTGCTGATCGGCGGAGAGTGAGCGGCGAGCGCGGAGGTGCTCCGCGTGTTGCTTCGTCACGACGGCGGGTTCGGAAGCGTTGATAGGTTGTCTACACCGACCTATCTAGACATCTTTGTGTCATCGTCGGTCCATAGACTGCCGGGCGTGAGTTACTTGCTCGGCGGGGAGCCGCACATGAAAGACGATTCTTTGATGGCCGCGACCGCGCATCGCGCGGATCGTCCGACGTCCCGACTCGCAGGCATCCTGGGCCGTCGGGTGCTGACGCGTTCCGGCGTGGAAGCGGCGTGCGTCGCTTTCGCGGGCGAACGCATCGCCGACGTTCACGCGCCGAACGACGGCGATGCGCCGGCGTCCGCCGCCGGCTATCTGGATGCAGGCGACCTGCTGGTTCTGCCCGGCATCGTCGACTTGCACGGCGACGCGTTCGAGCGGGTCGTCATGCCCCGGCCGAACGTCAGCTTCGACTATCGCCACGCGCTTTACGATACCGACAGGCAGTTGCTCGCAAACGGGATCACGACCGAATTCCATGGCGTGACGCTGTCGTGGGAGGGCGGATTGCGCGGCGCCGCGTACGCGGAGCGCATGTTCGACGCGCTGACGCGCCATCGCGACGTGCTCGGCGCGCATCACTGCATCCATCTGCGTTTCGAAGCGCACAACGTCGCCGATGTCCCGCTCGCGTGCGACTGGATCCGGGCCGGCCGCGTGCATTTCGTCGCCCTGAACAATCATCTGCCCGAAATGGTCAAGCGCCTGAGCAACGAGCGCAAGCTGCAGCAATACGCGGACCGTGCGCAGTGCGACGTCGAGACGTTCCGCGAACGCGTCCGCGCCGCGCAGGCGGTCGCGGATGCGGTGCCCGCGTCGGTGGCGGAGCTCGTGCGGGTCGCGCTCGATGCGGGATTGAGCGTGGCGTCGCACGACGACCCGAGTCCCGCCGCGCGTCGCCACCATCATGCGCTGGGCTGCCGGATCGGCGAGTTTCCGTTGACGGTGGAAACCGCGATGGCGGCGCGCGAACTCGGCAATGCGGTGGTGTTCGGCGCGCCGAACGTGGTGCGCGGCGGCAGTCACATGAATGCGCCGGGCGCCGCGGACATGGTGAAGGCCGGACTGTGCGACGTGCTCGCGTCCGACTACTACTACCCCGCGCCGATTGCGGCCGCGTTCGAGCTCGACGCTCGCGGCGTGCTGCCGCTCGCGCACGCATGGCGGCTGATCTCGGCGAACCCGGCGCGCGCGGCCGGCCTCGACGACCGAGGCGAACTCGGCAAGGGCCTGCGAGCCGACGCGATCGTCGTCGACGACAGCCTGCCTGGGCTGCCGCGCGTTTGCGCGGCGATCGTCGGCGGGCGTGTCGCGTATTCGACCGGTCAGTGGGCGGTGCGCGCGGCGCGCGACGCCGTGCATCTCGACGCGGCATGACGGCGAGGGCGCGCATGTTCGGCGATGACGCCCGCTATGCGATTTATCTGACGCCGGCCGAGCCGTGGAACGCGCTCGGATCCCGCTGGCTCGGTCGCAATGCGCTGACGGGCGAGCGGATCGAGCGCGGCGAGGACATCGATGACGCGCGCGTCGACGCGTGGACGAGCGGCCCGCGCAGCTACGGTCTGCACGCGACGCTCAAGCCGCCGTTCCGGCTCGCTGCGGGCGTGTCGGCGGCGGCGCTCGACGCGGCGGTGCACGCGCTCGCCGTGCGCATGCAGTCTTTTTCACTCGCGCTCGAACTGCGGCCGCTGCGCGGCTTTCTCGCATGGCGTCCCGCTAATGCGTCGGTCGAGCGCGGACCGCTGCGCGCGCTGGCGGACGCGTGCGTCCGCGAGCTCGATGTCTTTCGCGCGCCGCTGTCGGCGGCCGACGTCGGGCGTCGGCGCGCCGCCGGCCTGACGCCGCGCGAGGATGCGCACCTCGTCCGCTGGGGATATCCATACGTGTTCGACACGTTCGCGTTCCACATCACGCTGACGAACCAGCTGGACACGGCATCGGCGGATGCCGCGACGAACGCGCTCGCGCGGCTCGCCGCGTATCATGGGTGCGTGGCCGCGCTCGGCATCGCGTCGATGATCGTGCGCGACATTTCGGTTTTCGTGCAGCCTGCGCCCGATCAGCCGTTCGTCGTCGCCCGCCATTACGGCTTCGACGGCTCGATGCGCGACGGCGTCGGCGCGCCTGCACTGAAGGATCATCGATGAATACGGCGGACGCATCGCGGCCGGGCGCGCTCGTCTATCTGATGGGCGCATCGGGCAGCGGCAAGGACAGCGTGCTGGCATGGATCGCGGCGCGGTTGACGGCAAGCGACCGGGTCCGGATCGCGCGTCGCTACATCACGCGCGACAGCGGCGCGACCGAGGCGTCGATCGCGCTGTCCGACGCGGAGTTCGCGCGTCGCGCCGCAGGTGGGTGTTTCGCGATGCAGTGGCGCAGCCACGGCCTGTCGTACGGCGCCGGAACCGAGATCGACGCGTGGATCGCCGCAGGCCACGTCGTGCTCGTCAACGGCTCGCGGGCCTATCTGCCGCACGCAAGCGCCCGCTATCCGCGATTGATCGCGGTCGAGCTCGTCGTGTCGCCGGACATCCTGGCGGCGCGGCTGTCGCAGCGCGGTCGCGAAGACGCGGCGCAGATCGCCGCGCGGGTCGCGCGCGCGCAGCAGGCGTTCGCGGTGCCCGACGACTGCACGCTGATTCGGATTCGCAACGATACGACGCTCGATGCGTCGGCGTCGGCGCTGCTCGCGCTTGCGCGCACCGGCTGCACGCCCGACATGCCGGCGTAAGACGAGATGTCGCTGTTCGGCTCACCTCTCTTTTTAGTTCATCCATGAACGAACCAGATCGCCTGCCGCCGAAGATCGCGGAAACCGTCGTCAGCCCGAGCGCGCGGGTGCGTGAAGCGAGCATCGGGCGGCGATGCGAAATCCTGCACGACAGCGTCGTCGAATACGCGGTGCTCGGCGACTACTCGTATGTCGGCGAACGATGCATCGTCGCCGATGCCGAGATCGGCCGCTTCTGCGCGATCGCGGCGAACGTGCGCATCGGCGCGCCGAATCATCCGATGGAGCGGGTGTCCCAGCACCGCTTCACCTATTGCCCCGAGTATTACTTCGACGGCGCCGCGCGCGACGCCGCATTCTTCGGCGAGCGACGCACCGATCGGGTCGTGATCGGCAACGACGTGTGGATCGGTCACGGCGCGATCGTGCTGCCGGGCGTGATGGTGGGCGACGGCGCGGTGCTTGCCGCCGGCGCGGTCGTGAGCCGCGACGTCGAGCCTTACACCGTGGTCGGCGGGGTCCCGGCCCGGAAGATCCGCGATCGTTTCGGACGCGACATCGCGCGTCGGCTGCAGGCGATCGCGTGGTGGAACTGGCCGGAACAGACGATACGGGAGCGGCTGGCGGATTTTCAGCACGGCGACGTCGACGCGTTTTGCGCGGCGTGGGGCTGAGTTGAGCGTTCTGTGACGAGCGCTCGGGGAACGGTTGCACGCTCCGGCGTTCGTTGACGCACGGCAGCGTGAGACGGTCAGCCATTGACGCCCGTTCAGATCGATGATGCCGGTCATGACTGCGCGTTGTCCGGTTCGGGATCGTTACCGAATCAACGGTCTCGTCCTCGCCGTTGCGATGAGCGGCCCATCGAGCCGATACCGACGGGAAATGCCCGCCGGGATATCGACTGAACCCTGCGGGTAAAGGCCTCCGAGCGTTAGCGCGTCGCGGGCGCCGCGTGAAGCCCGATGACGCTTTCGAGCGTGTGACGGAAAGCGGAGTCGTCTTGTAGGAATCCGGATCGAAGCTGGCGTTCGAGCGCCGAAGTCGACTCGTATCGGTCGCGAAGTTCAGTCTTGATCGACAAGACGGCTCGGCAAAGGCTCGAACCTGCGGCAATGATGCGCACTCCGGATAGCGCGCGGGCTTCGCCGTCTTTCATGCTAGCCTGTTTCAAGAAAGTGGAGGTCGGAATGGAACGGACGATCGACTATCGTGGCTTCAAAATCCACGTGAATTTGGTGACCACGTCGAAGGACATGTTCGACGTCTGGTTTCGTATTGATGGCATCCATGAGCCGGGAGGCGTGGCCGCGCTTGGGGAACGTATTCGGATCCGCAATGGCCCGTTCACCCGCCGCTGGGCTTATCTCGTCGCGGAGATCGCCGGGCAGGCCGCCATCGATCTGATTCTCGGCCCGATCGAGTAATGCGCCTTCGCGCCTTCGGGCCGAAGTTGCGCGCCCACATTGGCTTCGCGTATACGCGCGGTTCTTCGGGCGAATTTCGCGTCGCTTTTGGCGAACCTTGTCGGAGCGATCGCCAGGGCGCGGCCTCAGCGGTTGACGCCCCCGATCCGCGGGTCGATCGATGATCGCTTGACCCGCGTCAAGTCTCTTTATCGACGATGACATCCGCGCAACTACGCCGCTGATTTGAGCGCCGCTGGCGGCGGGACGGTCTCCGTTGCGTCATGCCCGGCAATCGCCAACGCCAGAGCCGGATTCAGGCTATCCACCATCGCGCTCGGGATCAAGATCGTCGCGCCGCGCTCTTTTGTCGTTTCATAGATGATATTCATCGCACGCAGTTGAAGTGCGGCTGGATGGCTCTCATACACCCGCGAGGCTTCGACGAATTTGGCCGCGATCTCGGCCTCGGCGGAACCCAGAATCACACGCGCCTGCTTTTCGCGTTCGGCTTGCGCTTGCCGCGACATCGAATCCTGCAGCGCGACGGGGATGGCGACGTCCCGGGTTTCCACGGAGCGGACCGTGACGCCCCAATCCTCGATTTTCCTGCCGATCTCTTCTGCCAGATGGGTGTCGGCGGCCTTGCGATCGGAGAGCAGCGTGGACAACATTGACGAGCCGATCATTTCCCGCAACGAAGTTTGCGCGACGCGATCGATGGCTTGCCGATAGTCAGTGATGGCGAGCGCCGCTTTCTGCGCGTCGTGCACGTGCCAGAAAATAATGGCGTCGACGTTGACTGGCACCGTGTCTTTGGTGAGGGCCTCTTGTGCGTTGAACGCGGTCGTTTGAATGCGCTCGTCGATCACTGCGACAACGTTGTCCAGTATCGGGACGATCATAAAAAAACCTGCACCCTTGACGCTCTGTAGTTTCCCGACACGCAGGATCACGAACTTCTCCCAGACGTTGGCAACCTTCACGGAGAGCGCAACGAACACGGCGACGGCGAAGAGAGGCAACGCGAGATACAGATTGCCCCAGGCGCCGGCAACTAGCGCCGCAAGGACGAACGCGGCGGACAGAAATAGTGTGATGGGATTCATGGTGACGCTCCGTTCCGGTGATGGCGACTTTCGGCACGGGCTGCGAAAAGCCGCACATGTCCGCTCGGTTGCCTTGCGCGTCTCGGCATCATGGGTCGAGGCACTTCGATCGAACATGCGCCGGATTCCCACGCAAATCGGTACGGTGGCGTACCCGGATTGGGTTACTGATCAGCGCCGCTCATGAATGATCGGCGATGCTGACAGCACGGAAACCGAAGAGGGATGATCTCTCCCGCAACGGAACCGCTTCCGGCGATCCAGCGTGCAACGGACGTGGATGGCCGGCTTCCCGAAGATTGTCCTCTAGCGTACCGACACGCCGCACTGCCGGGAGGCACAAGGATATTTGTCCCGCTGGAAGCCAGGCGTCCTCCGCGGAATATCCAATCCACATGACGCGAGAGGAAGGCTCACGCTATCGCGGCAGGTTGCCGGATTTCCCCGAGGCCGGCGTCAAGGGAAATTCCTGCGACGAGTTGACCACGGCTGCAACGGAACAGGTCAAGGCACGGGATGACCACTGCGCGCGTCTCATTCCGTCCTCGGCAGCAGACATGTCGGCATTGCCGTCATCGAGCGTCGACGACGGCGGGGGAGTTGGAAGTTCGTCGGCATCGATCTGGACCAGTTGACGTCGTGTTCGGTGCCGGTCGCGTTGCGCCTGCCCAAGCGCCTTTTGCAGGCAGTCGACGCGTTGGTTAAATCGCTCCACACAACCCGCGACGCGCTGGTGGCGGCTTGTACGAAGGAAATCGGTCTACCTGAGCTACACGTCCTGCGTCGCGAACGTGTCTTGGCGCGATTGCCGGACGCGACATGGCGGATTTGTCCGCTCAGGTTGTGCCGCTGCCCGGCAATGGCCCGGCAATGCCGGGCGAATCTCTATGCTTCGGAGAGGAAAATGATGACACCCGCCATGTGGGGCATCCTGATCGGGATGGTGCTGATATTTCAGTTCTCGCTGCGCGGATACCGGCGCCGTGCGGTGAGCAAGCCGGACACTGATCGATAACGCGGTTCCCTCGATGCGCATGATTTGACGATCGTTGCCGCGCGCCTCTCGCGGCCTTGCCTCGCCATCACACGCCGCCGGCGGTCGGCGCGCGCGCGTGCAGCGGTGTCTGCGCAGTCATGCATCGCCTGTCGCGATACGCGGTTCGCCAAAGTGGAAAGCCGGCGCTTCGCCGGCTTCGGGCTACTCCGCCTTGCTGGGACGGCTCTGCGTTCTGTCTGAGAGCGCAGAGTTTTACTGGGCTACCGGCTCGACAGATATCCCATGCCTAGCCGCTTTCTTGCATCGGACACACGTTGCTTCGGCGTGAAGAATATCCGCGGACCGGCATGGTCTGTCTGCCGCTGCGGGTCGACAACGGGCATTCCGTCGTCCGTCGCTCGCTCCTCCGCATATTTTTGCTGCCTGCGCTCCGTTTCTCCCGCTTGATTCGCGCGATCGTTCATCGACATGCTCCTTTTGAGACCGGGGTTTCGACGTCGATTCGCTCTTCGCAGCCTGAACCGGCGCGTGCAATGCAGATCGTGACTGATGATTCGGTCACGGCGCTTCCATCCCGGCGTAGGCTGCGGCAAGCGGGAAATCCAAGCACTTTTTTCAGAATGCGCGTGCGCGTGCGCAAAGTCGGTACGTTGCCGTACGGACTGGATGACATGGATGTACGCCTTGCGAGGCGCGGGGTTCTAAAGCCGTTTCAAGTCGGGGAGTAGGCGGTCGAATTCCCGCTTGACCACGCCGTAGCATTCGCACGCGCGCTTTTCGAGCCCGGGCCGGTCCAATACCTCGATGTGCCCATAGCTGTAGCGGATCAGTCCGGCATCCTGAAGTTTCAGCGCCGCTTCCGTCACGCCCGATCGTCGTACACCGAGCATGTTGGCGATCAGTTCCTGCGTCATCGTCAACTCGTTCGAAGGCAGGCGATCCAGGCTGAGCAGCAGCCATCGGCAAAGCTGCTGGTCGATCGAATGATGTCGGTTACACACGGCCGTTTGCGCCATCTGCGTGATGAGCGCCTGGGTATAGCGCAGCAGCAGCCGCTGCATGGAACCGCCTCGACGAAATTCATCCTTCAGGATGCGTGCGTCGAGGCGATAAGCTTGCCCCCCGCTTTGAACGATCGCCCGGCTCGGGGTCGTTTCGCCGCCCATGAAAAGCGCAATGCCGATCAACCCGTCGTTGCCGACGATCGCGATTTCGGCCGATGAACCGTCTTCCATCACGTACAGCAGCGACACGATTGCAGTCGTCGGGAAATAGACGTGGCTGAGAGAACCCCCCGACTCATACAGCACCTTTCCCAAAGGCATGTCGACCAGCGTAAGGTGCGGCAAAAGATGCTCCCGATCCACTTCGGGCAGCGCCGCAAGCAGATGGTTTGCGTTCAGAGACTGCGGATCCGGCATGCGTCACTCCTGAGCTGCTGTCTGGCGCCAAGCGTTCCGTGACAACCATCGGCCGGTGTATGCGGTCCGCGCCGATCTTCGTCAAACTGACGGAGTAATCGGGCTACTCGAACTCGCGAAGCAAACGTTGAGCGAGAATCTTGGCGTCGTCCAGTGCAAGGTCGTATCGTTCTCTATGGATGTCAGTCTGGTACGGATGATCGTCGTTCGGCCCCTCGGTGGCGTGGCTCAAATACACGTAACCGCGATACAAGCCACTCGTGGTTTCCATCACACGAATGCGTGCAACGTGTGTTTTGCTGGTGAATATGAGGTCGTCCATGATGGCCCCCAGCGTGCGTCAGGACATCCTAGCACGCTGGGCGGCTAAAGGCTGCCGACCGGTCTACCCTTCGCCGCGCTTTGCCGCGCGGGCCCGCTTCAATGACGCATTCCCTCGGCCAAGCATCCAATGCGCGCCTGTGGATCTACCTCCGTCGATCTGACCAGGGACGAGCAGCCCGGGCACTCGTCATGCTCGTCGCACGTCATGCCGCTACGTTCGACGGTCCTCACGGGCCTGAGGTCTCCCGGCTCGATGCCAACAAGCTTGCCGTGCAGGGGAATGCACATTGCCAATCGACGAAATTCTGATTGGTGGCGGCTGGTTTCAAATGTCCGAACATGGACGCCCCCGGTTGGCCAAGTATTGGCGCACGGTGTGTCGCGACTCACCTTCGGGAATTTTCACGTTTCATCGCATAGGCCGAGTTTTTTCGCGCATCGCGTCACATGGCTCATGATGACGTGACGGCGTTGGTGAAACGTCGCCATCAATTCAGGGACCTCGTTTTCGATGAATCTGTCACTCGGCAGGAACCTTGATGAATCACGACGCCGTTTGGCGGTGCGCGTCATCTACCGCGATCGAAGCGCATGATTGCGCTGAAGAAACCACTAGCGGTCCGGAACCGCGGCCGAGGTTGCGTCGAGATGCGGCGCCGCGATGACGTTCCTTCCCAGCATCTTCGCGCGATAAAGCGCCGCGTCGGAGGCCGCGACCAGCGCTTCCGGCGTTTCGAACGGATTGCCGCTGCTCGTCGCATAGCCCGCGCTCACCGTCACGTAGCCGGGCGGCATGTCGGCGGCGATGCGCAGGCGTTCGACCGATTGCCGCACCTGCTCGGCGATCGTCGCCGCGCCGCGTTCGTCCGTGCCCGGCAGCACGACGGCGAATTCCTCGCCGCCGTAGCGCGCGACAAAATCGTGGGGACGATTCGCCACGCCGGACAGCGCGGCCGCGACGGCGACGAGACACGTGTCCCCTTGCAAATGGCCGAATGCGTCGTTGTAGTGCTTGAAATGATCGACGTCGACCATCACGAGCGCGATCGGTTGATTGTGCCGATGCGCATGGCGAAAGGCTTTTTCGAACTGCTCGTTGAAATAGCTGCGGTTGTACACCATCGTCAGTGCATCGTGCGCGGCGGTCCGCACCAGCGATGCATGCGCGTCGAACAGGCGGCGATACAGCATCGTGACTTCCCAAACGAGCGCGCAGACCAGGATGCCCGGCGTCAGCATGCTGAAGAGCCGCGCGATGTACCAGCCGGCGCTGAAGCGCCCGGTGCTCAGCAGATTCAGGCTGGCATCGGTGAAGCACGCGAGCACGACGACGATGAGCCAGACGTCGAGCACCGTCCTCATGCGGCCGATGAGCAGCACGGCCGCGACCGCGCCGAGGTTGATCGCCCAAACGACGATCGCAGCCGGTTTTGCGGCGAGCAACGCGTTGTCGAAAAACGGATCGAACGGTTCCGGCAGATCGGCGTACAGCGCGACCAGGCTGAGCGATATGCCCAGCGCGACCGGGCCGCCGATCAATGCCGCCGACCAGCGGCCGACGTGACGGGTGCGGTTGAGCCGATTCGCGAGCCGGTATCGCGTCAGCTGCGCCAGCACGACGAGCAGCGGGAACCCGCCGTGCCAGAACACCCATATCCATGCAGCGCTGTCAGGCCGGGCGCCGAGCAGACCGGTCGGTGAGAAGATGCCGGGAAACGCGAGCAGCTGAAGCGCCACCGTCGCCGCCGTAAACGCATACGCGCCGGCGAGTGCGCCGAGGACCGGGCGTCGCATCACGGTGAACTGCGAGCCGAGAAGGAAGGCCGCGATTGCCGAGGTGGTGAACACCGTCAATGCGCACATGGGCAAGAACGGTCCGACGGCGGGCAACTGCAGATTCGCGCGCGGCGCGGTAGCCGCGAGCGCGAGCAATGTCAGCAGCGCCAACGATCCTGCCCCCAGCGTCTGCAAGCGAGACGGGCGTTGAATGAGAAAGCCATCCATGGGATCCCCCCGAACGCGAAAGCCCGCGCCTCGATCCGATGGGCGGCGAGATGGACGTGGGAAGCGGACCCGGAACGCGCGTCGCACCAATTAATGGAATGTTTATTACGCGATCCGCTTCGACGTTGATTTACTTTAGTCTATGCGGGACGCATCGTCATTCGCGGATGATCGGCGTCGCGGCGGCGATGGATGAATGAGTTTTTTCGATTGTCGCGGGCGAGGGCGAGGTCGTCGGACGGCGAGGTCGTCGACGCGGTACGTCAAAGGCCTTGCACAAGCGGCGTTCTTCGACGAAGCGAGTTCGATCTCGGCCCGACGCCGCGCGCGAAGCGGCTCGAGCGCATGACGTGCCCGGTACTTGGCGTCCGGCCGGCCACCGTTCTCATTTCTCATTCTCCGAGCCCGCGTGACGAGTGAAATCGCCGCCGATGTCTCGCCCGCGATTCGAACGCCTGCTCTGCAAATGTTGCCGCGTCGGTCGCCATCGTCGATCAACAGGCTTACCATGTCCGGGCTGCCGCCCGCGGCGCGGCCTCGAAGGCACGCGGATCGCTCGCGCGGCGGCATGCATTCCGTGCTGCAGCAACGAAGGAGAGCTCAATGACTCGACGCTTCGACGCGATCATCATCGGCACCGGTCAATCCGGCCCCCCGCTCGCCGCCCGGCTGTCCGGCGCGGGCATGACGGTGGCCGTCGTCGAGCGTGCGCGCTTCGGCGGCACGTGCGTGAATACCGGCTGCATCCCCACCAAGACGCTGATCGCGAGCGCGTACGCGGCGCACCTGGCTCGACGGGCCAGCGAATACGGCGTGGCGATCGGCGGGCCTGTCGCGGTCGACATGAAGAAGGTGAAGGCGCGCAAGGACCGGATCTCGGCGAGTTCGAACCACGGTGTCGAACAGTGGGTCCGTGGTCTGGAGAATGGCACGGTCTATCAGGGCCATGCCCGCTTCGAGCGCGCGCATGCCGTGCGCGTCGGCGACGAACTGCTGGAAGCCGACCGGATCTTCATCAACGTCGGCGGGCGGGCGCTGATTCCGCCGATGCCGGGCCTCGATCAGGTGTCCTATCTCACCAATTCGAGCATGATGGACGTGGACTTCCTGCCGGAGCATCTGGTCATCGTCGGCGGCAGCTACGTCGGGCTCGAGTTCGGCCAGATGTACCGGCGCTTCGGATCGCGCGTGACGATCGTGGAGAAAGGCGCGCGGCTGATCAAGCGCGAGGACGAGGACGTGTCGCAGGCGGTGCGGGAGATTCTGGAAGGCGAGGGAATCGACGTCCGGCTCGACGCCGATTGCCTGAGCGTGCGCCGCGATTCGGGCAACGTGGTCGTCGGGCTCGATTGCGCCGCCGGCGCGCGCGAAGTGGCGGGCTCGCATCTGCTGCTCGCCGTCGGGCGCGTGCCCAACACCGACGATCTCGGACTGGACAAGGCCGGCGTCGAAACCGACGCGCACGGCTACATCAAGGTGGACGAGCAACTGCGCACCAACGTCGAGGGCATCTGGGCGATAGGCGACTGCAACGGCCGCGGCGGGTTCACTCACACGTCCTACAACGACTACGAGATCGTCGCGGCCAACCTCCTCGACAACGATCCGCGCAAGGTGTCGGACCGCATCCCGGCCTATGCGATGTTCATCGATCCGCCGCTCGCACGCGTGGGGATGACGCAGGCCGAAGCGGTCGGAGCGGGGCGCAGGCTGCTGGTCGGCACGCGCCCGATGACGCGCGTCGGGCGCGCGGTGGAAAAAGGCGAGAGCCTGGGGTTCATGAAGGTGATCGTCGATGCGGACAGCGATGCGATTCTGGGCGCGTCGATCCTGGGCGTGGCGGGCGACGAAGTCGTGCATTCGCTGCTCGACGTGATGTACGCGAAAGCGCCATACACGACGGTCAGCCGCGCGATGCACATTCACCCGACCGTGTCGGAGCTGGTGCCGACGCTGCTTCAGGATTTGCATCCGCCGGGGTAGCGCTGGGGATGGCGGGGACGCACGCGTGAGCGGAGGTTCGCTCCGGATCGAGCGCGCTTGCGCTCATGGCCGAGAGCCGGATGCTGAACACCCGGCGCTGCGCAAGCCGGTGCGGGCGACACCGGGTCGAAGCACGATCGAAATCCGGCGAACGCGATCGGTTGCGCGTCCTGGCTCCGCGAAGGTTGGCTGTCGAGCGCTCAAGCATGCGTATTCGAGCCATTGGACCACCGTCGTTCGGCGGCGGTTCGCGGCGGAGCGCGTCGTATCGCGCGATTTAAGATGCGGTCGCTCCGCTCGCGAGCGCAACGAACAGATCGAGCAGATCGAGCATCCCGCGACAACCGGATGCTTCGACTGGCTGCGCAGCGCCCGGCCGCCGCGAGCAAAAAATGCGCCGCAGGTGTCCGCCGTCGCGATCGAACAGCGTACGGACCAGCGTTCAGACCGGCGCGTCGCGCCGGCCTGCGACGACCGTACATCACCACACATCATTCAGGCATCCGTACCATCACGCGCATCGCCTCCGGCCGCGAACGGCCGCGACGAATCAATGCGAGCTCCAGCCCTTGTAGTTCTTCACGTTGTCGCGCGTGATGAGCGTGGGTTCGAGCAGGATCATCGAATTGGCGGGCTTGTGTCCGTTCATGATCCCGTAGCCGACCGCGACGGCCTTCTTCGCCATCGCGAACGGATCCTGGCTCGACGACGCCTGAACCTGCGTGTCGCTCTTGAGCGCGGTCTCGATATCGGGCGCGCCGTCGACCGACGTGATCACGATGCCGTTGCGATGCAACTGCTTCGCGGCGAGATCGCTGCCGACCGCCTGCGGATCGTTGATCGTGAAGAGGCCGTCGACCTTCGGAAAGCGCGTCAGGTAGCCCTGCATCGCGTTCATGCCGCCTTCGCGCGAGCCCTTGCCGTCCTGATCGCTCGACAGCAGCTTGAGGCCCGGATTCTTCGTGAGCACCGCCTTGCAGCCGTTCACGCGATCGACGACCGCGGACACCTGCGGGCCGTTCTCGATGATCACGTTGCCCTTGCCGCCGAGCTTCTTCGCGATGTAGTCGCACGCGAGTTCGCCCGCCTTCACGTTGTTCGTCTGGACGGTCGCGTCCGCGCCGGCCGCCGCGACGTCGACCGCGACCACCGCGATGCCGGCCGCCTGCGCCTTGCGCACGGCGGGCTCGATCGCCTTCGGATCGGCGGCGTTCAGCAGGATCATGTCGACGTGCGCCGAGATGAAGTTGTCGATCTGCGTGAACTGCTTGTTCAGGTCGTAATCGGCGGAAACCGCGGTGATCTTCGCGTTCGGATTGATTTCCTTCGCCTGCGCTTCGGCGCCTTTCACGACGGTGACGAAGTACGGATTGCCGAGCGAGCCGACGGTGATGCCGATCGATTTGAGCGGCTTGTCGGCCGCGTGGGCCGCGCATGCGGCGAACGCGAGCGCGCACGCGGCGCCGGTCTGAACGAGCTTGTGCTTGATCTCCAACATGTCGTTGTCTCCGTATGGTCCGTGATGGAGGGCGCGCGCGAGGACCTGCGCGCGCGCCGCATGGCGGTTCGATGCATCAGGTGCGGGCCGATTCGTGCTGGCGGTAGCGGTCGAGCGCGACGGCGCCGATGATCACGAGCCCCTTGATGATGTACTGCCAGATGTCGGATACGCCGAGCAGCACGAGCCCGTTCGACAGCACCGCGATGATCAGCGCGCCGATCAGCGTGCCGACGATCGAGCCGACGCCGCCGACGAAGCTCGTGCCGCCGAGAATCACCGCGGCGATCGCGTCGAGCTCGTACGACTGGCCGAGCTGCAGGCCGTTGGCCGCGTAGAGCCGCGCGGCCGACATCAGCGCGCCCAGGCCGGCGAGCAGGCCCGAGCTCGCGTAGACGAAGAGCTCGATGCCGCGCACGTTGATGCCGGACAGTCGCGCGGCTTCGGGGTTGCCGCCGACCGAGTAGATCCGCATGCCGAGCACCGTGCGGCGCAGGATGAACCACGAGATCGCGACGACGGCGAGCGCGATCACGACGAGCCACGGCACGCCGAGGATCGAGCCGTTGCCGATGAACGCGAACGGCAGCTGCGGGTTGAAGATCGTCGTGTCGTTGCCCATCAGGCGGGCGATCCCGCGCACGGCGGTCAGCGCGCCGAGCGTGACGATGAAGGGCGGCAGGCGCAGGAACGAGATCAGCCCGCCGTTGACGACGCCGAACGCGAGCCCGACCAGCAGCGCGGCGGGAATCCCGAGCCAGCCCCAGCCGGGGATGTTCGACGCGAGGAGCGACGCGACCGCGGCGGCGGCGAGCACCGAGCCGACCGACAGGTCGATGCCGCCCGTCAGGATCACGAACGTCATGCCGGCGGCGAGCACGATGTTGATCGACGCCTGCTGCGCGACGATCGACAGGTTCTGCAGCGTGAAGAAGCCGTCGGTCATGAGGCTGAAGCCGATGCACAGAAGCACGAGGACGGGCAGCATGCCGGCCGTGCGCATCAGCGCCTGCATGCGCGCGCGGTGGTCGGCGGCGCGCTGCGGCGCGCGGTTCCGCGCCGGACCGGGCGGCGCGGAAGCGATCTCGCTTTGCTTCATCTGTGGGTTCATGGCGATAACCTGAAGGTAAGGTGACAAGCCGACGGCGGCCGCTCAGTGCGCGGCCGCCGCCTCCGTACGGGAGCCGGTGGCGAGCGCGATGATCGCCTCCTGCGTGATCCGCTCGCCCGTGTGTCCGCCGAGTTCGCCGGCGATCCTGCCTTCGCGCATCACGAGCACGCGATCGGCGACGCCGATGATCTCCGGCAGCTCGCTCGAGATCACGATGACGCCGACGCCGGCGCGCGCGAGATCGTTGATGATCCGGTAGATCTCCGATTTCGCGCCGATGTCGACGCCGCGCGTCGGCTCGTCGAGGATCAGCACGCGCGGCTTCGTCTCGAGCAGGCGCGACAGCAGGACTTTCTGCTGGTTGCCGCCCGACAGTGCGCCGACGTTGACGTTCGCATGCGGCACGCGGATCGACAGCGACGCGATCGCATCGCGCGCCCGCTGCGCGCCGCGCACGAGGTCGAGCGCGCCGAGCCGGGCGTCGCGCCCGCAGACCGAGATGTTGATGTTGTCGCGCACGCTCATGTCGAGGAACAGGCCCTGGCGCTTGCGATCCTCGGTCAGGTAGACGAGCCCGGCGTCGATCGCGTCGCGCGGCGAGTGCGCGCCGAAGGTCCTGTCGCCGAGCTTCACGTCGCCGCTCGCGCGCGGCTCCGCGCCGAAGATGAGCCGCGCGAGCTCGGTGCGGCCCGCGCCGACGAGGCCCGCGATGCCGAGCACTTCGCCCGCGTGCAGATCGAGGCTGCAGCCGCGCACGCGGCCGCCGTCCGCGACGTCGCGCACCGACAGCAGCAGATTGCCGGGATCGTACGGCGCATGCGCTTTCTTGTAGAAGCCGGAGATGTCGCGGCCGACCATCATGCCGACGAGCCGCTCGGCCGACAGCGAGTCGCGGTCGAGCGTGCCGGCGTATGCGCCGTCGCGCAGCACCGACACGCGGTCGGACAGCTCGTAGATCTCCGCCATCCGGTGGCTGATGTAGATGATCGCGAGGCCTTCGGCGCGCAACTGCCGGATCAGACGGAACAGGTTCTCGGTCTCGCGCGACGACAGCGGCGTGGTCGGTTCGTCCATCACGAGGATGCGCGCCTTCGTGTGGACGGCGCGCGCGATCTCGACGAGCTGCTGCTCGGCGATCGACAGCGTGCCGACGAGCGTGTTCGGCCCGAAGTCCGCGCCGAGGCGCTCGAGCACGTCCTGGCAGCCGCGCGCCATCGCGGCGCGATCGATCGTGCCCCAGCGGCCGTTGCCGCGGCGCAGTTCGCGGCCGACGTAGATGTTCTCCGCGACGGTCAGGTTCGGCGCGAGGCACAGTTCCTGGTAGATCACGGCGATGCCGGCATCGCGGGCGGCGAGCGGGCCGTCGATCGCGATCGGCGCGCCGTCGATGAGAATTTCGCCGCCGGGATCGGCCTGGTACGCGCCCGACAGGATCTTGATGAGCGTCGACTTGCCGGCGCCGTTTTCGCCCATCAGCGAATGGATTTCGCCGGGACGGACGGTGAGGCTCACGTCGGCGAGCGCGCGCACGGCGGGGAACGTCTTGCTGATGCCGCGCATCTCGAGCAGCGGACGTGACGGATCAGAACGCCGCATATCTGGCCTCCTGCGATTCCACGCTTGCACCTCTGAGGATGCCGGCGCGCGGGGAGAAGTTGAAGAACATCGGCAGCGTCGCGGCGCCGATCGCGCCGGCGTCCGAGCCGAACGAGCCGCGCACCAGCGTGGGCGTGCCGCGCGCTTCCGGCGCGCTTGCCGCGAGCGCCGCGTGCAGGCGCGCGATCAGCGTGTCGATCAGGCCCGCGTCGGTGTCGGCGTCGAGCACGACGACGGGCGATTCGAGCACGGCGAGCGCCGCGCGCAGCGCGGGCGCGAGCGCGTCGACGCAATCGTCGATCCACTCGTCGACGGCCTTCGCGCCGCGCGCGATGCAGGCTTCGAGATCCGCGCGATGCTCGACCCGTTCGCCGCAGTAGCGCAGATGCCGGACGAGCCCGTTGAGCGACGCGCGCGCGATCAGGATGTCCCACGCGCCGCGCGGTTTCGGCACCGACGGCAGGCGGCTCGGCGGCACCGGCATCATCGCGAAGTCGCCGGCGTTGCCGGTGGCGCCGCGCAGGCAGTCGCCGTCGACCGCGATGCCGCCGCCGATCGCCGGCCCGAGGAACAGGTAGACGAAATCGTCGCGTTGCCGGCCGCAGCCGTAGAACAGCTCGGCGATCGCGGCGGCGTTGCCGTCGTTTTCGCTGAAGACGGGCAGCGCGATCGCGCGATCGAGTTCGCTCGCGAAATCGACTTCGGCCCACGCGCCGAACGCATCGGCCGGCAGATCGAGCTCGCGCAGCCAGCTTCCGAGGTTGTATGGCTGCGCGACGCCGACGCCCGTCAGGCGCTCGCGCTCGTGCGCGGAGAGGCGCTGCTGCATCGCGGCGACGTCCTCCCGGACGAGGTCGAGCACGACGGCGGGCGGCGGGAGCAGCGTGTCGTGCGAGCGGCGGCCGATCACGTCGCCGGCGAAGTTGACGAGCGCCGTCTCGATGCGCATCCGGTCGAGCCGCACGCCGATGCCGAACGCGCCGCGCGGATCGAGGCGGATCAGCGACGCGGGCTGGCCGCGCTGGCCTTCGACGCGGCCGGCGAATTCGATCAGCTTCGCTTCGGCGAGCGACGCGATGATGCTGCCGACCGCGGTGCCCGTCAGATTGGCGAGACGCGCGAGATCGGCCTTCGACGCACTGCCCGCGCGCCGCAGGGCCTTCAGCAGGAGGCGCTCGTTGTAGCGGCGCACGTTGACCGAGTTGCTGCCCTGGCCGATGTGCGGACTCCTCATGATGTCTCCTCCGGGGTTGGCACGGGTCGCCAGAGGTTAAATAAATCAAGTTGATTTATTTAACTGCGAGACGTCGGACATGTCTGCTTAGGGGATTCCCGGGTATCGACGGATTGATGCGGAGGATGGCGGCGGGGTGGGCGCGTTGAGGATGACGATTCGCTTTCAGTTGCTTGTGCGCGCGCTGTCGAACGATGTTCGCGGGCGTTCGGAATTGCCGGGCGATTCGGCGGTGGTTCGATCGTATTCCTGAATGGAATGTCGCCGGCGGCAATCGCATTGATTCGTCATCCAAAATGGATGAACCGTCGCACGTGCCGAACGAAATCGTGGCTGAAATCAAGTCGTATGGCCTCGGTCTTCATCGACGCATCGAGCGGGCTCGGGATGTCGCGGCGGATGTGACCGGACCGGCGTTTTTTCGATGCGCGGAAAGCCGGCGTCGGTCCGTCCGTCGACCGGGCATGCATGCCCGGTCGACGGACGTTCTCGGCAACATCAGGCGCACGCTTGCGCCGTTCAACCCGTGCTCATGGCGAAGTCCCTGCCGGCGGGTGCAACGGCTGAGCGCCGGGGATGTCGGGCGCACCGCGCTGCGCTTCGACGGGCGCCAGTGTCGTCGCCGGATCGGGGCTCCAGCTGGTCCCGCCCGGCTTGACCTTGACGGGCGGCAGCGCCTTGACGAGCGGCCGGCTCGGCGGCGCGGGCGGAGGCGGCGGCACGGGCTGCGCACGATCGGGAACGACCGCGGCCGGCGCAACCGCAACCGCAGCCGCCCGATCGCGATTCGCCAGCAGTCCGTAACGCCAGCCCGCCGCCGCCAATCCCAGCAGCAGCACCGCGGCGGCAAGCGCCAACCCGCTCGCGCGCGTCATCACCAGTTCACCTGATCGTTCAGCGTCAGCGCGCCGCTCGTCGGCGTCTGGAGCTGCCGATTGCCCGACCAGTTCTCCCACGTCACGCTGCCGTCCGCGTTCTTGCGATAGTACTTGTACTGAATCGCCTGGCCGGCCGGCATGTTGACGGTGTTGCTCCATACCGGGTAATTGGCCGGGTCGACCGGAATGCCGAGATCGGTGTTCCAGTTTCCGAGCGCGGCGACGTTGCCCGTCACGTAGACCTGCTGGCCGAGCTGCGTGCTGGCGTTGACGTTGACCGCCACCGCCACCTGCCCGCTCTGCAGCGGCGCGACGCAATTGTTGTAGCGCGCGCAGACGACCGACGGTATGTCGACGATGCGGCCGGCCTGAATCGACGCCAGCAGGCTGATGTACTCGCCCATCGCCCAGTTCAGCGGCGCCATCGACTTGGTCGGCTGGCCCGGCGTGTAGCCGGCCGGCGTCGTCACGGCCCAGCCGTCCGGCAGCGTCGTCGAATTCGACCACACCTGTTCCGGCAGAAAGCCTTCGGGCGTCGTCAATTGCTTGAGCGTCGAGAAATACGCGCTGCCCGCGCTGCCGCTGCCTTGGCGCGCGATCTCGTACATGCCGCGCTCGGCGGTGAAGATCGGCCACAAGCGGCCGGCTCCGGTGCCGTCGAAGTCGCTGCCGTCGTTGTGCTCGCCGTAGCCGTCGAAGTTGTAGCGGAACCACGCGTTGGGCGAGAGCGCCGGCGCGTTCGCCAGGCTCAGCGACTGGCCGAGCACGCTGTCGTAGACCGAGATCGTGTTGACGACGGTCGGATCCGTCGCGCGCTTGACGCCCATCCGGACCAGCTCGAAGAAGCCTCCGTCGACGACGCGCCGCGCGTCGTGGCTGCCGCCGCCGTTCTTGACGGTCAGCGTTTGCGGCGTGTCCGGGCCCGCGGTCGGCGCGAAGCTCGCGCGATCGGTGCCGGTGCCGGAGCGGCTCGCCGGATTGATCCGGATGTAGTAGCTGCCGCTGCCGAACGTGCCGGTCGACGTGTACGTCCACGCCGCGACGTTCTCCTGCCAGTAGTCGGCCGCGGCGAGGTAGCGCGCGGCGCTCGCCGTATCGCCGTTCTGCGTCGCGATGTCGGCTGCCGTGACGAGGCCGGCGATCTCGGCGGCGATGGTCGACGGCGAATAGCCGGCGTTCTCTTCCCAGCGCTCCTGATAGGTCCACGGACCGGTGTTGACGATGTAGTCGGCGGTGAGCTTGATCTTCGGCCACAACGGATTGAACACGCTCGGGCCGAGGCGCCACGCGAGGATGATCGGCATCGCCTGCTCGTCCATCTGCGTGCCTTGCCAGTACGGCCAGCCGCTCACCCACGCATTCTGCGGAAAGCGCCCGACGCGGCTGTAGCCCTGCGCGCAACCGGACGCGTTGTATTCGGCGGTGCCGCAATCGCTTGTCTGCTGCAGCGTGTTGAACAGATAGTTGACGACGCTCGTCGCGCTCGACGTGTCGCCCGCCGTCGTCAGCGCGTTCGCGAACTTGAACAGATCGCGCGGCCACACGAGGTGATAGCCGCCCGCGTTCGCGTCGCCCTGCGTTTCGCCCCACGGCGTGCCGATGCCGGCGATCATCGCGCCGTTGCTCTTGTCCTGCATCGTCTTGAGCGTCATCGCGGCGAGGTAGTAGGCATCGTCCGCGGCGCCGTTCTGCGACGACAGGCCCGCCGCGTAGTTGTGCCATGCGGTGTCGTACTGCTGCTGCTCGCCGGCGAGATCGCTGCCGAGCACCGTGTTCGCGTCGCCGAGCGCCTGGTCCTGCGTGCCGCCGAAGCCGAGCACGACGTCGAACGACACGCTCGTCGCGGTCGGATCGCCGAGGTCGATCCAGCCCATCTGCGCGACGTTGCCGTTGGTGGCGGATGAGAAGGTCCAGTCCATCGTCTTGTCGGCGGTGCCGCCGAGCAGGTCGGTCCAGCCGTCGCTCTGTCCGACGAAGCCGTTCGACGTCATGCCGACGCCGTTGACCACCGTCCACGGACGGCTCGTCACGAGCGCGGAATAGCGGCTGTTGTGATTGGCGACGAGCGCGGTGCCGCCGGTGCCCGACACCGTTTGCGCGGTGTTGTTGCCGCCGGCGTTGTCGAGGTACGGCTTCGACAGCATGTAGAGGTTGAAGTCGCCGACCTTGTGGCCGTTGAGCGCGGTGAAGGTGACGCGCTGGACGATCGCGTTGTAGTTCGGATCGGCGAAGACGATCTTGCGGATCTGCCAGTTGTGCGCGCTGTTGCTGGTGGTCACCTGCCAGCTCATCGTGCGCGTGTCGGTCTGCGCGGCCGAGTAGGCCTGCAGCTTTTCTTCGTCGACGAAGGTCTTGCCGCCATCGCCGACCAGGAACTGCAGGTCGACCGATTCGGGCGTATCGAGGACCGGATAGTAGACCTCGGACAGGATGCCGCGATAGCCGGTGAAGTAGACCCGCGATGCTCCGTTGACCGCGGTGCCGAGGAACGACTTGGCCGCGGGGCCTCTCACCGGCGTCGCGCCGGGCGAACCGAACGCTTCGGCGGCCGACGCGCACGCCGGCAACGCCGCGACGCCCGCCATGGCCGCCAAACTGCCAACCAGCACCGCCTGTTTCAATCTGAAGTGCTTTGCCGACATTTTCGTCTCCGTTATGAATTTGTATGCTGTCGTTTTTGTAGCAAAACAACATGCGCTGTATCTCATGCGAAGCCGAAAGAGTCAATATTTTCAATGTATTGTAGTCGACTATGTATTGATACTACATCCGCTCGACGGCACGACGAGATGAACTGCCGGCGGCGGGCGCGGTGCGGAGAAAGCGCGGGCTCGAGGCGTTCGTTGGAGGTTGCCGACGCGGGAGCGATGCGCGGCGCATGCGAATGACGCGTTGTTGGGTTTCGTGCCGTCGGCGCGCGATGCGCGGATCCGACGATGGTCATCGGGGCATCGGCCTGCATCGTGAAGGAAGGACGCGCCGCCGGCCCGCATCGGGGCGCGGCGGCTTTTTCCGGACGCCGACGGCGCAATGCGAGCCGACGGCCGCGCGGACACGTCAGCCGTGCCGCGGCGTTCTACGTCAATCGAGCGGCTTGCCCGCCTTGTCGTCCATCGAGCGCAGCGCGATCAACGTCAACGCGCCGCAACCGATCGCGTAGTACGCGGGCGCGTTCGCATCGCCGGTCGCGGCGATCAGCCACGTGACGAAGAATTGCGCGAATCCGCCGAAGATCGCGACGCCGATGCTGTAGACGAGCGCGCCGCCCGTCGCGCGCACCGCGCGCGGAAACAATTCGCCGAGCATCGCGCTCATCGCGCCGATGTTGATCGCATGCACGCATGCGAGCGCCGCGATGATCGTCAGCAGCGAGACGGCGCCCGGCCAGCGGTTCAGCGCGACGAATGCCGGATAGATCGCGAGCATCAGCGCGATGCGCGTCCACCAGACGATCCGGTTGCGCCCGTAGCGATCCGACAGGTAGCCGCCGATCGGCGTCACGATCGCGAGCATCGCGCCCGCGATGCAGCCGGCCATCATCGACAGCCAGCTCGGCAGATGCAGCACCTGCACGCCGTAGATCGCCATGTAGAACACGATGATGTAATGGATCGACGTGCCGCCGATTGTGATGCCGAGGCCGGCGAACACGGCTTTGCCGTGGCGGCGCAGCACGTCCGCGAGCGGCAGCGATGCGATGTTCCCGCGCGAAGCGGTGGCGGCCGAGGACGCTGCGGCCGGCGCTTCGTCGACCGTGCGTCGCAGCCAGTAGCCGAGCGGCGCGAACAGCGTGCCGATGACGAACGGCACGCGCCATCCCCAGCTTTCGAGCTGCGCGGCGCTGAGCGTCGACGTCAGCACGACGCCCGTCAGCGCGCCGACGAGCGCCGCGAGTCCCTGGCTCGAGAACTGGAACGATGCGTAGAACCCGCGTTGCGCGTGAGGCGCCTGCTCGATCAGCAGCGTGGTCGACGCGCCGACTTCGCCGCCGGACGCGAAACCTTGCAGCAGCCGCGCGATCACGAGCAGCAGCGGCGCCGCGATGCCGGCCTGCGCGTAAGTCGGCGCGACCGCGATCGTCGCGGTGCCGAGCGCCATGATGAGCAGCGTTGCGATCATCGCGCGCTTGCGCCCGACGCGGTCCGCGTACATGCCGATCACGAGACCGCCGAGCGGGCGCGTGACGAATCCGACGCCGAAGCTCGCGACCGCGAGCATCAGTTGTCCGAACGACGAGTGAACCGGAAAGAACAGCTTGCCGATCAGGATCGCGAAGAAACTGTAGACGGTGAAGTCGTAGAACTCGAGCGCGTTGCCGACCGCGGCCGCGGCGATCAGGCGGCGCTTCTTCGCGGCGGCGCGCGCGTCGGCCGGCGCGCCGGTGAAATTGAGAGCGGACGTTTCCATGTGATCCCCGAGGAACGCAAGACGGCGGGCGAGAGGGCGTCAGGCGGCGAGCCAGGCTTCGGCCAGTCGGACCCAGTAGCTCGCGCCGATCGCGAGAATGTCGTCGTTGAAGTCGTAGCCGGGGTTGTGCACCATGCAGCCGCCCTTGCTGCCGATGCCGTTGCCGATGAACGCGTAGCAGCCGGGGTGCGCGTCGAGCATGTACGCGAAATCCTCGCTGCCCATCAGCGGCGCGGCGTCCGCTTCGACGCGATCCGCGCCGAGCATCGCGCGCGCGACGTCCAACGCGAACGCGGTCGGCTCGGGATGATTGACGAGCACCGGATAACCGTAGTCATACTGAACGTCCGCCGTGACGCCGAAGCTTTCCGCCTGGCCCTTCACGAGCGCCTCGATGCGGCGCGCGAGCAGCGCGCGCACGTCGGCGTTCAGCGCACGCACCGACAGCTTCATCACGACGGTCTCGGGAATGATGTTGAACGTCTCGCCGGCCTGGACGCTGCCGACCGTGATCACGGCCGCCTGCTGCGCATCGACTTCGCGCGCGACGATCGTCTGCAGCGCCACCATGATGCTGCCTGCCGCCGACATCGGATCGCGTGCGAAATGCGGCATCGCGCCGTGGCCGCCGAAGCCGCGCAGCGTGATCGTCACGCGGTCGGAGGACGCCATCGCGGCGCCCGCGCGGAACGCCATGTCGCCCGCCGCGCGGCCGGGCATGTTGTGGATCGCGAAGATCGCATCGCACGGAAAGCGTTCGAACAAGCCGTCGTCCATCATCGCCTTCGCGCCGCCGAAGTTCTCTTCGGCGGGCTGGAAGATGAGATTCAGCGTTCCGGAAAACCGCCGCGTCGCGGCGAGGTGGCGCGCCGCGCAGAGCAGCATCGCCGTGTGGCCGTCGTGTCCGCATGCATGCATCTTGTTCGTCTGACGGCTCGCATACGGCAGCCCCGTCGCTTCGGCGATCGGCAGCGCGTCCATGTCGGCGCGCAGGCCGAGCGTGCGCGCGCCTTGTCCTTCGCGCAGCACGCCGACGACGCCCGTCTTGCCGAGCCCGCGATGCATGTCGTAGCCCCAGCCGGCGAGCAGCCCGGCGACGAGATCGCTCGTGAGCGTCTCTTCGAACGCGAGCTCGGGATGCGCGTGGATGCGGCGGCGCACGTCGATCAGCTCGGGTGCGATTGCGGCGATGCCGGGGATGACGGGATTCTCGGGCTGCATGCTGTCTCCTGGTGGGGCGTGGATGCGCGCTTGTGCGGACATGTCGACGAAGCATATGAATTTTTTTCGCGCACCATAAGCTGATAAATTGCGTCGGTGCTCACTGCGGGTTGCCTCTAGGGAACACCCTGATCCGCAGCGGTGCAGCGAATGAAGGGCTTCTCCGAATCGCGCGTTCCGTATGAAATATCATCAGTTGAAAGCGTTCGTCGCCGTCGCAGACGAGGGAAGCATTCGCGCGGCCGCGCGCCGGCTGAACGTGTCGCCGGCGGCGTTGACGAAGGCGGTCAAGGAGCTGGAGCTCGCGCTCGGCGTGTCGCTCGTCGTGCGCACCGCGCGCGGCGTGCAGCTCACCGGATTCGGCCAGCAGCTTCAGGTGCGCGCGCGCCTCATCGTCGCCGAGATGCAGCGGGCGCGCGACGATATCGAACAGGCGCAAGGCGCGACGACGGGCGCCGTCGCGGCGGCCATCACACCCGCAGCCGCGGTGACGATCCTGCCGGATGCGTTTCGCGCGTTTCGGCGGCGTTTTCCGGTTGCGCGCGTGAGCATCGTCGAAGGGTTTCCCGGCGTCGCGCTGCCGAAGCTGCACGACGGATCGCTCGATTTCGCCGTGTCGGTGGTGGTGCCGGAACTGCTCGCCGCGGAGTTCGATCACTCGGAGCTGTATGCGAGCCGGCACGCGATCGTCGCGCGCAAGGGGCATCCGCTCGCGTCGGCGACGTCGCTCGCCGATCTCGTCGACGCCGACTGGCTGATGAATCCGTCGCCCGAAAGCTCGACGCAGCTGATATTCAACTGTTTCGTCGAGCACGGCTTGCCGACGCCGATGCGCGTCGTCGAGTGTCCGAGCTATGCGATCGCGCACAGCCTCATTCAGGGCTCCGACCTGATTGCCGCGATGCCCGACCAGTTGCTCGACGTCGAATGGTCGCACGACCGGATCGCGGTGCTGCCGATACGCGAGACGATTCCGGCCGTGACCGTGCAGGTGGTGACGCGCCGCGACAGCCCGTTGACGCCGGCTGCGTCGATGCTGGTCGATTGCATGCGCGATGCGGCGCGGCGGCATGGATTGCGTTGACGCCGGGTGAGTGCAGGTCGTTTCGCTCCGGTTGTCGTGTCGCGCGATGGAGCTTGGTTGCGCTGTCGCGCCGCTCGGGTCGGTCAGGCTTTGCTGCTGGTCGATCGACATGTTCGGCACCCGGCCTGCCGCATCTCGCATCTCGCATCTTGTCGAAAGGCAGGCGAGGCGGACGCTCGTTGCGTGTTCCGTGCCGATCGTGGCCGCTCTGGTTGCTGCGGTTGCCTGCGCGCGGCGCGTTGCGCGTTACGCGTTACGCGAGTGTCGGATAACCGAGCGCGGCCGCGTCGCGCGCAAATCGTTCGATCTCCGAGTAATCGTCGGGCGTGAGCTGCTCGAAGCCGCGCAGTCGCAACACGCGCGCGCGTTCGACGTCGGCTGCGGCCGCCGCATCGAGCGCGTCACGCAGTGAAGCGGCTTGCTCGTCGCTGAGCGTGCGCGATGCGATGAACGGCAGGCTCGGCGCGGACGCTGTCGCGCCGATGATCCGCACGCCGCGCAGCAGCTCGGGCAATGCATCGCGCACGTACGCGAGCGTCACGCAGTCGATGGCGGCGAGATCCGCGTCGCCCGCGTCGAGCGCGCGCAGCGCGCCCAGATGCGAGCCGGTGCGCGTGACCGTCGAAAAGAAGCGTCCAGCACGCGCATGCCGCGCGACCGCGTGACGCAGCGCATTCATTCCGCTGTGCGAATCGTCTCCGTTGTACGCGGCGCGCAGGCCGCGGCAGGCGGCGAGCGTCGTCGCGCCGCGCGCATGTGCGTCCGCCGATACGACGAGCGTGCTTCGGTAGCGCGCGCCGTCGCAGCCGTCGGCGTCGAATACGGGCGATGCGATCAGATGGACCGTTCCGGCGACGCCGAGCATGCGGTACGGATAGCCGCACGTCTGCGACAGCAGCAGATCGTCGCGGCGCCATAGCGGCAGCAACTCGCCGAACGGTTCGTCGAGCAGCGTGACGTCGGCCGGGCCGCCCGCGCGCGCGAACGCGTGCAGCGCGTCGCGCAGCAGCGCGCGCCACAGCGCGGCGTGCCGCGGCGTCACGTTGTACATCGGCAGTCCGGCGATCCATCGAGTCATCCGGACATTCTACGGATTTCAGCGCATTCGGCGGAGGCGCGTTCGGCTTGCCGGGTCTGCGAACGCATCGATGCTTCGCCATCGCCATCGCCATCGCCATCGCCATCGCCATCGCCATCGCCATCGCCGGAACCGATGCACCGTCCTTTTCGCGATTTCGCCACATCGAACGCTGACCGTTTCGCATAAGCAAATGCGAATCCATTGGTTGGTCCGGCGGCGGCGGCTGGTTACGGTGCGTGTTCTGCCGTGCGTATCGCGGGCGGCGACGTTGTCGTCCGCGCTTGTCGACGCTCGGCCTTCGTCACCACTGAAACATGGCCGAATATTTCGACGTAGATCATGCGCGCGAGATCGAGGCGCTCGGCGGCCGTTTCGCCGCACGCACCGAGTGGCCGACCTGGCTGCTGATCGTCGTCATCTACGGCGGCTGGCTCGGCGTGCTGCTGTGCGTGCGCGCGGGGCGACTGCCGCTCGCGGCCGCGACGCCGCTGCTGATCGCGCTGTGCGCGTGGCACACGTCGCTGCAGCACGAGCTGCTGCACGGCCATCCGACGCGCTCCGCGCGCTTGAACAAGCTGCTCGGCTATCCGCCGCTGGCGGTCTGGTATCCGTACACGCTGTATCGCGATACTCATCTCGAACATCACCGCGACGAAGACCTGACGGTGCCGGGCGTCGATCCGGAAAGCAATTACGTGCCGCGTGCGCAGTGGGTTCGGCTCCCGCGCTGGCGGCGCGCGCTGTGGCATGCGCGCAAGAGCTTCGTCGGGCGGTTCGTCGTCGGGCCGCCGGCGAGCGTCGCCGCGATGTGCGCGGATACGCTGCGCGCATGGCGCGGCGGCGACTGGCGCCATGCGTCGATGTGGGCCGCGCACGGCGTGTCCGTCGTCGTGCTGCTCGCGTGGCTGCATGTGTCGGCCGGCGTGCCGTGGTGGTACTACCTGATCGCGATCACGTGGCCCGCGCAGTCGCTTGCGATGATTCGTTCGTTGTACGAGCATCGCGCGGCCGTGCATCCGAAGGCGCGCATCGCGATCAACGAAGCCGGCCCCGTGATGCGCCTGCTGTACCTGAACAACAACTACCATCTCGTGCATCACGACTTGCCGAAGCTGCCGTGGTATCACCTGCCGCGCGCGTACCGGATGCGACGCGATGCGTATGCGCGGAAATGCGGCGGCTTCGTGATTCGCGGCGGCTATTGGGAGCTGCTGAAACGCCATGCATGGCGGGAGACCGATGCGCCCGTCCATCCGTTCGCGCACGACGATGCGTCGGCATCGGCATCGGCATCGGCATCGGCGTCGGCATCGGCATCGGCATCGGCATCGGCATCGGCGAGACGCGGCGCGCGTGTCGCGGTGATCGACGATTGTGTTCAGATCGGCGGTTGATGGCCGCGTGAACGGCACGCGTGCCACGCGGACGTGATGTCCGGCGAACGGCGACGTCGGGGCACGCCGCCGCGACGGCTTCGATCCGTCGCAATGTCGTCGTCCGATACCGGCGCATCGGCCGCATCCGTCTTGCGCGCGCGACCGATGCGCCGACGGGATTACACGCGCGCTTTCCGCATCCGATCCGGCGTCATACGAAAATGCCGCGACGCGGTCCGCGTGTCATCCGGCGGTCCCTCACTCGTTCCCCGAATTCCTGATCCCTTGCGGCTCGCGTCCGTGCCCATGCGCGCCGACAAGCCGCTGCCATACCGCCCGCGCACCGCCGGATCACTTTGTTACATCTCTTACCGCGGCCGGACCGAAAGGAAACAGAAACCTTTCATTGCCCCCGGTATACTCGCCGCTGCTTCAAACCTAAAACGAAAGAAGACCTTTCAATTATGTCGAAGAAACTCATCCAGATCGTTGCGATCGCGGCGCTGACCGCTGCGGCTTCACTGCCGGCCTTCGCCGGCGACATGAACAACGCGCTCGGCGGCGCACTCGGCGGCGTGGCCGGCGCGGCGGTCGGCGGCGCCGTGGGCGGCAGCACGGGGGCGGTGATCGGCGGGGCGGTCGGCGGCGGCGCCGGCGGCGCGGTCACGTCGAACCGCCGGGAGCGCACGGGCGCGATCATCGGCGGCGCGCTCGGCGGCGGTGCGGGCACCGCGGCGGGCAACGCGATGGGCGGCCGCGGCGGCGGCCTGATCGGCGCGGCCGTCGGCGGCGGCGCGGGCGCCGCGCTCGGCGGCAACATCTCTCGCTCGAACTCGTACAACGACGATTACGATCGCGGCGGCTATCGCCGGGGCAACCATCGCGGCAAGCATCACCATCGCCATTGAGCGGTGAAGCGAGTCCGATTGGCGTGATTCGATCCGAGGTCGCGTGCTGGGCACGGAATGCCTGCTTCAGCGCGCGTCGGCCGGTTTTCGAGCGATGCGAAATCGATGCCGGGCGGATCATGCGAAGGCTCTGATGCACGATGGCGGCGTACGGCTTCGCGCCGCGCGCGCATCCATCGCAACTTCCCAGCGGCGCTGCGTCCGCGTTGCCGATTCGGCGGCCTTCGGTGAATCGAAGGGCTCGCGTTATCGATCGGCGGCGCCGCGGAAAATGTCGCGGCGGTCGGCTGCCGAGTCGGCGCGCCGTACAGGATGCCGGCGACGCGTATCAGGCCGCTCATTCAGGTTCGCGGCCGGGCTTCCGGGACAACGCGACGCGCTTCATTCCCGCTGCGGCTCGGCCGATATCCTCGGCGCACGTGTCGAACGCCTTGCCCTGAAGGGTCAATGGTCCTTCGCCTCGGCGCATCTCATCCGACGCGCTTCGGCTGTTCGACGGTGGTTCGACAGGCGGCCGACAAGCCGCCCGCAACCAGCCGCCGCCGGATCGACGCACCCGGCGCGACGCCGTCCACGCGTCTCAAGCCGCCCATTCAGGCCGCCGCGCGAGTTCGTCGAACTGTGCGACGCGCTCCGCTCTCACTTTCCGCACCGCGTTGCTGAGCCGCGCCGCGTCATGCCGGCACGATGACATGCCGCGCACCTCGTCGGCGCCCGTCAACGCGAACGGCTGCCCGCTCAGTCGAGCGCCTTGTCGTTCGGGTTCGCGAACAGCTTCTTCATGTCCGCCGACAGCGGATAGTCGAGATTGACGCCCTTCGGCGGAATCGGCCGATTGAACCACTTCACGTACAGCGCCTCGGCTTCGCCGGAGCGCTGCATCTGCGCGATCACGCGATCCGCGAGCTGCTTGAAGCCGGCGTCGTCCTTGCGCAGCATGCAGCCATACGTTTCGGATACCGGAGAATTGCCGGTGATCACGTAGTCGCCCGGATTCGCTTCCTTCGCTTTCGCGCCGTACAGCAGCGGCTCGTCCATGAAGAACGCAACCGCCCGGCCGCTCTTGACGTTCAGGAACGCATCGGCATGATCCTTCGCGCTGATGATCTGCATCGACATCCCTTTCTCCGCGTTCCATTGCCGCAGCAGCCGTTCCTCGGTCGTGCCGGCGGTCGTCGCGACGGTCTTGCCGGCCAGGTCGGGGAAGTCCTTCACGCCCGACGACTTCTTCACGATCAATCGCATGCCGTATTGAAAGAAGCTGTTCGAGAACGACACCTGATTGGCCCGTTCCTTCGTGTGCGTCGTCGAGCCGCATTCCAGATCGACGGTGCCGTTCTGCACGAGCGGAATGCGGTTCTGCGACGTGATCGGAATCTCGCGGACCGTCAGGTTCGGCCGTTTCAATTCCTTCTTGATCTCGTCGACGATCTTCAGCGCGATGTCCTGCGAGTAGCCGATCGTGCGCTGCTGCTGGTCGTAGTACGAGAATGGAACGGACGATTCGCGCACGCCGAGCGTGACGATGCCCGTGTCGCGAATCTTCTTCAACGTCGGGCTGGCGTCGTCCGCGTGAGCGGCGGCGGCAAGCGCGCAGCCGATGGCGATCGAAAGCAGCGGGCGGAGGGGTTTCATCATCAAAGGCTCCTGGCGGAACGGGTGGCGGATAACAAGTTTGGGGGCGAGGCAAAAACGGATGGAGTCGGCGAGCGTGTCGGGCCGGTCGATTCGGCGGCCGTGGCGATGGCGGCCGTCAATCGTATCGGAGCGGCGAAACGCTCGCGCATCGGCTCAGCGGTTCGGCGCATACGCGCGGGCATCCAGTGCGGGCTCGCGTCCCGCGATCAGGTCGGCCAGCACTCTGGCGCTGCCGCATGCGAGCGTGAAGCCGAGCGATCCATGGCCGGTGTTGAGCCACAGATTCCGAAAGCGCGTCGCGCCGATCAACGGCTTGCCGTCGGGCGTCGCGGGGCGATGTCCGCACCAGGTTTCGCCGTTCGCGTAATCGCCCGCGTGCGGAAAGATTTCCTGCGCTTGCCGCGCGAGCAACGCGAGCCGGCGCTCCCTGCCGGACGACCGGATGCCGGCGATTTCGACCATGCCCGCGATCCGCAAGCGTGAGCCGAGCGGCGCGTAGACGATCTTGCGATGCAAGTCCGTCACGCTCACGCGCGGCATCTGGTCTTGTCGTCCGGGCAGCGTCAGGCTGTAGCCCGTCAGCGGATAGATCGGCAGGCGCAAGCCGAGCCCGCGCAGCATCGGCGCGCTGCCGTTGCCGGCCGAGAGGACGAACGCGTCGGCGTCGATGTCGCCGCGCGCCGTGCGAGCCGCGACGACGCATGCGCCGTCGACGCGCAGCGCATCGACCGGCGTTTCGTAGTGGATCGCGACGCGCAGGCGCTCCCGCAGCACGCGGGCGAGCCCCACGCCGAAGCGGCGGCAGTCGCCGACTTCTTCGGATGGCGTATGGATGCCGCCCGCGAGCCGATCGCCGGCGTGCGCGAGCGCGGGCTCGAGTGCGACGCACGCGGCCGCGTCGAGCGCCTGCTGCTGCGCGCCCGCGTTGATCAGATGCTCCATCGCGCGCCGCGCCTGATCGAATGCCTGCCGGTCGCGATAGACGACGAGCTTGCCGTTTCGCGCGTAGTCGAAGTCGAGCGCTTCCCGTTCGACGAGATCGTGCAGCGCGGCGCGGCTGAGCGCGCCCAGTTCGAGCATCTCGGCGGCCGTTCGACGCGCGCGGCCGGTGCGGCATGCGGCGAGGAACGCGATGCACCACAGCCACTGGCCGGCGTCCAGCCGCGGAACGAAGCGCAGCGCCGAATCGGGCCTGACGAGCCACGCGGGCAGCTTGCTCAGCACGGCCGGATCGGCGAGCGGCGCGACGTAGCTGTAGCTCAACTGCCCGCCGTTCGCGAAGCTGGCGTCGAGCATGGCGTCCGAGCGGGCTTCCAGCACCGTCACGTCGTGACCTTCGCGCGCAAGATGATAGGCGGTCGTCAAGCCGACGACGCCCGCGCCCAATACGCATATCTGCATGAATTCCGGCCGTCTGCAAAGGGGTTGTCGATGCGGCCTAGTTTCACCGGCTGAAATGGCCCGGGCAAATGAACAGATGTGTGATCCCATAACCTTGGGTTAAGGGCGCTGGGGGCGCCGATCAGCGCGGCCGCCGCTTCGGGGCGCCCGGCGCGTGGGGCCTGGGCGGCTCGTCGAACGGTGCGCGCAGCGCTTCGATGAACGTCGCGCCCGCGTGTGAATCCAGCCCGCCGTCGCGCCACAGCGCGAACACGCCGACCGACAGCGCCGGCTCGACCGGCCGGATCGTCACCGGATCGCCGGGCGCGCGCGCCGTCAGCTCGTCGAGCAGCACGCGCCCGACGCCGCGCGCGGCGAGCGCCCGCGCGACATACCACGTGTGCGCCTCGACCATCGTGACGCGATCCTCGCCGAACGCTTCGAGCGCATTGCCGATCGCGTCGCCGAGCGGATCCTCGGTGCCGATGCCGATCGAGTCGCCTTCCATGAATTCGTGCAGCGACAGCGGTTCGTCCGGTGCGGGATCGTCCGGCGGGCCGACGCTGACGACGGCCGTGCGCCCGAGCTCGGTCGACGTGATGCCGGGCCGCGTCGGCGGATCGATCGCGACGGCGAGATCGAGATCGCGCGTGAGCAGCGCGTTCAGCAGCGCGTCGGTGTGCAAGGTCTGGATCTTCAGCGCGACGCGCGGATAGTCGGTGCGGAACGCCTTCACGGCCGGCGGGATCAGGCTCAGGCCGAGACTCGGCAGGCAGCCGACGCGCAGATGCCCTTCGGGCTGCAGCGCCAGGTTGCGCGCGAGCGTGCTGATACGGTCGAGGTTCGATTGGAGCTTCTGTGTCTCGCCGAAGAGCAGCTCGGCTTCGCGCGTCGGCAGCAGACGCCCGTGCGCTCGATTGAAGAGGCGAATGCCGAGGTTCTGTTCGGCGTGCGCGAGCACCTTGCTGACGGCGGGCTGCGACACGCACAGTAGCTGCGCGGCTTTCGACAGCGAGCCGGTGCGCATGATCGCGTGGAAGACTTCGATGTGGCGGAGGCGCATGACGGGGAATGAGACGGATCTTCGTGCATCGGACAGTACCGCGGGCCGGAGCCGGTCGCAATCCTGTTCGGCACGGAAGGCCGTGAGCGCGATCGTGCGGAGCGGATGCGCGGATCGGATTGGATCGGTGAAATCGATGCGGCGAGCCCGATGGGCTTGATTCGGTTCGACCGGGCGCGTGCTCATCGCCGATTCGCTGGTTCGCGTGCGTCTTCGAATTCTCGTGCAATGCGAGAGCGGCGCGCGCCGCGTCGGGCGCTTCGAATGGCGTCGCGATGCGGTGCGGGATCGCCGGATACTCGACGCCAGTCACCGGTCATCGGTCGCCAGTCGCCAGTCGCCAGTCACATTCCGCCCGGTCCTCCTCGATACCGTTGTCTCACGCCGCCCCGGCTTCACCCCAAATCGCGCAGGTCGGCCGTTGGCGCGTTGCCGAAGTCGTCGCTCAGCGCGTAATCGACAAGCTGACGCGCGGCATCGTCAGGCGTCGCGAGCGCGCCGCTCGACTTGAGCTGCTCGAACCGCTCGCGCGACGGAAACCGGTCGCGGCTGGTGGCGCGGATCGTCGCCTGCATGCCGGTGTCCACGACGCCCGGCGCGACGCTGCAGATCCTCAGCGCGCGATTCGCATCCGCCGCGACCGCCCGCGCGTGATGATCGAGCGCGGCCTTGGTCGCGCAATAGACGCTCCAGCCCGCATATGCGTTGCGCGCGGCCCCGCTCGAGAGGTGCACGATGCGGCGCTCGACCGTTTCGGACGCGATCTTCGCGATCGCGCTCGCGAGCATCAGCGGCGTCGCGACGTTCAGGCCGACCGCGCGCGCGATCGCCGCCGCGTCCTGCGTGTCGAGCGGGCCGATCGGCTCGACGGTTCCCGCGTTGTTGAACAGCAGCACGCTGCTCGCGCCGGCGACGAAATCGCCGAGCGCGTCGCCGTCGAGCCACGCTTCGACGCGCGCCGGCTCCGACAGATCCAGCTCGGTTTCGACGAACCGGTCGTCCGCCTGCGCGCCGAGCGACGGATGGCGGCTGCGCGACAGACCGAGCACCGCGATGTCCCGCTGAAGCAGATTCACGGCGAGCGCGGCGCCGAGCCCGCGCGTGTGGCCGGTGACGATTGCGCGAACCGCCGGCAATTGAGAAGAGCGAGTGACCATATCGATTCGGACGATGAAGAGAACTGAATGCGCGGCGTGCGCGATGCGGCACGCGGTGGCCGACGATCTGTTTCAGCGGCGCTCGGCCGCTCGAACGAAGCGTGTCGAACGGCTGGCCGCGCGGTCATCCCGTCGGCAGCCGGATCAGCGATGCGCAGCAGGATGACCGGATGAGCCGGTATCGTAACGTCGGCGCCAATTTGGCGCAAATGCCCGCCGACGAGTGCGGTTCATGGCGGAATCGTCCGTCTTCGATCAAGACGCGAGCAATATCGAACGAATTTCGTCATGACATGATTGCATGCTAGCCTTGAGCCGGAATCATGGATGAAATGCCGAGCGCACAGCGAAAACGATTCGACAAACCGAGCGATGCCGGCGACGCGAGCCGTTGAATGACGGTCGACGCCCGTCGGATTATCTCAAGCAAGCTTCGATACTCGTTGCCAATGGAACCCATCACGCAAGCATTCGCTCAGCAATTCGGCCGGGAATGGATCGACGCATGGAATGCGCACGACCTCGACCGGATCCTGTCGCACTACGCCGACGGATTCGAAATGTCGTCGCCGATGATCGCGCAGCTCGCCGGCGAGCCCAGCGGCCGTCTATGCGGCAAGGAAGCGGTCGGCGCGTACTGGTCGAAGGCGCTGCAATTGATCCCGGACTTGCATTTCGAATGGATTGCGACGCTGACAGGCGTCGACAGCGTCGCGATTCATTACCGTGGCGCAAAGGGGCGGCTGGCGCTCGAAGTGTTTTACTTCGGGCCGGATCGGCGAGTCTCAAGAGCATTTGCTCACTACGCCGGATAATCGAGCGGCGGGGGAATCGGAGCAGCTGTATTTTCTACCGCCGCCGAATTGTGTCCACTGACGGTTTTACCGAATGGAGCAATAGGGCGTCGCTCCAGACTCCTTAACAAATTCAATGACGAGCGACAAGGCGACGCCAATCGTCGTTCAACGACGGATCGATGGAGCGATCCGAAAGATCAAGCGATACGGACACGAGACGAGTGTCGACGCGCCTGCCACGTCGCGTGGCGGCGCGAAGCAAATCGCGATGCGGCTGAAGATGCGTGGTGACCAATCAGCGGGGGCAGCGGCGATCCGCTCGCCGTACTCACTCATGTCATACCCGGCGATTCATATTTCGACGGGTCAGGTCAGGAGAGCATCACTCATGGTCAAGAAACGAATCCATGCCGCATGGGTCGGCGCCGTGATCGCGATGATCGCGCCCACAGGGCACGCGCAATACACGACGGACTGGTTGGCGAACAGTTACGGAACCCTTGCGTCGCACGTCGGCAACAACGCGCGCTCGATGTGGGTCTCGCCCGAAGGCGTCATCTATACGGCTTCCTTCTGGGACGAAAACGAAGGCGGCGTCGCGATCTATCAGAACGGCAAGAGCCTCGGTTCGATCGGCACGCACGCCGAGTTCCAGGGCGGCGCGATTACAGGCAACGCGACGTCGATCTTCGCGGCGTCGCAATACAGCACCTCGCAGGGCAGCGGCTCGGTCGCGCGCTACAACCGGACGACGCTCGCACGCGATCTCGTGATTCCCGTCAGCGTGTGGAACGCCGTCAGCCGGGCCGACGTGATCACCGGTCTCGCGACGGCGGGCACGCTCCTCTACGCGAGCGACTTCTTCGGCAACCGCGTGCGGGTCTTCACGACCGACGGCGTCTGGCAGCGCGACATCAGCATCGCGAATCCCGGCGCGCTCGCGCTCGACGGTGCGGGAAATATCTGGGTAGCCCAAAAGAACGCGGCCAAGATCGTCGAATTCAGTCCGACCGGCGCGTTGATGAACACGATCCAGATGCCGACGGCATCGCGGCCGTCGTCGCTGTATTACGATGCGTCGAAACGGCAACTGATGGTCGGCGATCAGGGCCCCGACATGAACATCAAGTTCTATGGCATCGCGGGCGTCCCGAAGCAGGTCGGCACGTTCGGCGTGCTGGGCGGCTATCTCGACACCACGACGGGCATCAAAGGCCAGGTCGGCGACAAGCGCTTCACGCGCGTGGTCGGCATCGGCAAGGACGCCGCCGGCACGCTATACGTGCTCAACAATCCGTGGGGCGGCGGCTGGGATCTCGGCCGCAACGGCGCCACCGACATTCACGCATACGACACCTTCGGCAACACGCTGTGGAAGCTCCAGGCGCTCAACTTCGAGGCGATCGCCGCGCCGGATCCGACGACGGACGGCGCTTACTTCTACAGCGGAATGAACGTCTACACCGGTAGTGCGGGCGGCACCTTCGTCGCGAACACCGTCGATCCGTTCACGTATCCTGCCGATCCGCGTCTCGACATGAACGACTACCAGCGCGGCCAGCACTTCGGCCAGCTCGTCAGCGTCGGCGGCAACAGGATTCTCGTCGCGTCGGGGCAGAATCCGGGCAACTTCAACTTCTACCACTTCAACGCGGCAAGCGGCTACATCGCGATCCCGGATGCGTCGCTGCCGGGCAAGGCGTTCAATACGACGCTGCAGGTGACGGCCGGATTCTCCATCGACAACAAGGGGGACGTGTGGGTCGGCCTCAACGGGACGAACGCCATCTCGCACTATCCGTTGACGGGCTTCGATGCGACCGGCAAGCCGGCCTGGGGCGCGGCCACGTCGATCCCGACGCCCGCGAGCATCCAGCCGTCGGCGCGCATCCTCTACATGTCCGAGAGCGATACGATGATCCTCGCGCAAGGGATCGCGGGGAGCTGGGACTGGACGGCGATGAACGGGCGGATCGAGGTGTATCACGGCTGGAGCGCCGGCAACGTCGCCCAGCCGAATCCGGTCATCACGCTCACGAGCCCCAATCCGAAGTCGATCGCGGCGGCCGGCAACTATCTGTTCGTCGGCTACGTGCACACCGTGCCGAACGTCGACGTCTTCGATCTCAACACGGGACAGCTCGTCACGACGCTGATCAACTCGAACACCAGCACGATGGACGTCGGCAACGACGTCGATTCGATGTACGGGCTGAGAGCCTATCTGCGATCGACGGGCGAATACGTGATCACGAAAGACAACTACAACGGCTCGAGCATCGTCGTCTATCGCTGGAAGCCGTGACGGCCGCGCGCCCGATCGGCACGGGCGAACGTCGGGTGGCGCGGCGCCGCATCGCGCGCCGTCCGGCGTTCATGTGCGACGCTGCGCAAACGCGCGAGATAAAACCGCCGTGTTGCACGCTGTTTCGCATCGTTTAGTAAATCTGATAAAAACATTACATCACCCTTCATTTCATTGACGAAGAAACTTGTCGTGTCCTAGTCTTCCAGCGCAGCCGAGATTCACGATTGGCCGACGACGTGCAGTCGATCGCGCCGCTCGATAACGAAGCACAAGAACTGGAGACGATCATGAATCGATTCGTCAGGCTGGGCGCCGCGATGGCCGTCGCTTGCGCGCTCGCAGCTTGTGGAGGGGATGACGGCAGTCCTGCCGCGACCGCGTCTTCGCTGGCCGCGACGGGCGCGAACGGCGCGGCGGTCGACGCGGCGGCGAACAACGCGCAAACGGACGACGCCATTCGCCCCGTCTCGCTGACCCAATACGTCGATCCGTTGATCGGCACGCTCGCGAGCAATTCGCCGAATCCGGTGCCGGCCGGGCAGGCGGGCAGCGTCGTGCCGGCGGCGGGCTTGCCTTCGGGCATGGTCCAGTGGGCGCCCGACACGAACACGACGCCCGCGCCCGACGGCAGCAGGGAGCCGGGCTCGCCCGCCGGCTACTACTACGACCTGAACGCGATCCAGGGCTTCAGCGTCACGCACATGAGCGGCGCGGGCTGCGCGGGCAACAACGGCGAGTTTCCGGTGATGCCGACCACCGACGCGACGAAGCTCGCGCCGACCTTCAGCCATGCGAACGAAACGGCGAAGCCCGGCTATTACTCGGTGCTGCTCGATTCGCAGATCAAGGTCGAGCTGACGGCGACGCTGCGCACGGGCTTCGGCCGCTTCACGTATCCCGCCGGCAAGCCCGCGATCCTCGTGCTCGATGCGACGCGCACGAATACGAAGACGTCGACGAGCGGCGCGATCACGCGCGTGTCGTCGACCGCGATCTCCGGCAGCACGGTGGGCGGCGGCTTCTGCGGCAATTCGGTGCCCGTGCCCGTGTACTTCTATGCGACGTTCGATCGGCCGTTCGCGTCGACGTCGTCGATCTCGCACGGCGTCGCGAAGCTCGGCTTCGATTCGGGCGCGACCGTGCGGATGAAGATCGGGATCTCGTATGTGAGCGTCGAGAACGCGAAGGCGAATCTCGACGCCGAGAACAAGGCGTGGGATTTCGACGGCGTGCGCGCGCTCGCCGACGCGACGTGGAACGACCGGCTGGGCGCGATTCGCGTGTCGAGCGGCGATGCCGATGCGTTGAAGAAGTTCTACACCGCGTTCTATCACGCGCTGTGGGCGCCGAGCGTGTTCAGCGACGTCAACGGCCAGTACGTCGGCTTTGACAAGCAGGTGCACACGGTCGCGAAAGGACAGGCCGCGCAGTACTCGAGCTTCTCGGGCTGGGACATCTATCGTTCGCTGATCCAGCTCAAAGCCGTGCTGTTCCCGCGCGAGACGAGCGACATGATCCAGTCGCTCGTCAACGATGCGGACCAATGCGGCGCGATTCCGCACTGGGTCAACGACAACGTCGAGGACGGCGTGATGCCGGGCGATGCGGGCTCGCTGATCGTGTCGAGCGCCTACGCGTTCGGCGCGCGCAGCTTCGACGCGCGCGGCGCGCTCGCGCACATGATCAGGATGGCCAACATTCCCGGTACCGCGTGCGCGGGCGTGACGACCAACGGCGGACGCGCGAGCTATCTGCAGACGGGCTACATCACGAGCGGGGAATGGGGCATCGCATCGTCGACGTTCGAATACACGAGCAGCGACTTTGCGATCTCACGCTTCGCGGGCGCGCTCGGCGACGCCGCGACGCAGAAGATGCTGCTCGGCCGCTCCGCGTACTGGCAGAACTTGCTGAACGCGTCACTGAATCCGCCGCTCGTCGCCGCGCGTCAGTCGAACGGCGCATGGATCCCCGAAACGCCGGGCAGCACCGACAACTACGTCGAAGGCAACGCCGAGCAATATACGTGGATGGTGCCGTACGATCCGGCCGGCCTGTTCGCGCAGCTCGGCGGCAACCAGACGGTCGTGCCTCGGCTCGACAAGTTTTTCACGGTGCTGAACGCGGGGATGAGCCTGCCGAACTTCTACATGGGCAACGAGCCGACATTCGAAGCGCCGTGGCTGTACAACTGGGCGGGGTCGCCGTCCGGAACGCAGCGCGTCGTCCAGCAGATCATGCAGACGGCGTTCGGCACGAAGCCCGACGGCCTGCCCGGCAACGACGATCTCGGCGCGGTGTCCGGCTGGTACGTGTGGGCCGCGCTCGGGCTGTATCCGCAGATTCCGGGCGTCGCGGGGTTTGCGATCGGCAGTCCGCAGTTCCGCGCGATCGACGTGCGGCTCGGCAGCGGCAAGACGCTGAGGATTCGCGCGCCGGGCGCGCCGTCGTCGAACTACGTGCAGAGCGTCAGCGTGAACGGCCGCGCGCAGACGAGCCCGTGGATCGCGCTCGACGCGCTCGAAGGCGGCGCGGTGATGCACTTCAAGATGGGCGGCGCGCCATCGCAATGGGGGACGGGCGACGCGCCGCCGTCGTTTGGCGTGCCGGTCGCGCTCGACGTGGCGGACGGCTTCAACAATCGCGGCATCAGCTCGGACGGCGCGACGAACGCGGACGGCCAGGGCGCCGACTTCGACGGCAGCCTGTTCAGCTACTCGGCGACCGCGCTCGCGCAGGCGGGCGCGAAGCCCGGCGTGCCGTTCGCGTACGGCGGAGCGAGCTTCGTGCTCGGCGGCGGCGCGTCGTCGCTCGACAACGCGGTGACGGTCGGCCAGACCGTGATGCTGCCGCCCGGCTCGACGGGCAGCAGCGTGGTCGTGCTGGGCGCGTCGAACAACGGGCCGAGCGCGGGCGTCGCGCGCGTGAACTTCGCGGACGGAACGAGCGCACAGGTCACGCTGTCGTTCGACGACTGGACGCTGAACGGCGGCGGCGCGAGCGCGAAGTCGGCGATCGCGGTGACGACCGCCTATCGCAACGCCGGCGGCGGGCAAACGGACAACGTGAAAACCTACATCTTCGCGCAGAAGATTCCGGTGCCGGCCGGCAAGGTCGTGACGAGCGTCACGCTGCCGAGGCAGGTGAGCGCGGGCAAGATGCACGTGTTCGGCATCGGCGTGGCGGCCTGATGTAGATGCCTGGACGCGAGCGCCATGCCGATGCGTGGCGCTCGCACGATGCATGCGCGGTTTGATCGTGAACCGCAAAAGGCGGCGGCGTGTCGTTGCAGACATCGCCGCCGCGCGCCGTCTCGACGATCGGCGAAGCTGCACTCTCCGCGCCTGGCGTGAGGCGGTCGCGACTGTCGCCGTGATCGCTCTATTTCCGTTTTTTCCGCGCAGTTGCGTCGACGATCTATTGGTCGATTTCGGCCCCGTACGGCCGATTTTCGTTCGCGTGCCATGCGTTTGAATTCGTCGTTTGACGCCATTCTCCAATATCTGATTGGGCTGATTTTCGTTAATAACAGAAAACGCACGCAATCGCTCAAATTCCCGTTTCTGATTTTGCCCGTCACTTTGCTAGTGCCCAGGGCACATGCCGTATTCCACCCGCTCATCACCCGATAAGCCCGCACCGCGCCATCGATCCGTTCAAACGAGGCTCGGCCGCATTTCTTCTTCTCGTGTAAGCAAATTCTCCGAACAGTCATTTCGATTAATCCGTATTTATCAAGTTTTAAACGAAAAATAGAATTTCCCTCGCCATTAACCTATTTGATCAGCGAGGTCGAAATTCATGAAATGCGACCGAAACAACGAGATTTCCCTGGCGATCCTGGGCGAAATTCTCAAGATTCATCGTCGGTATCCGGAATACACGACGGATTCGGACATCCGTCACGAGATCGAACAGATCCACGCCGTTCAGCTTCCCAGAATCCGCGCGTTCGTCGATACGGCGCGGCCGGTCGAATTCATCCTGCCGGCGTTCCCGTCCAAATCGCCGAATCCGAACAAGGTATTGGGGCGCTTTCCGGACATGGCCGAGAAGCTCTCGCTGTCGTTCCTGAACGACCTGTGCGAGCGGATTCGGAGCTTCCATGCGCCCGGCGCGAAGCTGACCATTTGCTCGGACGGCCGGGTATTCGGCGATCTGATCCGCGTCGACGATCGCGACATCACCGCATATCAGGGCACGCTGCGGCGGATCATCGCGGATCTGCGTGCGGACCATCTGTCGACGTACAACCTCGAGAACTTCGAAGCGTTCGCGAACCGGACGTCGAGCTTCGATGAAATGCGGCGGCTGCTCGTCGACGAATTCGCCGATCCGATCGACGCGATCAAGCGAAAGCTGACGGGCGAGGAGGAGGGCACGCTGCTGTATCGCGCGATCACCCGCTTCATGTTCGAAGACGGCTTCACGCCCGACTATCGCGGCTCGAAGGCAGCGCTGCAGAAGGATTCGAAGACGCGCGCGCTCGGCGTGATTCAGCGCAGCTGGGCATGGGGCGCGCTTCTCGCCACGCAGTTTCCCGATGCGATTCGCCTGTCGATCCACCCGCAGCCGGCGGCGAGCCTGAAGATCGGCGTCCACATGATGCCGACGCGCGACAACTGGCTGACGCCGTGGCACGGCGTCGCGGTCGATCTCGGCGATCAGTTCGTGCTGATGAAGCGCCGCGACGTCGAGTTGCTGGGCGGCCGCATCGTGATGCGCGACGGGCGGCCGAGCCACTACGAAATCGAGCGGTCGCAAATCGGCGGCGACGATCTCCTTCCGCTTTCCATCGTCGGCGACGAACGCGCTTCGGCCGACGCCGGCAACACCCTGATTCCTTCGGAGGCCGTATGAGCGATTTGTTCCTGCAGCGCTCGGTGTCGCTCGAGCCGCTGGTCGGCGATGCCGGCGAGCCGTGCTCGTTCGGCGTGCTGGTGAAGCCGCGCCGCGCGCATGTTCATGTCGGCGAGCTGTCGGTCGAGTGGCTGCGTGCGCTGGTGCGCAGCCAGCAGCTCGTGGTGTTGCGCGGCTTCGACAGCTTCGTCGACGCGCAGAGCATGACCCGCTATTGCGCGACGTTCGGCGAAATCATGATGTGGCCGTTCGGCGCGGTGCTCGAGCTGATCGAGCAGGCGAATCCCGCCGATCATGTGTTCGCGAGCAGTTACGTGCCGCTGCATTGGGACGGCATGTATCTGGACACCGTGCCGGAATTCCAGGTGTTCCAGTGCGTGCAGGCGATCGGCGAAGCGGACGGCGGGCGCACGACGTTCTCGAGCACGACGGAGGCGCTGCGCATCGCGACGCCGCAGACGCGCGCGCTGTGGCGCCGCGCGCACGGACGCTATCAGCGCACGGTCGAGCTCTATAGCAACACGGTCGAAGCGCCGATCATCGAGAAGCATCCGCGCCGCGAATTTCCGATCCTGCGCTTCTGCGAGCCGCCGATCGCGAACGACAGCACGTTCATCAATCCGTCGAGCTACGCATTCGGCGGCATCGCCGACGACGAGAAAGAAGCGCTGCTCGGCAGCCTGAAGCACGCGCTCTACGACCCGCGCGCGCATTACGCGCATCGCTGGCAGACGGGCGACGTCGCGCTCACCGACAACTTCACGCTGTTGCACGGGCGCGAGCGCTTCACGAGCCGGACCGGCCGCCATCTGCGCCGCGTTCATATTCACGGCGAGCCGCCGCTGCGCAATCCGCATCTGTCGAAAGAGCCGCACGACGCGGCCGCGGCCGGCCATGCAGCAGCCTGACGACTTCGTCGACGGAGAGACGACCATGACGTTGATGACCGGAAACGACTATCTCGACAGCCTGCGCGACGGGCGCAACGTGTATCTCGGCGGCGAACGGATCGCCGATGTAACGTCGCACCGCGCGTTCCGCAACGCGGCCCGCAGCATTGCTTCGCTGTACGACGCGTTGCACGGCGAGCATCGCGAGCGGCTGACCGCGCCCGATCGGCACGGGCAGGTCACGCATCGCTTCTTCAAGCCGAGCCATTCGACCGACGATCTGCTGTCGGCGCAGGACGCGATCGAGCTGTGGTCGAAGATGACCTACGGCTTCATGGGCCGCACGCCTGATTACAAGGCGGCGTTCATGTCGGGGCTCGAGGCGGGCGCCGACTACTACGGCGACTTTCGTCAGAACGCAGTCGACTGGTACAAGCGCTTCGCCGGCAACGGGCTGTATCTGAACCACGCGATCATCAATCCGCCGCTCGATCGCAGCAAGGCGATCCACGACATGCGCGACGTGTTCGTGCACGTCGTCGACGAGACCGATCGCGGCATCGTCGTGAGCGGCGTGAAGATGCTCGCGACCGCGGGCGCGCTGACCAATGCGACGTTCGTCGCACCCGTCGCGTCGGCGCTGCTCGAGCCCGGCAAGGCCGACGACTTCGCCGTCGTGTTCTTCGCGCGGATGGACAACCCGGGCCTGAGCCTGATGTGCCGGCCGTCGTACGAAGCCGCCGCGACGAGCCCGTTCGACGCGCCGCTGTCGAGCCGTTTCGACGAGAACGACAGCGTGCTGATCTTCGATCGCGCGCTGATTCCGTGGGAAGACGTGCTCGTCCATCGCGACGTGAAGCGCGCGACCGGCTTTTACGCGGCGTCGGGTTTCGCGAATCTCTACAACTTCCAATCCGGCATCCGGTTCGCGGTGAAGCTCGAACTGATGATCGGCCTGCTGTCGCTCGGCACGCAGGCGAACGGCACGCAGCAGTTCCGCGGGATTCAGGCGGCGCTCGGCGAGCTGATTTCTCTGTGGCATCTGCTGAAGGCGATCACGTCCGCGATGGCGCGCGACCCCGTGCGCACGCAAGCCGGCGTCGTCGTGCCGAAGCTCGAATATGCGTCGGCGCTGCGAATTCAGGTGCCGCAGATCTGGAAGCGGGTCCGCGAGCTGATGGAGACCGCGCTCGGCGGCTCGCCGCTCGTCACCGTGTCCGGCGCGGCCGACCTGCTCGATCCGCGGGTGAAGGGGCTGATCGACGCGTACTACCGCGGCGCGGCGCTCGAACCGGAGCAGCGGATCAAGCTCTTCAAGTTGATCTGGGACGCGACGGGCAGCGAGTTCGGCTCGCGTCATTCGGTCTACGAAACGCATTATTCGGGCAACTTCGATCAGATCCGTCTCGACTCGCTGACGTGGGCGACCCGGTTCGGCCAGCTCGCCGATTGCGAAGCGTTCGCGCAGCGCTGCATGGACGACTACGACGCGTCGGGCTGGTCGCGAGGTCCGTGGCTGCACGGCTGAATCGCGCCGCCCGATCCCAATCGTTTCAACTCAAAGGAGCAGCTATGTGCGGCATCACTGGATGGGTCGACTTCGCCCGCGATCTGCGCAACGAGGCGCGGATCGTCGACAAGATGACCGATACGCTCGCGCGCCGCGGCCCGGACGCGCGCGGCGTGTGGCTCGACACGCATGTGGCGCTGGGGCACCGGCGCCTGTCGATCATCGATCTCGAGCGCGGCGCGCAGCCGATGCTCACGCCGGAGCGCGGCCCGCGCGATCTGCCGCGTGCGGCGATTTCATACGCGGGCGAAACGTACAACTTCCGCGAACTGCGGGCCGAGCTGACCGCGCTCGGCCATCGGTTCGACACGCATTGCGACACCGAGGTCGTGCTGCGCGCGTATCTCGAATGGGGCGCGGCGTTCGTCGATCGTCTCAACGGGATGTACTCGATCGCGATCTGGGACACCGCGCGCGACGAGCTGCTGCTCGTTCGCGACCGGCTCGGCGTGAAGCCGCTGTTCTATTACCCGACGGCGGACGGCGTGATCTTCGGCTCCGAGCCGAAGGCGATCCTCGCGCATCCGGACGTGCGTGCGCGCACGTCGTCGGAAGGACTGTGCGACGCGCTGCTGTTCCTGCGCACGCCGGGACAGGTGCCGTTCTCCGGGATGCGCGAACTGAAGCCCGGCCATCTGTTGCGTGTGCGGCGCGGCCGGATCGTCGAAGAGCGCTACTGGGCGCTCGAAGCGCGTCCGCATACCGACGACCTGCCGACGACGATCGCGACGATCCGCTCGCTGCTCGACGACATCGTGTCGCGCCAGATGATCTCCGACGTGCCGCTGTGCGCGCTGCTGTCGGGCGGCGTCGATTCGAGCACCGTCGCCGCGATCGCGCAGAAGCGGCGGCGCGCGAACGGCGGCGGCGCGCTGTCGACGTTCTGCGTCGACTTCACCGGTCATACGCGGAATTTCCAGGCCGACCCGATCCGCCCGACGGCCGACGCGCCGTATGCGCTCGAAGTCGCGCGGCACATCGGCAGCGACCACCACACGATCGAGCTGAACCAGGCCGGGCTGCTCGATCCTCAGGTGCGCGAAACGGTGCTGCGCGCGTGGGATCTGCCGTTCAACTTCGCCGATCTCGACGTATCGCTGTATCGCCTCTTTGCCGAGGTTCGCAAGCACGCGACGGTCGCGCTGTCGGGCGAAGCGGCCGACGAAATCTTCGGCGGCTACCTGTGGTTCTCCGATCCGATTGCGCGTCGCGCGCAGACGTTCCCATGGCTCAAGCTCGGTGCGCATCGCGGCCTCAATCCGCGCGCGCTGTTCCATCGATGGTTCATCGACGAGCTGAAGCTCGGCGAGTACGAAGCGGATCTCTATCGCGCGGCGCTCGCGGAAGTGCCGCGCCTCGACGGCGAAAACGCGGAGGACCGCCGCACGCGCGAACTGCACTATCTGACGCTGACGCGCTGGCTGCCGGTGCTGCTCGACAAGAAGGACCGGATGGGCATGGCGAGCGGCCTCGAAGGGCGCGTGCCGTTCTGCGACCACCGGCTCGTCGAATACGTGTTCAACATCCCGTGGGCGATGAAGACGTTCAGCGGCCAGGAGAAGGCGCTGCTGCGCGCGGCGGCGGCCGACCTGCTGCCGGATTCGGTGCTGAACCGCAAGAAGGCGGCGTATCCGTCGATTCAGGCGCCGGGCTACGACCGCGGTCTCATCGAGCGCCTCAATCAGGCGATCGACGGCGGTCGCGCGCCGCTGAAGCCGTTCATCGACGGCAACGCGCTGCGCAACCTGACCGCGAAGACCGCGGCCGGCAGCCTTTCGGAATTCGAACGAATCCTGCTGGAGTCGAGCAGCCGGCTCAACAACTGGCTCGACCTCTATCGAGTCGAACTCGACGGCGTCCCGGCGGGTTGATCCTTTGACGAACACTTGGAGCGAACTGATGCAAGCAATCGAGATCCGCGAGACGGGCGGCCCGGACGTCCTCAATTACGTGACGCGCACCCCGCGCGAGCCCGGCGAAGGCGAGCTGCTCGTCGAGCTCGCCGCGGCTGGCGTGAACTTCATCGATCTGTACCGCCGCGAAGGCCGTTATCCGATGCCGCTTCCCGGCACGCCCGGCGAAGAGGGCGCGGGGCGCGTGCTCGCGGTCGGCCCGAACGTCATGCGTTTCAAGCCGGGCGATCGCGTCGCTTGGACGACCGTGATGGGCAGCTACGCGACACACGTGATCGTGCCGGAGGACAAGGCGATCGTCGTGCCGGACGCAATCGATCTGCAGACGGCCGCCGCCGCACTCGTCCAGGGGATGACCGCGCACTATCTCGTCAACGATTCGTACAAGGCCCGCGAAGGCGACACCGTGCTCGTTCATGCGGCGGCGGGCGGCGTCGGGCTGTTGCTGACGCAGTGGCTGAAGCAGCGCGGCGTGCAGGTGATCGGCACCGTGTCGACCGAACAGAAGGCGGCGCTTGCGCGCGGCAACGGCGCGGACGACGTGATCCTGCACCACGCGGTCGACGATCTCGCCGCCGAGGTGCGCCGGTTGACGGGCGGCAAGGGCGTGCACGCGGTGTACGACGGCATCGGCGCCGCGACGTTCGACGCGAGCCTCGCGAGCCTCAGGACCCGCGGCACGCTGGTGATTTTCGGCGGTGCGAGCGGCCCGGTGCCGCCCGTCGACGTGATGCGGCTCTTGTGGGGCGGCTCGCTTACGTTGACGCGTCCGTATCTCGAACATTTCCGCGCGACCGTCGACGAATTTCTGTGGCGCGCGGGCGAAGTGTTCGACGGTATCGCGGACGGCTCGCTCGAGATCAGGATCGGCGGCAGCTATCCGCTCGCCGACGCGCGGCGGGCGCATGCCGATCTCGCGGCGCGCCGGACCACCGGCAAGCTGCTGCTCGTGCCGTGACGCCGTCGCGCCCGCTCGCTCACTCATTGAACAGGATGCCTATCTATGGGAAAGATCATCGGCGCAGGCTTGATTTCGCATGCGCCCGTCGTGATGATGTCGGAGGCGACGCGGCTTCATGAAAACGGCGGCCGCGACTTCACGCTCGCGACCGGCCTGATGCGGCTTCGGCACGAAGTGTTCGACGCCGACGATTACGACACGGTGCTCGTTTTCGACAGCCATTGGCGGACCACGACCGAGGCGGTCGTCACCGCGCACGCGCGGCGCGAGGGCCGCTTCACGTCGGACGAGATGCCGAACGCGATACGGCAGTTGCCGTACGATCTCGCTGGCGATCCCGAGCTCGCGCACGCGATCGCCGAACGGGCGCCGCGGCGCGCGTCCTGGATCGCCGCGGTCGACGATCCGTGCCTGCCGATCCACTACGCGACGCTCAATCCGTGGACCTATCTCGGCCGGCCCGGCAAGCGCTGGATTTCCGTTTCCGTGTGCCAGACCGCGACCACCGACGATTATCTGCGGATGGGCGAGATCGTCGCGGAGGCGGTCGAGCGGCTCGACCGCGACGTGCTGTTGATCGCGTCGGGCGGACTGTCGCACGTGTTCTGGCCGCTCGCCGAGCTGCGCAACCGGATGGCGGGCGCCGCGTCGAACATCGTGACGCCGGCCGCGCGCGCGGCGGACGAACGGCGGATCGCATGGCTCGAAGAAGGGCGGCACGATCGGGTGATCGAAGCAATGCCGGCGTTTCTGCGTTTTCAACCGGAGGCGAATTTCGGCCACTATCTGATGATGGCGGGCGCGATCGGCGCGCACGCGTGTGCGGCGCGCGGGCGTCTCTTCAGCGAGTACGAGAACGGGATCGGCACCGGTCACGTTCATCTGTGGTTCAGTCCGGCCGATGGCGGATGGACGCGAGCGGCCGTGCCGCAGCGCCCAAGGAACGCGGCAGGCGCGTGATCGGGACGACGCGCGCGCCATGGTTCCCGATCGCATGGAGATCGCTGCGTGCGTGAGCAACGGACACGATGCCGCAGGCTTTCGATACGATCGCGGCCGATAGATCGAGCCCGATGCCTGATATCCGGGCGGGCGACGGCCGGTTCGGGCCTGTCGTCGCCCCGCATGGCGCCGGAGCGCGGCGCGCTGCTCCGATGCTCGCTCCGACGCATGCGAGCGAGCATCGAAGCGAGCGCCGTTCCGCTTGAAGCGACGGAGCGTGTTCTCCGCTAAGTCGGAACCGCGCCCGCGCGCATCTGCTCGCCCGACAGACCGGCCAGATACGCCTGCACCGCGGCGAGGAACAGACGCTCGCGAACCGACGCATGCCGCGAAGACGTGCGACACGCGTAGATGCCGCCTTTCGGCATCGTCCACATCGGCAGCAGCCGGTGCAGGCGTCCCTCCCGCAAGTCCTCGGCGACCAGATAGTCGGGAAATGCGCTGACGCCCGCGTCCGCGAGCACCATCTGATGCGCGAGCAGCACGCTCTTCACCTTGAGGCGGCCGTTCGTCTGGATACGGACCGAGCGTCCGTCGTTGCCGAACACCGAATAGCTGAGGTTCGCGAGCCCGCCGTGCCCGATCCAATGCGAGCTGGGCAGATCGTCAGGATGCCTTGGCACCGCGTGCTTGCGCGAATACTCGGGCGATGCGACGAGCACCTGGTCGAATGCACCGAGCATCTTCATCCGGAAGCCTTTCTTCTTCGGCCAGCCTGTCTCGAACGCGAGATCGATGCGCTCGCCGACCAGATCGATTTCCTCGTCGTTGCAGACGATTTCGAGCTCGATCTGCGGGTGCTGATGAATGAACGTGGCCGCGATCGAACTCAGATGCGCGGTGGAGAAACCGCTGGGCGCCGCGACGCGCAGCAGGCCGGTCGATTCATGGCGCAGGCACCGGATGCTGCCGATCACGTCATACAGGCCGCTGACGAACGCCTGGGACGCCGAGTACAGCTTGTTGCCGGCGTCGGTCGGCGCAATCCTGCGGGTGCTTCTCATCACGAGCTGGGTGTCGATCTCCGCTTCGAGGCGGCTCAGGTATTCACTGACCAGCGATTTCGACATGCACAGACATTCTGCCGCCGCAGTGAAACTACCCTTCTCGACAATCGCCATAAAAACGCGCAGGTGATTCAAATTTCTTATCCCCACCTCGGACATATTTCCCACCTCAAGAACGGTCATGTTTCGAAATACCGGGCGGCGCGCTCGTCCTGCTGCGGACGGAGCGCCGATGTCGCAACGGCATTGCATCGCAATGCGGCGGCATGAACCCGGTGCTTGATCTGGACGATGGCTGTTCCGCCGCATGCGGCATGTGTCGTCGGGGAGTATCGGGGGAGGCGCGGCGTCGGGCAGGCAATGGGATGCGCACGACCGCGCGCGATTCGCCCGTCGCGGATCGAGGCTGTCGACGTGCGCGCCGCAATCGGCGGCGCGGCGCGAATCGGGCGATCGGCGTCGCCGCGACGGCGATGGGCTACGACCGTCAAATGCGTCCTCCTTTGCATGCTCGAACCACGAAAGAGGATCCAAGCGAGCCAGAATTCATCGCAGCCCTTGTTTTTTACTTGCGGCAATCGGTTCATCGGCAAGGCAATGCGATGCAGCAGCAATCAAGTCCCGCGGAATCCATGCTTCCTCGCATACGCTTTACAACCATCGCCGCCAGTATTCCATAGCTGACTTAAGATCTTAATAAAAGAATGGTAAATAATTTTATCTGAGACGACTGTCTCGAAGAGGCCGCGTCGATAGCTCACGAAAAGTGACGAGGCGGCCGGAGCTGTGCCGATTCATCGTTTCCGCCTGATTCGATCGCTTTGGATGCTTGCGTGAATGGCGCGCGATGTCGCGGGAGGAACTTATTAAGGATGGGCGACGAGTCAGTCCTGAGCCCAAGAGCCGGGAGCCCGGAAGCTCGATCCGGAGCGGCGGTGCGGCGGTGCGGCAGAGGCAGCGCGATATCTGCGGCGCGATCGCGCGCAATCGCGTGCGGACGCGGGATACCGCTACGGCCTGGGGCGTGAGAGCGTGAATCCGGATGAGAACCGCATGATTTCGGTCGGAAGCAGCGAATTTCTCATATTCGGATAAATGTGAAATTTTTTGGTTTTGGCGGGAGTGCGTGATCAGTATTTTTTTAGAATTAAGTTACCTTCGGGTTACTGATTGCATCGATCCGTTATTGGGGGCGGTTACTTTTGGGTTACTAATAACTTGAATGAGAAACTCATTTGGCGCTCTCTTGAAACGCGCATCGACGATGTCGCAATGTAGTCCGCCATTTGACGAGCACGATGAGCGACCGGGCGTGGCCGATTGAAGCGGATGCGGCGTGCGCATCCGTCGCGACGTCCGTCGCTAGGCGGACAGGAAGAACGCCAGAAGATATCGATTGAAAGCGCTCGGGCGCGCGAGATTCATCCCATGAGACGCGGCGGATATCGTGACCCTCGATGCGTTCGGCATCCATCGGCTCAGTGCATCGACATTCGCATCAAAGTGGGCGGGACGCTTCTCGCCGTCGGTCCGCAATGTCGGACACTTCACGATGCGCGGCGGTATTGGCCGCTGCCGATCCGGCGGATGCGATTCCGGCCGATCGACGGGCTCTCGCCGCGCCGACTTCGCTGCGTTTCTTCACATCAATCCGGCATTGCACATCGTCGTGGGCCGCCGCGCATGAGCCGTCGGCGCGCACCGCTTCGCGTTCCGGCGCACGGAACGCGATCTCGCTTCATGCGAGGGAAAACCCCTCCATCGCATTCCCGTTTCATGGGAAATTCGGTTTTAATTTCTGAGAGTGGTCTGGCATTCTGACTTCATCGTCACCTGCGTCGTTTTCGTCGTGAATTCAGGAACCACAGTCACCGGATCGGAGCGCGTGCTGCTCGTGCTGGCCGCGCTTGCGAGCCATGGCAAGGCCATGTCGGTGAAGGATCTGCAAGGCGTCACGGGGCTCGCGCAAAGCACGCTGTATCGCCAGATCGCGTTGCTCAAGCGCTGGGGCTTCGTCGCCGAGCACACGGGGCACTATGCGCCCGGTCCGATCAGTCTTCAGCTTGCGCTCGGCTTCGACGTCAACTCGATGCTTGTCGAAGCGAGCCGCATGGAGATGCAGCAGCTCGCGCGGGCGTCGAAGGAGAGCGTCGGGCTCGTCGTCGCGGTGAAGAATCAGGCGATGTGCCTCGACAGGGTCGACAGCGAGCAGTCGCTGCGCTGCTCGTTCGAAAAGGGCCGCGCGGTGCCGCTCAAGGCGGGCGCGTCGGCGAAATCGCTGCTGGCCTTCATGGCGGAGAACGCGCGCAACGAAGTGCTGGACTCGGTATTCGCCGGCGACCGCGCCGGGCGCGCGGCCATCGAAGCCGAACTGGAGCGGATTCGCGCGCAGGGCTACGCGGTGAGCGACAGCGAGGTCGACCCCGGCGTCTGGGGCGTCAGCGCACCGATTTTCCATCGCACGTGGCGCGGCGTGAGCAGCTCCGCGTCGATCACGCTGATGGCGCCTTCGACGCGCGCGATCGGTCGCGAAAGCCAGTTCATCGACGGGACGCTGCGAACCGCTCGCGCGATTTCCCTGCATCTGCAAGCCGAATGATCCGTCTCACACCGAGTCTCAAAGGAGTTTCGCCATGAAATTGCAACGTCTGCTGTCCCTTGCCTGCTTCGCGCTGGCGACCACCTTCGCCGGCTTTTGCGGCAGCGCCGCGGCGCAAACCCCTGACGTGTTGCGCGTGGCGACCGACGCCACGTTCGCGCCGATGGAGTACACCGAAAACGGCGTGCGCACCGGCTTCGACATCGACATGATGAATGCGCTCGCCAAAGCGATGGGCAAGAGCGTGCAGTGGACGGACATCGACTTCAAGGGGCTGATTCCCGGCCTGATCGCGCATCGTTTCGACGCGGCGATCTCGGCGATATACATCACCGACGAGCGCGCGAAGGTTGTCGATTTCGCCGGCCCGTACTACGCGGGCGGTCTCGTCGCGCTGGTGAAGCGCGATTCTCCAATCAAGACGGTGGCCGATCTGAACGGCAAGAAGGTGTCGGTGCAGGTGGGCACCAAGTCGGTGAACTTCCTGCGCGACAACTTTCCGCAGATCACGCGCGTCGAAGTGGAAAAGAATCAGGAAATGTTCGACCTCGTCGGCATCGGCCGCGCCGATGCCGCCGTCACCGGCAAGCCGGCCGCCTATCAGCTGGTCCGCACGCGCGGCGGCTTCCGCGTGCTCGACAAGCCGTTGACGACCGAGCAGTACGGCATCGCCGTGCGCAAGGACGAGCCGCAATTGAAGGCCGCGCTCGACGCCGCATTGGCGAAAATCAAGGCCGACGGCACGTATGCGGCGATCGTGCGCAAGTGGTTCGGCGCCGGCGCGCAATAACCGGCCGAGTCACGCCCATGGAACTCGATTTCTCGCCGGTGATCGCCGGCTGGACGGATATTGCGCATGGCGCGCTGGTCACGGTGGAAGTGACCGCGGCCGCGCTCGCGCTCAGCTGCGTGCTCGGGCTGCTGATCGGCATCGGCCGGCTCGCGCCGCAGCGGCGGTTCGTCTACGGCTTCTGCACCGCCTACCTGACGTTCTTTCGCGGCACGCCGCTGCTCGTGCAGCTGTTTCTGCTGTTCTTCGGCCTGCCCCAGTTCAACATTCTGCTGCCCGCGTTCGTGTGCGGGATGCTGGGGCTGGGGTTCTATTCGGCCGCCTATGTCTCGGAGATCGTGCGCGGCGCGATCCAGTCGGTCGATCGCGGCCAGATGGAGGCGGCCCGCTCGATCGGCATGTCGTCGGGGCAGGCGATGCGCGCGATCATCCTGCCGCAGGCCGTCGTTCGCATGATTCCGCCGCTCGGCAACGAGTTCATCGCGCTCATCAAGAATTCGGCGCTCGTGTCGCTGCTGACGATCAACGATCTGATGCATGAGGGACAGAAGATCATCAGCGTGTCGTACCGGTCGCTCGAAGTGTATCTGGCCATCGCGCTGGTCTATCTCGTGCTGACCCAGGCGACCAATTACGCGCTGCATCGCGTCGAGCGGCGCCTGCGCGCAGGAGGAATGGTGCAATGAACAAGGCGTCCGAACCCATCGTCCGGATCCGTGGCCTGACCAAGTCGTTCGGTTCGCACGTCGTGCTGAACGGCATCGACTTCGACATCGAGCCGCAACAGGTGGTGGTCGTCATCGGGCCGAGCGGCTCGGGCAAGAGCACCTTCTTGCGGTGCTGCAACGGCCTCGAGCAACCGGAAGGCGGCACCATCGACATCTGCGGCCATCGTCTCGTCGATCGCGGCGCGATGCTCGGCGAACGCTCGCTGAATGCGCTGCGCACCGAAGTCGGCATGGTGTTCCAGTCGTTCAATCTGTTTCCGCATCTGTCCGTCCTGCACAACATCACCGTGGGCCCGCGCATGCTGCGCGGCGCGAGCAAGGCCGATGCGGAAGCGAGCGCGTTGGCGCTGCTGGAGAAAGTGGGCCTTGCGCACAAGGCGCACGTGATGCCGGCGAGCCTGTCGGGCGGCCAGAAGCAGCGCGTCGCGATCGCCCGGGCGCTGGCGATGCAGCCGCGCGTCATGCTGTTCGACGAACCGACTTCGGCGCTCGATCCGGAGCTCGTCGGCGAAGTCCTGCAAGTGATGAAGCTGCTCGCGAGCGAAGGGATGACGATGGTGGTCGTCACGCATGAAATGGGGTTTGCGAAGGAAGTCGCGGATGTGGTGGTGGTGATGGACGGCGGTGCGATCGTCGAGGCCGGACCGCCTTCGGAAATCTTCTCCGCGCCATCGCAGCCGCGCACGCGCGCTTTCCTGCAAGCCGTGTTGTCGCGTGCATGAAGGCGCCGTTCGATAACGGGGTCTGGCGCGGCCGTTCCGACGACGCGGAGCCAGGCGACACCCGGCGCGTGTTCGATCAGGTCGAGCGCTTTACCGGCGCGGCGCTGGCGGGCGATGCGGCGGTGATCGTCGGCTTCGGCTCGGATGAAGGCGTGCGGCGGAACAAGGGGCGCGTCGGCGCCGCGCACGGCCCCGGGGAATTGCGTCGCGTGCTGGCGAGCCTGCCGGCCAAGCCGGATGTGACGTTGCGCGATGCCGGCGACGTGGTCTGCGACGACGGCGATCTGGAAGGCGCGCAGGCCGAGCTCGCGCAGGTGGTGCGCGAGACGCTCGCTTGCGGCGGACGGCCGCTCGTGCTCGGCGGCGGCCACGAGGTCGCGTGGGGCACGTATGGCGGCTTGCGCGCGTGGCTCGACGACGGCGGCGCACGCCGTCTGACGATCGTGAATTTCGATGCGCATTTCGATCTGCGGCAGGCGCGTCCTGCAAATTCGGGCACGCCGTTCGATCAGATCGCCTGTGATTGCGCTGCTCGCGGGCTCGCTTTCGATTATGTCTGCCTCGGCATCAGCGATCTGGCCAATACCGCCGCGCTGTTCGAGCGCGCGCGGCAGCTCGGCGTGCGGTACGTCGCCGATACGCAGATGCAGGAGCACCATCTTCCCGGTCTGCTCGATCGGCTGGATCGGCTGCTCGACGCAGCCGACGCGCTGTACCTGTCGATCGACCTCGACGTGCTGCCTGCCGCCACGGCGCCGGGCGTGTCCGCGCCGGCATCCCTGGGCGTGCCGCTGTCCGTGGTCGAAGCGATGGTGCGGCGCATCCGGGCGTCGGGCAAGCTGCTGGCGGTGGACATCGCCGAATACAATCCGGCCCTCGATCAGGACCGGCGGACGGCGCGTGCGGCCGCGCGGCTCGCGTATCGGCTGCTGTGAGGCGAGGGCGGGCGATCGAGCCGCGCATCGAGCCGCACACGTATCAAGCCGCGCACAGATCGAGCCGCACACATCTCAAGCCGCGCATCGGGACGGGCGGCAAACCGCCGTCTTTCGCGAGCAAGCATGTCGAATCCGCTGACGAACAGCGAAACGCGGCGGGTTTCCAGTAAGCCGGCCGGGACGATCTGACCAAAATTGACAGACGTTTTGCGAGTAATCGTCTAACTTTTACGTCGGGAAGGCTGTCCGACGTCTGGCCTTTCCGATCTCAAATCAGTACTCCAATCAGTAGCAATCGGCCCATGTTGTGTTGTTGATCGACCCGCCGTCTTGCGTCTTGCGTCTTGCGTGTTGTGTCCTGTCGGGCGGCGGGTCATCTTTTCTGTTTCCCATCGGCCGCATTGAAGGTCGCGCCTGCGCCATTCGGAGCGAGCAACGCACGGACTCGGTGACAGGCGTGGCTGTCGGATGCCGCTTTGCCGCCGAGCATTCACGGTGTTCCGCCGTCGGTTCGGCACGATCGCGGCGCGATCAAGATACGCGTCGCCCATGCGCGTCGCCCCCAAGCGCGCTGCAGCCGATCAACTTCACAACCCGCGTGCAAACCCCTCCTTCGTCGGCGATCCCATTGCCTAAAATCAAGTTACGCGCGAGACGGTTCCGATCGTATTGGCGCGAAGGCGTCCGACGACGCCGCTCGCGCGTTCGAATCTCGATACGTTTCAATCGTAAGGGGAATCGTCATGGCGACTTACGTGGTTCTTGCAAACTTTACGGATCAGGGCATACGCACCGTGAAGAACAGCTCGCAGCGGGCCGGTCAGGTGGCGGAAATGGCCAAGGGCTTCGGCTGTGAAATGAAGGAGGTCTACTGGACGCTGGGCGCGTTCGACATCGTCGCGGTCGTCGAAGCGGCCGACGAGCAAAGTCTCACCGCATTCGGCTTCGCGCTCGGCTCGGCGGGCAACGTCCGCACGCAGACGCTGCGCGCGTTCACGAAGAACGAAATCGGCGCGATCATCGGCAGATTGCCGTAACGCACAAGCCGCACGCACCGTTGTCGGCCGCTCGAACGCGAGTCGGAGGGCAGGCCGAAGCCGAATCGCAGGCAAAGGGCTGGAAGAAGGAGAAAGCCCATGTCGAATACGCAAGGCGACGCGGGATCGCCGTTCGCGGCGTCCGTCGAAGCAGGCAGCTACCGCATCGCGCGGCCGTCCGGCGTGAGCGACGTGATCGAACTGGTGCGGACGCACGGCATCCAGATCGTCGATCTGAAGTTCACCGATCTGCCGGGTCTCTGGCAGCACTTCTCGATTACGCTGCCCGAACTCCACGCGGATCTGTTCGGCGCCGGCATCGGCTTCGACGGCTCGTCGATCCGCGGCTTCCAGGAGATCCACGAATCCGACATGCTGCTGCGTCCCAATCCGACGACCGCGTTCGTCGATCCGGTCTGCGAGACGCCGACGCTGTCGATCCTCTGTGACGTGATCGATCCGGCGACGCATGGGCCGTACTCGCGCGATCCGCGCCACGTCGCGAAAAAAGCGGAAGCGCATTTGCGCGGGACGGGCATCGCGACGGCCTGCTACGTCGGGCCGGAGCTCGAGTTTTTCATTTTCGATTCGATCCGCTACGGCCAGGATCAGCACTGCGGCTATTACTACGTCGAATCGGCCGAGGGCGACTGGGCCGCGGGCCGAGACGAGGGCGCATACGGCGGCGGCAATCTCGGCTACAAGCAGCGCTACAAGGAAGGCTATTTCCCGACGCCGCCGAACGACACGCTGCAGGACATCCGCTCGGAAATCGCGCTGACGCTGCAGCGCGCGGGCGTGCAGGTCGAAGTGCATCATCACGAGGTCGCGACCGCCGGCCAGAACGAAATCGACATGCGTTTTTCGACGCTCACGCGGATGGCCGACAACGTGATGATCTACAAGTACGTATGCAAGAACGTCGCGCGCCGGCACGGCAAGGTCGCGACGTTCATGCCGAAGCCGCTGTTCGCGGACAACGCGAGCGGCATGCATTGCCATCAGAGCCTGTGGGACGACGAGCGCAATCTGTTCTACGACGCGAACGGCTGGGCGCTGACCTCGGACCTGTGCCGCTGGTACATCGGCGGACTGCTCGAGCACGCGCCGGCGCTGATGGCGTTCTGCGCGCCGACGACGAATTCGTACAAGCGTCTCGTGCCCGGCTATGAAGCGCCCGTCAATCTGGCGATGTCGCAGCGCAACCGCTCGGCCGCCGCGAGGATTCCGATGGTGTCGGACGCGCCCGCCGCGCGCCGCGTCGAGTTTCGCTGTCCCGACCCGTCGGCGAACGCGTATCTCGCGTTCGCGGCGATGCTGATGGCCGGGCTCGACGGCATCGAGAACAAGATCGACCCGGGCGCGCCGCTCGACAAGAACATCTACGAGCTGCCGCCCGAAGAGGCGTCGAAGATCCGGCAGGTGCCGGGCTCGCTCGACGCGTCGCTCGCCGCGCTCGAAGCCGACAGCGCGTTCCTGCGCAAGGGCGACGTGTTCACCGACGACGTGATCCGCACGTGGATCGACTACAAGCGCAAGCGCGAGCTCGATACGATCAAGCTGCGTCCGCATCCTTGGGAGTTCTATCTGTATTTCGACGTCTAGAAAAACAAGGAGGCCCGCGATGACCACGGTCGGCAGCTTCGACATCGACTATACGCAATACCTCGGCCCCGACGGCGAGCCGGTCCAGCCGCTGCCCGCGTTCGCGCAGGACGCGGCCGCGCTGCTGCCGCTCTATCGCGCGATGGTGCTGACGCGGGCGTTCGACACGAAAGCGGTTGCGCTGCAGCGCACCGGCAAGATCGGCACGTTCGCGTCATCGGTCGGGCAGGAGGCGATCGGCGTGGGCGTTGCGAGCGCGATGCGCGCCGACGACGTGCTGTTTCCGTCATACCGCGATCATGCCGCGCAATTCCTGCGCGGCGTCACGATGACGGAAAGCCTGCTGTACTGGGGCGGTGACGAACGCGGCAGCGATTTCGCGGCCGCGCGCCAGGATTTTCCGAACTGCGTGCCGATCGGCACGCAGGTGTGTCATGCGGCGGGCGCGGCTTATGCGTTCATGCTGCGCGGCGAAGCGCGCGTCGCGGTGGCGATTCTCGGCGACGGCGGCACGTCGAAAGGCGACTTCTATGAAGCGATGAACATGGCGGGTGCGTGGCGCGCGCCGCTCGTGATCGTCGTCAACAACAACCAGTGGGCGATCTCGATGCCGCGCGCCCGCCAGACCGCTGCGCAAACGCTCGCGCAAAAGGCGATCGCCGCGGGAATCGAAGGGCGGCAGGTCGACGGCAACGACATCGTCGCCGTGCATCAGGTCGTCGGCGACGCGCTCGAGCGTGCGCGGCGCGGCGGCGGTCCGGCGCTCGTCGAAGCGCTCAGCTACCGGCTGGGCGATCACACGACGGCCGACGATGCGACGCGCTACCGCGATTCCGACGCCGTCGGCAAGCAATGGGAATTCGAGCCGCTGCTGCGTTTGCGCCAGTACCTGATGCATCGAAACGTGTGGGACAAGGCGCAGGACGAGCAGCTCGGCAAGGCGTGCTACGCGCAGGTCGAAGACGCGGTGCAGGCCTATCTCGCGGTGCCGCAGCCGGACACGTCGGCGATGTTCGACCATCTGTACGCGAGCCTGCCGCAGGCGATGCAGGAACAGCTGGCGACGGCGCTCGCATTCGCGCCGGCCGCGGGGAACCATCATGGCTGATCTGAACCTCGTCGAAGCGGTCAATCTGGCGCTCGCGTACGAACTCGCGCACGATCCGTCCGTCGTGCTGCTCGGCGAGGACATCGGCGCGAACGGCGGCGTGTTTCGCGCGACCGTCGACTTGCAGGCGCGCTTCGGCGCGCAGCGCGTGATCGACACGCCGCTCGCGGAAACGGCGATCGCGGGCGCGGCGATCGGCATGGCGGCGATGGGGCTCAGGCCTGTCGCGGAGATCCAGTTCACCGGCTTCGTCTATCCGACGATCGATCAGGTTCTCAACCACGCGTCGCGGCTGCGTCATCGCACGCGCGGACGGCTGTCGTGTCCGCTCGTGATCCGCGCGCCGTGCGGCGGCGGCATTCACGCGCCGGAACATCATTCGGAAAGCCCCGAGGCGTTGTTCGCGCACATCCCCGGCCTGCGCGTCGTGATTCCATCGACGCCCGCGCGCGCGTATGGGCTGCTGCTCGCCGCGATTCGCGATCCGGATCCGGTGATGTTCTTCGAGCCGTCGCGCCTGTACCGGCTCTTCAGGCAGCCGGTCGAAGACAACGGCGAGGCGCTGCCGCTCGATACGTGCTTCACGCTGCGCGACGGCTCCGACGTCACGCTGGTGAGCTGGGGCGCGGCGCTGCAGGAAGTGCAGGCGGCCGCCGATCAGCTCGCGCAAGAGGGCGTGATGGCCGAAGTGATCGACGTCGCGACGCTCAAGCCGCTCGATGCCGATACGATCGTCGCGTCGGTCGCGAAGACGGGGCGCTGCGTGATCGTTCACGAGGCGCCGCGCACGGCGGGCGTCGGCGCGGAGATCGCCGCGCTCGTCGCCGAACACGGTCTGTATTCGCTGCTCGCGCCCGTGCAGCGTGTGACGGGCTACGACGTCGTCGTGCCGCTGTTCCGGCTGGAAAACCAGTACATGCCGAGCGCGGCGCGCATCGTCAGCGCGGTCAGGAAGACGCTGGAGGCGTCGTAAAGACATGAAGATCTTCAAATTGCCCGATCTCGGCGAAGGCTTGCAGGAAGCCGAGATCGTCGAGTGGCACGTCAAGGCCGGCGACACGATTCAGGCCGATCAGCCGCTGTTGTCGGTCGAGACCGCGAAGGCGATCGTCGAGATTCCGTCGCCGCAATCCGGCCGCATCGCGAAGCTGTTCGGGCAGCCGGGCGACATCGTTCATCTCGGCGCGCCGCTCGTCGCATTCGAAGGCGAAGCCGGCGAGGCCGATGCGGGGACCGTCGTCGGCCACATGACGGTCGGCGAGCACGTCGTGCACGAGGCGCCCGCGGCGCTCGGCGCGGGCGCGGGCGGCCGCGGCGCCGGCGCGATCAAGGCGATTCCGGCCGTGCGCGCGCTCGCGCGCAAGCTCGACGTCGATCTGGCGATGGTGACGCCGTCGGGTGCCGACGGCGTGATCACCGCGGCGGACGTGCAGCGCGTCGCGAAGGTGCTCGCCGAGCTCGGGCCGCCCGAAGTGCTGCGCGGCGTGCGGCGCGCGATGGCGCAGAACATGGCGCGCGCGCAGAGCGAAGTCGCGGCGGCGACCGTGATCGACGACGCCGACATCCACGCATGGCCCGCGGGCGCCGACGTGACGATGCGCCTGATTCGTGCGCTCGTCGCCGGCTGCCGCGCGGAGCCTGGGCTCAACGCGTGGTTCGACGGACAGGCGGGGCGTCGCCACGTGGTCGCGAAGATCGATCTCGGCATCGCGGTCGATCTGCCGGACGGTCTCTTCGTGCCGGTGCTGCGCGACGTCGCGCATCGAGACGCCGCCGACTTGCGCAACGGGCTCGACCGGATGCGCGCCGACATCCGTGCGCGCAAGATTCCGCCGGATGAATTGCGCGGCAACACGATCACGCTGTCGAACTTCGGGATGATCGCCGGCAAGTACGCGGCGCCCGTCGTCGTGCCGCCGACCGTCGCGATCCTCGGCGCGGGCCGCGTGCACGACGCGGTCGTCGCGGCGGACGGCGCGCCCGCCGTGCATCGCATCCTGCCGCTCAGCCTGACGTTCGATCATCGAGTCGTCACGGGCGGCGAGGCGGCGCGCTTTCTCGCGGCGGTGATCGCCGATCTGCAACTGCCGCAATAGCCGGCAGCCCGGACGCGCGCGTCGCGACACGGTGCGACATGGTGCGGTCGCGACACGGAACGAGGGCGATATTCCGAAGTCCTGATCGAAGCGCCGGGCTTCGCTCAAGAAGATTCTTGCGTGCGGATGAACTCGTGCGCTGCACGCCGAATCGCAAGGCATCAAACCGACGCCGCGATATGCTCGCGCAACCATCGATGCGCGGGCTCGCGATGCGAGCGCTCGTGCCGGAGCATCGCCATCTCGAAGCCCGGCACGTCGACGGGCGGCTCGACGATCTGCGATTCGCTCGGGCAGCGCCTCGACGATCTGTCGAAGATCGAGCCGATACCGTTTCGCCCGCAGAATGCCGGCGCGGACGAGATCGCGCAGCTCACGCTGCGGGCCGGCGTCGTGCCGCAGCGGTCGGGGTTCGCCGCGCACGTCGCGTAGCGCGGCGTTTGCGTCGCCGGGGCGTCGTGTCGTCGCGCATCGTGTGAGATCGGGCGTGCGACGCTGTTCGAGGCCCGCGCATATGCGGCAGGCATACGCATATGCGCCCGCATTCGCGCGGATCGAGCGAAATCAGAATCGCCGTGCGAGCACGTCGGCATCCACCGACAGAATGTCGGTATGGCCGCACAGCGCCATCGTCGTATCGAGCTCGCGCGCGATGATGTCGAGGCTGCGGAACACGCCTTCTTCGCCCAGCGCGGCGACGCCATAGAGGAACGCGCGTCCGATCATCGTGCCGCGCGCGCCGAGCGCGACCGCCTTCAGCACGTCCTGGCCGGTGCGCACGCCGCCGTCGAGCCAGATTTCGATGCGCTTGCCGGCCGCGTCCACGATGGCAGGCAGAGCATCGACCGACGACATCGCGCCGTCGAGCTGACGGCCGCCGTGATTCGATACGACGATCGCGTCCGCGCCCGCGTCGGCCGCGAGGATCGCGTCGCGCGGATCGAGAATGCCCTTGACGATCAGCTTGCCGTCCCAGCGTTGCCGAACCCATTCGACGTCGCTCCAGTCGATCGTCGGATCGAACTGCTCGCGGGTCCACGATTCGAGCGACGACATGTCGGTCACGCCCTTCACGTGCCCGACGATGTTGCCGAAATGGCGGCGGCGGGTGCGGGCCATGCCGATGCACCAGCGCGGCTTGCTCGCCATGTTCAGCAGATTCGGCAGCGTGATGCGCGGCGGCGTCGACAAGCCGTTCTTCACGTCCTTGTGGCGCTGGCCGCCGATCTGCAGATCCATCGTCAGCACGAGCGCCGGGCAGCCCGCCGCCTTCGCGCGCTCGATCAGCCGCTCGATGAAGGCGCGGTCGCGCATCATGTAGAGCTGGAACCAGAACGGCCCGGGCGCGTGCGTCGCGATGTCCTCGATAGAGCAGATGCTCATCGTCGACAGCGTGAACGGCACGCCGAACCGCTTCGCGGCGCGCGCCGCGAGGATCTCGCCATCCGCGCGCATCATGCCGACGAGGCCCGTCGGCGCGAGCGCGACCGGCATCGCGGCGTCCTGCCCCGCCATCGTCGTGCGCAGGCTGCGATGCGCGATGTCGACGCCGACCCGCTGACGCAGCTTGATGTGCTGGAAGTCGGCTTCGTTCGCGCGATACGTCGATTCCGTGTACGAGCCGGTATCGACGTAGTCGTAGAACATCCTCGGAATGCGTTTCCTGGCGAGAACGCGAAGATCTTCGATGCAGGTGATCGGGATGGTCATGGGCGGCTCCGGGAAGATGCGGTGATGCTACCGTTGCGCGCGGCGCCGCGCCCGGAAATATCTTCAGGTACGGCGGGAAAGAAATTCCGACACGTCGCGCAACGCACGCTCGCAGAGGCCGGCGAGCCATGCCGCGAACGCGTCGGTTGCGGCGCGCGACGTGTGCGGCATCAGGTAATACGGCGCCGCCGGCCGCACGATGCGCGGAAACAGCGGCGCGAGCGCGCCCGTCGCGAGCCAGTGGCGCGCGAGCGCGTGCGCCGCGAGCACCGACGTCGCGGCCGTGCGCAGCGCGGTGATCAGCGTGAGCTCGGCGAGCAGGACCGGGTAGCCGGTGTCGACGTCGGCGAGCGCGCCGAACGCCATCACCGTGTGCATGCCGCGATCGGCATTGACCGGATGGCCGTTCACGTACTTGAACGCGAACAGCTTCGAATCGGCGACGGGCATCAGCTCGATCACGCCGTCGCGCGAATGGCACGCGACGCGCGGCGATTTGTCGAAATCGTTCCATCGAAGATAGTCGGCGCGCAGCGCGTCGACGAGCTCGCCGACGAAGCGCGGAACGCCGACGCGCGCGATCAGGCGGCTGGTATCGGGAACGTCGAGGAAGCGGGTCATGAAGTGTCTCCTTTGTTGGGCGCGGCCCTCGATGGGCCGCTCGATGGAGTGATTATTTCGATGACCGCGGCCAACAAATAGATAGCAAAAATGACAAAATGCTCGATAATTCTGGCGTTTTGCTCGCATGCCGTGGGCGAAATGCGCGGTTGCCGGGATTCCGGGCCGCCATCGCCATCGCCGCTGCCATCGCCGCCGCACGCCGCACGTTCATTGATTGCGCAGAGGGAACCCACATGATCAGCCTCGACGACGTCGACCGACAGCTCATCGCGCTGCTGCGCGACAATGCGCGCGCGCCGGTCGTGACGCTCGCGAAGCAGTTGCGCGTCGCGCGCGCGACCGTGCAGAACCGGATCGCGCGGCTCGAGAGGCACGGCGTGATCGTCGGCTATACGGTGCGGTTGAAGCCCGCCGCGGAGAAGCATCGGATCCGGGCGCTGATGTCGATCGCCGTGCAGGGCAACCGCGCGGCGGACGTCGTCAAGGTGCTGCGCGGGAATCCGAACGTCGCGACGATCCACAGCACCAACGGGCGATGGGATCTCGTCGCCGAGCTGCAGGCCGATACGCTGGAGAATTTCGACCGCGTGCTGGGCGCGATTCGGCTGGTCGACGGGATCGCCAATACGGAGACGAGCATCCTGCTGTCGACGCACAAGGCTTGACGGGGCTCGATGCCTGGCCGCTTCGTGCGTGGCCGTGCGTGGCGCCAGATGCAACGCACATGACGCATGTTGCATGAAGCATGAAGCGCAACGCGTGCGGCGGCGGATATCGCATGCCGGATCCATCCGAATACGATCGTCAGGACATCGGACCGACAAACGAGTAGAGCGATCCGCCGATCGATGATTGCGGCGCTCGAACCGTTCTCTACCGATCCGCCCGGCCGGGAAGCGGCAGCCGCCGCCGCGCCGCGAATTCGGCGGATTCGCGTCGCAGCCAGTCGACGAACAGCCTCACGCGCGGATCGTCCGGCTGCGCATAGATCAGCTTGTATCGCGCGGGCGCGGGCACGCGGCGTCCCAGCACGTCGACGAGCCGGCCGCGCGCGATCTCGTCGTCGACGAGCGCATGCCGGCACACCGCGACGCCTTGCCCCGCCAGCGCCGCGCCGATCGCGAGGCTCGCCAGATTGAATTCCGGGCCGCGCAGCTCGCCCGCGTATGCCGGCACGACGGCGTCGAGCCACGTGCGCCATTCGACGAACTTCGGCGCATCCGGCCACGCCGACGCATCGTGCAACGGCACGATGGTCGACACCCATTCGGCCGTCGCCCGCGGCGGATGCCGATCGAGATACGCGGGCGCGGCCACCGCGACCAGGTATTCGTCGAACAGCGGCTCGACGTGGAGCGCGTCGTAGTCGAACGGATCCCAGCGGATCGCGACGTCGATGTCGTCCGCGGTCATCGTCTCTTGATCGATCGCATGAAACTCCGCTTTCAGCCGCACCGACGTCTGCGGGTTCAGCCGATGAAAATCGGTCAGCCTGGGCATCAGCCATTGCAGCGCGAACGACGGCAGGCAGCTCACCTGCAACTGCGCATCGGGCGCGCCAAGCTGCCGCAACGTCCGGCCGAGCGACGCGAATGCGGTCGCCGTCGCTTCATGCAGCACGCCGCCTTTGGGCGTCAGCGCGAGCCCGCGCGATTGGCGGACGAACAGCGGGTAGCCGAGACGGGCTTCGAGCTGGCGGATTTGCTGGCTGATCGCGCTTTGCGTCAGATGCAGCGCGTCGGCGGCCTTCGTGAAGCTGCCGAGCCTGCCGGCCGCCTCGAAGCAGCGCAACGCGCCGAGCAGCGACGTGTCGAACTTGGTATCCATTAGTCAGGCTTATGCCTCTGCAAGAATTGATCGCTTCATTGGTCGATCGCCGGATCGTACGATGACGGTGTGTTCACTGCATTCTATTTCAGGCCATGGCCGACAGCCGACCACTTCCGTTCGATTCGAATCTATTAGCCAAGCTTCAGGCCGGATCGCCGCTGCTGTGGCTCAATCCGCATCAGGGCGCGCTGCCCGACACCGCGCTGACCGCCGCCGACCTCGCCGCCGCCGGCGCGCGCCTGCGCCGCTGCGGCGGTTTGCTGGCCGCGCTGTTCCCCGAGCTGCAGTCGTCGGGCGGCCGGATCGCGTCGCCGTTGCAGCCGGCCGACCGGCTGCAGCGCGCCGATCGTGCGCCGGCGGGCGCGTGGTTCGTCAAGCGGGACGACGCGTTGCCGGTCGCGGGATCGATCAAGGCGCGCGGCGGCTTTCACGAAGTGCTCGCGCTCGCCGAGTCGATCGCCGAGCGGCACGGCTTGCTCGACGCAAGCACCGACGCCGATCGGCGCGCGCTCGCGAGCGATGAAGCGCGGGCGCTGTTCGCGCGCTACACGGTGATGGTCGGCAGCACCGGCAATCTCGGCTTGAGCATCGGGATGCTCGCGTCGGCGCTCGGGTTTCGGGCTGTCGTGCACATGTCGGCCGATGCGAAGGCGTGGAAGAAGACGCGCCTGCGCACGCGCGGCGTGGAGGTCGTCGAGCACGCGGGCGATTACGCGAAAGCGGTCGATGCCGGGCGGCGGCAGGCCGCCGGGATGCCGTACTGTCATTTCGTCGACGACGAAGGATCGCGGATGCTGTTTCTCGGCTACGCGACAGCCGCAGCCGAGCTTGCCGGGCAACTCGCGCAGGCGGGGCGGACGGTCGATGCGCGTCATCCGCTGTTCGTCCACATTCCGTGCGGCGTCGGCGGCGCGCCAGGCGGCATCGTGTACGGACTGAAGGCGCTGTACGGCGAGCACGTGCACGGCTTTCTCGCCGAGCCCACCGCGTCGCCTTGCGTGCTCGTGCAGCTCGCGAGCGACGTCGAGCGCCCCCTATCCGTCTACGACGTCGGCCTCGACAATCGCACCGAGGCGGACGGACTGGCGGTCGCGCAGGCGTCGCACCTCGCCGGCCCGCTGCTGCGCGCGCAGGCGGCGGGCGTTTTCACGGTCGACGATCGGCGGCTCTTCGCCAGCCTCCTCGACGCTCGCGAGCAGCTCGGCATCGATCTCGAGCCGTCCGCGGCGGCGGCGTTCGGCGGCCCCGCGTGGATCGCGGCATCGGATGCGGGGCGCGAATACATGCGCGCCCGGGGGCTCGATCCGAGCGCGGCGACGCACGTGATCTGGGCGACCGGCGGCTCGCTCGTTCCACCGGAAGAGCATCGGCGCTTTCAGGCGCGTGCGCGGGCGGAGCGGCACGCGGATGATGCGGGCGCGTGAGCATGCGTACGATTCGCTGATTCAGCCGATATCCGCGGATTCGGTCGTGACGCGCAACAGTTGCTGCTTGGCGTGTCGCGCGCGATGCGCGTTCCAATCGATGCGACGAACGAGCGGTCTTCGATGCACGCGACCGCGAACGTTCGAACGGACTGCTGATCGTCCGAAACGAAGCCGCTCGCGTACCGGTGCGTCCGTGCGCGAAACGTGACGCGTCCGGCCGGAAAACGCGGTGCGCGGAATTCTCAAACTACACTGAGCGCCGCCGCGCCGCGCCGCGCCGCGCCGCGCCGAATGCCGGTTCGGCGATTCCCGATCCGCCGCCCTTCGCCGCTCGCGTCGCCTTCACCGAAGCCGCCGATCGGTTGTCGTTCCGCGCGATTCTCTCGCAGCGTGCGGCGGCGCGCGTGCGCGCTATGCAAGGTTGCGCCGCGTATCGCGCCGCGCGTGACGGATCAGCCACGCCTCCATCGTCGCGATGTCGTTCGGACGCCGCGGCTCGTTCGGATAGACGATGTGGTAGCCGACCGACAGCGGCAGCGCGAAATCGAACAGCCGGCACAGTCGCCCGGCCTCGATGTCGCGCCCGACGAGCTGATCGCTGACGAGCGCGACGCCGTGCCCCGCGATCGCGGCGTCGATCGCGAGCGACGATTGATTGAAGCGCGGGCCCCGGTGCGGATCGATCGCGACGCGCTCCGGCATCGCGGCGAGAAACTCGGGCCACAGATCGTGCGCGTCGTGCAGCAGCACGTGGCCGGCGAGATCGCGCGGGCTCGCGAGCGCGCCGGGCGATGTCAGCAGCGACGGGCTGCATACCGCATAGATGTCGACCGGAAACAGGAAGCGCGTGACGAGCCCCTTGCCGAACGGCGGCTTGCCGTAGCGGATCGCGAGATCGACGCCGTCGCTCCGGAAGGTCGCGAACTGCGAATCGGCGATCACCCGGATGTCGATGTCCGGATGCTCGTCGCCGAAGCTCGCGAGCCGCGGGATCAGCCAGCGCGACGCGAACGACGGCGTCGTGCTGATCGTGACGCTCGAACGGCGCTTGACGAGCCTGTCCGTCGCGTCGCCGATCAGATTGAGCGCGCGCTGCACGTCGGAGAAATAGGCGAGCCCGTCGGCCGTCAGCGTGAGGCCGCGCGGCAGGCGCTCGAACAGCTTGATGCCGAGCACGTCCTCCAGATGACGGACCTGCTGCGCGACGGCGCCTTGCGTGACGCCGATCTCGTCGGCCGCCGCGCGGAAATTCAGGTGCCGCGCGGAGACTTCGAACGTGCGGAGCGCGTTCAGCGGAGGCAGTCGGCCGGGTGTCGGGGCAGGCATACGGAATCAGTAGAAAAACTATCGTTTGGCGTCAGAAATGATGATTCGACACGGAGAATCGCCGGGCCTAAATTACCACGTCAATAAGACATGCATGGGCGATGCCGCCCGCACGAGCAAGCAAAGGAGGTTGTCGTGACTGTAGAAAAAGTTGCCTTGATCACGGCGGCGGGCAAGGGCATGGGCGCGGCGATCGCACGCGAGCTGGCGTCGACCGGCTATCGCGTCGCGCTGATGTCGCCGTCGGGCAGCGCGGCCGCGCTCGCGGGCGAACTGGGCGGCTTCGGGATCTCGGGCTCCGTGACCGACGAGTCCGACATCGACCGGCTCGTGCGCGAGACGCTCGCGCGCTATGGCCGCATCGACGCGGTCGTCAACAACACCGGCCATCCGCCGAAGGGCGACCTGCTGTCGATCGCGGACGCGAGCTGGCACGACGCGCTCGATCTGATCCTGCTGAACGTCGTTCGAATGATGCGCCGCGTGACGCCGGTCTTCCAGGCGCAGGGCGGCGGCGCGGCCGTCAACCTCTCGAGCTTCGCGGCCGTCGCGCCGGAGCAGCCGATGCCGGTGTCGTCGGTGCTGCGCGCGGCGCTCGGCGCGTGGACGCGCCTCTACGCCGAGCGCTACGCGGCCGAGAACATCCGGATGAACGCGGTGCTGCCGGGCTTCGTCGACAGCTGGCCCGAGACGCCCGAGATCGTCGCGCGGATTCCGGCGGGACGTTTCGGCAGGACGCAGGAGATCGCGAAGACCGTCGCGTTCCTGCTGTCGGACGGCGCCGGGTATGTCACGGGGCAGAGCATTCGCGTCGATGGGGGGATCGTGCGGGCGGTGTGAGGGGGCGGCGGCGCGCGGCTTGCGTCGAAACGTTCACTTGGCCGAGCCGCGCCAGCCGATCGCATTCGCCGCGACGATGCCGAGCGGAATGCCGAACAGCGTCACGGCGGCGGTGCCGAGATACGCCTGCGATACCGCTCGGCCGGCGCGCTCGGGGTGGGTCATGACGTTGTGATCCTGCGGACGGGAAGTGCGCACAGGGTATGCAAGGTCCGGATTTCCATCTTGGGTGAATATGCTCTTCTGCGTTGAAATCGATTCGACATTCGGCGAAGCGGACGCGATGCGAAGTCCGACGCCGGGCGATATCAACGGGGCGCGATTGCATTCGGCACGCGCTTGACGCGATCGGCAGCGATGACCCAAACTGGCCGGGCCGAGCCCGCGATTGCGCGAGCGCCGAACAAGCCGCATAGGGCGCGCGACGACGCGCGTAGCATCGAACGTATTCGCGCCGGAAGTCTCGCGATGCGCCCGGCCGATCGGCAAGATCCGTTCACGAACCCGCTACCCGGTTGCGATCCGACCGCGCGTCGCGCCGCAGGTTGATTGCGATGCCCGCTTTCGTCCGACTATTCTGCGCGGCATGCGTCTGCATGGCCGCCCATTGCGCGAACGCGTCGCCGACGGAACCCGACGCCGATGACGCCGCACCCGCCACCCTCGTCAGCGATGTTCACGTGTTCGTCGTCCAGCACGACGGCTCCGTCGACGAGCACGACGATTCGACGCTGCGCGCGAACACCGCAAGCGGCATCGACGACGTCGCGCAGCGCTACGTGTGGTTCAACAAGGACATCGACCGGGTCGAGCTGCTGAGCGCCGAGACGATCGATCACGCCGGCGTCGCGCATCCGGTCGGCCCGGAGGCGATCCGCGACGTCCAGGAGCCGCGCTCCGCCGGCGCGCCGTTTTTCGAGGACGGCGTGCTGCGCTCGGTGATCTTTCCGGGCGTCGATGCGGGCGCGCGCACGCGCCTCGTGTTTCGCAAGTCGCGTACGAAGCCGCGCGATCCGGGGTTCTTCGGCTATTTCGTCGCGCCGTCGCGCATGCCCGTCGATGCGCAGCGGCTGATCTTCGATTTGCCCGCCGACATGCCGCTCTACGCCGACGCGCGCGGCTACGTCGCGCTCGCGCCCGTGACGGAGAACGGCCGTACACGCTACGCATTCGACTATCGGCACGGCCCGTATCCGCGCATCGAGAACGGCTCGGTCGGCTACGCGACGTACGGCGATCGCCTGATGGTGTCGACGCTGCGCGATTTCGCGTCGTTCGCCGAGCGATATCGCGCGGCGGCCGTCGACGCGAGCGCGCGCGATCCCGCCGTCGCGCGGCTCGCGCAATCGATCGCGGCGAACGCGAACGCGTCCGATCCGCGCGCGAAGGCGCAGGCGATCTACGACTGGGTGCGGATGAACGTCCGCTACGTCGCGCTTTTTCTCGGCGAGACCGCGGCCGCGCCGCACAAGGTGACGGACATCCTGCGCAACCGCTACGGCGACTGCAAGGATCACGTCGCGCTGTTCGGCGCGCTGCTCGCGGCGGTCGGGATACGCAGCGAGCCCGTGCTGCTCGATCTCGGTCCCGTCTATACGCTGCCCGCCGTGCCCGGCTATGGCGGCAGCGCGATCAATCACGCGATCACGTGGCTGCCGGATCTCGGGCTCTTCGCCGATACGACGGTCGGCGGCGTCGAGTTCGGCTATCTGCCGCCCGTCGTGATGGATCGGCCGGCGCTGCTCGTTGACGAAGGCGTGCTGACGCGCACGCCGGCGACGCAGCCGCGCACGCGCGACGCGCGCCTGCGGATCGACGTCGATGCAAGCGGGGCGGCGAGCTATCAGTATTACGTCGAGGACGCGGGCTGGACCGCGGAGCTCGAACGCAGCGTGTTTCGCCAGGCGGCGCGCGAGCGCGTGCAGCAGCTCGCGACCGATCGCCTGCGACAGAGCGGCTTGCGCGGCACCGCGCGGCTGGGCGCGGGCGAGCGCGACGCGACGAGCGGGCCGTTCTCGACGTCGATGACGGGATCGCTCGATCATTTCGTGTGGACCGACGGCACGACCGCGCTGCCGGCGCTGTCGAGCCTGTCGGGCGGCATCGCGACGCAGGTGCAGGGCTGGCTCGCGGAGCCGGTGCGCACGCAGCCGTGGCTGTGCATCGGCGGCGATTTCGACGAGACCGCGCAGATCGCGCTGCCCGACGACGTACGCGTGACCGACCTGCCGGGCGATGCGCACGTGCAGGACCGCTTCTTCGATTACGAATCGCACTACGTGCTCGATGCGGCGGCGCGCGTCGTGCAGATCACGCGGCGCTTGCGCGCGCGCTTCGCGCATCAGGTGTGCTCGCCGGAGGATTTCGATGCGGCGCGCGCGTCGCTCGAACGAATCGAGCGCGATGCGCTCGCGCAGATCGTCGTGCGCGCGAAGACGCACGATTGACGACGTTCATGCGCGGCCGCAGCCGGCTTCTGCGAATTCGGATCAGCTCCGGCAGCGCCCGCGATAACTCTCGACTTCCGCATCGTACGCGGCGAGAAACGCCTTGCCGAACACGGACGCGAAATCGTCCTCGATCGCGAACAGTGTGTCGCGATGCGTCGTCGTATAGCGGTCCCACAATCGCGCCTTGTACAGCACGGGCAGGCGCTTCTCGTACCACTGCGGCGCGGCGTCGCGCTCGCGCAGGCGTTGCGGCGAGAAGCGCGTGAGCAGGTCCATCAGCGCGGCGCGCATGCCGGCCACCATGCCGATCTGGTGCGCGTGCAGATCCTGGAACGCGTCGGAAACCGCGCTTTGCGGCGACATGAAGCCCGGCAGCGGCAGCCCGAACATCTGACGCAGCACCGCGCTGCCGTCCGGCAGCAGCTTCAGCGGATTGTTCTCGCGATCGAGCAGCATCGTCATGTCGGCCTTCACTTCGCGCTTCAGGATGCTGCGCGACGACAGCAGCTCGACCGTGCCGTTCGCGAACAGCGCGAGAAGCTGTCCCGCGATGAAAAGCTGCTCCGCCGACCAGTGATGCGGCTCGGCCGCGGTATCGAGACCGGCGCCCTCGAAGAACGCTTGCAGCAGTGTCTCGGGCGCCGCCGGCGCCGACGCGCGCACGTGCGACGGCATGTTGCGCGCATCGGTCGCGCTCGCGGACGGCGTGTCGGGCGTCGCGCCGGATTGCGCGGCGGGCGGCGGCGCGGACTTGGCCGGCTGCACGCGAACGTGATGCGTCCATTCGGGCGCGTGGTCCGGCTGCGTGACGGGCTGCGGCCCGCGGCGCTCGCCGTCCCGCGCGACGCCGGACGGCGCATCGAAGCTGTCTTGCGGCTGCGCGAACAGATCGAGCGGATCGGTCGACAGTTGATGCAGGTCGCGCGGCGCGGCGGGCGTCGACGCATCCGGATCGTGCGGCGCTTTACTATTCAGCCGCTCCGCGGCCGGGGTCGGCTGCGCGCCGGCCTTGCTGCCGGCAGCCTGCGTCCTGCCGAGTCCGAAGCGATCGTGCAGCAGGCCCCAGAGCTTGTTGCTCGCGCCCCTCGCGTCCGCATGCGACGCGGGCGACATCGGCGACACGGGCGGCGTGCTCGAAGCCGCGGCCGCCGTTTCGACGGTCCGCTCGATCGTCGCATCGTCGGGCTCCGCGCGCAGCAGGTAAGGCCCGATCCGGATGATGTCGCCCATGTTGAGGCGCTGCGCCTGCGCATAGCCGATCGGCACGCGATTCACCTCGATGGTCGACACGCTGCTCAGGTTCTTCAGCAGGCACGCGTCGTCGCCCACTTGCAGCAGCGCCTGCAGACGCGAGATTTGCCGAGTGTCGTCGCGCAGCACGAGATGATTGTCGCTGTCCCGTCCGATGGTGCCGCCCGGCGGACGAAACACGACGGCGCTACGGTCGTCGGTGTCGACCGGCTCGCCCGCGTGTTCGATAACGATCAGTTGCATATCGATACGTCGTTCGATGGATGAAGCGTTCGCATGGAAACCGATTCGCTCAGGATGACGACGCATGTTTGCGACGCGCGGCCTCGAACGCCGGTCCCCAGATCGGATGCCCCTTTTCGGCAGGGGACAGATCGAAGCGCGGATTGAGGTCGAGAATCCTCGAGAACTCGGCGCGGCATTGCGTGACGCGCCTCGTCACGCAATAGCTGAACGCGAGCAGCTTGTGCGCGGCGACTTGCGTGTTGACGTCGGCGCCGTCGATGTCGCGCGCATGGCTGCCGAGCAGCGAAATCGTGCGCCCGTAATCGCCCGCGTTGTACGCGGCGCGTGCGCTGTCCACCGTGGCTTGCGCGACGGACGGAGTGGGGGGATTCGTGCCGCAACCGCCAATTCCCGCCAAGAAAAAGCCAAGGAAAATATAAAGCGACGATCGGCCTTTCATTCTCGAATTGACGGTTTTAAGTGAATGGACAGGGGTGACGCGCCGTGCCGTTGGATTCTAGTTCCAATAATTGGAAAAGGACCGGCTGTTACCTTTTGTTTCATCTTGAAACAATAAGTCGAATTAAAGTCCGGATCTCGTGCCGGCTTCGCCTTGTGAAGTGGAGAAGTTGAACCTATAGTTCGGTGTGATTTTTTGACTTTCGTCGGTTTTTCAGCGCTTATTGCAATGCGTAAGAGCTTGTCGCTTTTTGGGCGGCATAAAGGACTCGGCGTGAAATAAGCTTCCTGAATCGCCGCTCGCGCCAGGCGGGCGGCGGGGCGTGCCGCGTCTTCCCGGCTGGCGTCCGCGCAATCGGATCGGGCAACCGCAACGAATCAATCCTGTTGATAATGTCAGGCATTGTCCGCAAGTAATTCGGCTGCTCGAATTCCCGGAAATTAAAATTCAACGGAATTAATTGGTGATTTGACCCGGCTTTACATTCAAGAAAATTCCCGGGTGAAATTGCAATGAAAGGATGTGGAAATTTAAAATTAATCGACCTGAATAGATCGTCACCTTATTTTTTATTCGATCCGGCTTCCGCTTCGGGGAAGCCGGCGGGCGTCTTATTGCGATGCAAGGAAAGAGACAGACAATGCGACGGCGCTCCAGTGGTTTCATCGTATTGGGATGCGTGCTGCTGCTTCCGGGGTGCGGGGCGACCGAACGTTCGGTCGCGGTGCCGTATGCGATCTCGCTCGACGTCGCGCCCGACGTCAATCCGGACATCAATCGCAAGCCGTCCCCGATCGTGCTGAAGGTGTTCCAGCTGAAGACGGCGTCCGCGTTCGAGAGCGCCGATTTCTTCTCGCTGCAGGACAAGCCGGAGAGCGTGCTCGGCCCGGATCTGCTCGGCGTCGACCGGATCATCCTGCGGCCGGGCGATGCGCGCACGCTCCACTATCGCGGCAACGTCGACGCGAGCGCGCTCGGCATCGTCGCCGAGTATCGCGTGCTCGAGAAGAACCGCTGGCGGCTCACGGTGCCGCTGCCGAGCGCGAAGCAGCTGAACCTCTACCGATTCTGGCAAACCTCGCCGAGCGAAATGAAGTTGTCGATTGCGGTCAAGAACGGCGGCATCGGGCTCGGCGGCGATTCGCGAGTACGCCCATGAACGAGCCGGTGTTGTCCGCGACCCCCGCTGCGGCGCTGCGCCAACGCGTGATCTGGACCGAGGGCATGTTCCTGCGGCCGCAGCATTTCCAGCAGCTCGAGCGGCATTGGGAGCGCTACGTCGGCATGCGCTGCCTGCCGTTGCAGGGCTTCTATTGGGGCTTCGACGAATTGCAGATCGATCGCGAGCTGCTCGCGCTCGGAAAGGTCGCGCTGCTCGCCGCATCCGGCGTGATGCGCGACGGCACGCCGTTCGATCTGTCGCATCCCGACGATCGGCCCGAGCCGCTCGACGTGCCCGCCGACGCGAAGGACCAGCTCGTCGTGCTCGCGCTGCCGCTGTGGCGCGGCGGCGCGGAAGAGGTGTCGTTCGGCGGCGACGGCGATGCGGGCTTCGCGCGCTACGTCGTGCGCGAATACGAGGTCGCCGATGCGAACGAGGTCGCGCTCGGCCCCGCGCTGCTGCAGACCGGGCGCCTGAACGTGCGGCTGATGCTCGAATCGGAGCTGACGGGCGATTGGGAGGCGCTCGGCGCCGTGCGGATCGTCGAGCGGCGCACCGACGGGCGGCTGCTCGTCGACGACGGCTACATTCCGCCGCGGCTCGTCGCGCAGCGCGATCCGGTGCTGCTGCGGCACACGCGCGAGCTGCACGGGCTGCTGACGCAGCGCAGCGAGGCGCTTGCCGAGCGCCTGTCGGAGCCGGGGCGCGGCGGCGTGTCCGAGGTGGCCGATTTCCTGCTGCTGCAGCTCGTCAATCGCTATCTGGCGCTCACGTGGCACGCGCAGCAGGACGTCGCCGCGCATCCGGAGGCTTTGTTCTGCGACTGGCTGAAGCTCGCGTGCGACCTGAGCACGTTCACCGCGGCGGGCCGGCGGCCGCAGGCGCTCGCCGTCTACCGGCACGACGATCTGCGCACGAGCTTCGGCGAGCTGATGGCCGAGCTGCGGCGCTCGCTGTCGACGGTGCTCGAGCAGAACGCGATCCAGATCGAGCTGCGCGACGCGGGCAACGGGATGAAGGTCGCGACGATCGCCGATCCGGCGCTGCGCGATACCGCGGGCTTCGTGCTCGCGGTGCGCGCCGACGTGCCGGCCGACAGCCTGCGCGCGCGCTTTCCGGCGCAGGCGAAGCTCGGCCCCGTCGAACGGATCCGCGATCTCGTGCAATTGCAGCTGCCGGGCATCGCGATGCGGCAATTGCCGGTCGCGCCCCGGCAGATTCCGTATCACGCGGGCCACACGTACTTCGAGATCGACAAGGGCGGCGAGATGTGGAAGCAGCTCGAGCGCTCCGGCGGCCTCGCATTTCATTTCGCCGGCGAATTTCCGGGACTCTCGATGGAGTTCTGGGCGATTCGCGGATGAGGACGGGATGTCGCGATGAACTCTTCTTCCGATTCGTTCTCGGCCGGCACGGGCGGGTTCGTGCCGCCGAATCCGGGCGGCACGCATCCGGGCGCGGCGTCGGCGCCCGCCGGCTCGGCCGCGTCGCAGCCGAGGCCGGGCCGCTGGGCGGCGAGCGGCACGAATCCGCTCGTCGCGGCCGCGAATCCGCTGCTCAACCTGGTGCCGCAGATCCGCTCGACCGTCCATCATCCGAACCCCGCGTGGCTGCGCGAGCATCTCGTCGTCGAGATCCGGCAGTTCGAGGAGCGCGCGCAGCAGGCGGGCATCGCGTCCGAGGCGATCATCGGCGCGCGCTACTGCCTTTGCACCGCGCTCGACGAAGCCGCCGCGCTGACGCCGTGGGGCGGCAGCGTGTGGTCGTCGCACAGTCTGCTCGTGTCGTTCCACAACGAGACGTGGGGCGGCGAGAAGTTCTTCCATCTGCTCGAACGCCTGTCGCAGCAGCCGCGCCAGCATCTCGACCTGCTCGAGCTGCTCTACTTCTGTCTCGCGCTCGGCTTCGAAGGGCGCTATCGCGTGCTCGACAACGGCCGCGCGCAGCTCGACGCGGTGCGCCGCCAGCTCGCGCAGACGATCCGCTCGGTGCGCGGCGAATTCGAGCCGGCGCTGTCGCCGCATTGGCGCGACGTCGTCACGCGCGACGTCACGCGGCGCTTCACGGTGCCGCTGTGGGTGTGCGTCGCGCTCGCGCTGCTCGTCGGCTTCGGCGTGTTCGCGGGCCTGCGCGTCGCGCTCGCCGGTCACTCGGATCGGCTGTTCGCGTCGATCGACGCGCTGCACGTGCCGCGTTTGCAGCCCGCGCAGCCGGCGCCGCATCCGGCGCCCGCGCCGCGCGTCGCGAAGTTCCTCGAGCCGGAGATCGCCGCGGGCCTCGTGACCGTGCGCGACGAAGCCGATCGCAGCGTGATCGTGCTGCGCGGCGACGGCCTGTTCGAATCGGGCTCGACGTCGGTGATCGACCGCTACATGCCGGTGCTGATCCGCGTCGCCGATGCGCTGAACAAGGTGCAGGGCAGCGTGCGCGTGAGCGGCTATACCGACGACGCGCCGGTCCGCACCGCGCGCTTCGCGTCGAACTGGGACCTGTCGCGCGAGCGCGCGGAAGCGGTCCGCGGCCTGATCGCCGCGCGGCTCGACCGTCCGGACCGGATCACGGCCGAAGGGCGCGGCACGCTCGACCCGGTCGCGCCGAACGATTCGCCCGCGAACCGCGCGCGCAACCGGCGCGTCGAGATCACGCTGATGCTCGCGCCCGGCAGCGACGCCGCGCGCGCGACGAAGGAGACGCCCTGAGCATGAGCCACGCTGTCGCACGCATCGTTCGCCCGCTGCCGTCGCGGGAAATCTGGACGTTCGCCGGCCTCGTCGTGCTGGCGTTCTTCATCTGGCTCGCCGGGCCGCTGCTCGCGTTCGCCGACGTCCGGCCGTTCGAGAGCGGCTGGGTGCGCGGGCTCGCGATCGTCGCGCTGTTCGTCGCGTGGGGCGCGCGGATCGCGTGGCGCAACTGGCGCGCGGGCCAGTTGAACGCGCAACTGCTGAACCAGCTGCGCGAAGCGACGCCGCGGGCCGCCGCGACGGGCGACCCGGCGCAGGCGCAGCTCGACGAGCTGCGCAGCCGCTTCGACGAAGCCGCGACGCTCCTGAAGAAAGTCCGCTTCGACACCGCCGACGCCGTGCGCAAAGGCTTGCCGCAGTGGCTCGAGCGGATGTCGCGCCAATATCTGTATCAGCTGCCGTGGTACGTGTTCATCGGCGCGCCCGGCTCGGGCAAGACGACGGCGCTCGTCAACTCGGGGTTGAGCTTCCCGCTCGCCGAGCAGTTCGGGCGCGCGGCGATTCGCGGCGTCGGCGGCACGCGGCATTGCGACTGGTGGTTCACGAACGACGCGGTGTTGATCGACACCGCGGGCCGCTATACGACGCACGAGAGCAACCGCGCGCTCGACGAGGCCGAATGGAAAGGCTTCGTCGATCTGCTGAAGAAGTACCGCGCGCGCCAGCCGCTGAACGGCGCGATGCTGACGATCAGCGTGGCCGATCTGCTCGGCGCGTCGGAGGCGGAGCGCACGCAGCACGCGATGGTGCTGCGCAAGCGCCTGCTCGAATTGCGCGCGCAGCTCGGCATTCGCTTTCCGGTGTACCTGCTCGTGACGAAGGCGGATCTGCTCGCCGGCTTCGCCGAATATTTCAGCGGCTTCGGCCGCGCCGAATGCGCGCAGGTGTGGGGCTTCACGTTCCCGCTCGCCGAGAGCGAAGCGCCCGGCTTCGATCTGCGCGCGGCGTTCGATCGCGAATACCGGTTGCTGCACAAGCGCCTGAACGACGGGCTGCCCGAGCTGCTCGCGTCGCAGACCGACGCGCACCAGCGCGAGATGACCTACCTGCTGCCGCAGCAGGTCGCCGATCTGCAGGACATGCTCGGCCAGTTCGTCGCCGAAGTGTTCTCGGTGTCGAGCTTCGAGCCGATGCCGATGCTGCGCGGCGTCTATCTGACGAGCGGCACGCAGGAGGGCACCGCGTTCGATCGCGTGATGAGCGGGATCAAGCGCTTCCTGAAGATCGAAGGCGTGCCGCCCGTCGCGCAGGCGGGCTCGACCGGGCGCAGCTTCTTCCTGAAATCGCTGTTGCAGGACCACATCTTCCGCGAGGCGGCGCTCGCCGGCAGCAACCTGCGCTGGCATCAGCGGCAGCGCGTGCTGCAGATCGTCGGCTACGCGGCGCTCGTGCTGCTGTGCGTCGCGGTGCTGTTCGCGTGGCTGCGCAGCTACTCGCGCAATCGCGACTACCTCGATCAGGTCGCCGCGCGCGTGCCCGCGGTCGATGCGCAGATCAGTCGCGCGAAATTCACGGGCGCGGCCGACATCGTCCAGCTGCTGCCCGTCCTCGACGAGCTGAGCGGCCTGCCGGACGCGGGCGGCGTCGACTTGCGGCATCCGCCGCTCGCGTATCGCTGGGGCTTGTTCCAGGGCGAGAAGATCGAGGAGGCGGGCGACGTCGTCTATCGGCGCGCGCTCGACGACGTGCTGCTGCCGATCGCCGCGAGCCGGATGGAAGCGGCGCTGCGCGAGGCGCAGCCGGACGAAGCCGAATACGCGTACGCGGCGCTGAAGGCGTATCTGATGCTGTACGACAGCGCGCATTACGATCCCGCGTTCGTGCAGGCCGTCGTCGATCTCGAAATGGAGCGCGCGCTGCCCGCCGATTTCTCGCCCGCGCAGCGCAGCGCGCTGCGCTCGCATCTCGGCGCGCTGTTCGGCAATCGCGTCGCGGTGTCGCCGTTTCCGATGAACGAGCGGCTCGTCGCCGACGTCCGCGAGCGCCTGCGGCAGGTGCCGTTCTCGCAGCGCCTGTACCGGCAGCTCGCGCGCACGCTGCGCCCGAGCACGACGTCGTACGACTTCAGCGTCGCGCGCACGGTCGGGCCGGACGCGTCGCTCGTCTACCGGCGGCAGAGCGGCAAGAGCCTCGCCGACGGCGTGCCGGGGCTCTACACGCGCAGCGGCTATCGGAACGTGTTCGCGCCGCGGCTGCCCGGCGCGATCGACTCGTACGGGCGCGAGGAGGTATGGGTGCTGAATCTCGGCGCGTCCGAGATTCCGAACCCGAACGACGCGGCCGCGTGGGCGCGCGACATCCGGCAGCTCTATCTGAACGACTACATCAAGACCTGGGACGACTATCTGGCCGACATCCGGTTGCAGCGCACGTCGACGCTCACGCAGAGCATCCAGGTCGCGCGGACGCTGTCGTCGGCGGATTCGCCGCTCACGCGGCTGATGGTCGCGCTCGCGCGCGACACGCCGCTCGGCGATGCGCCGGGCGGCGCGCGCAACCTCGCGTCGCGCGCGCAGGACAAGGTCGACGAGGCGCGCAGCTCGCTCGCGCAGATCTTCGCGGGCCAGCCGGGCGGCGACGCGGGCGCCGCGGCCGCGGCGCCCGCGAGCCCCGAGCAGATCGTCGACAGCCACTTCGCGGGCCTGCGCGCGTTCGCGCCGGGCAGCGGCGATCAGGCGGCGTCGTTCGACGCGGTGCTGAAGGCGATCGACGCGCTGTACACGTACCTGACCGCGACCGACGACGCATTGCGCAGCGGCGCGACGCCGCCGCCGTCCGACGCGCCCGCGCGGCTGCGCGCGCAGGCGGGCCGGCTGCCGACGCCGTTCCGCGAGGTGCTCGACGACTTGTCGAACGTCGCGAACGGCAGCGTCGCGAGCGTCGAGCAGCGCAACGTCGCGCAGCGCGCGGGCGCGAACGTCGGCGATTTCTGCCGGCAGGCGATCGCCGGGCGCTATCCGTTCGCGCGCGGCTCGTCGCGCGACGTCGCGCCGTCCGACTTCGCGCAATTGTTCGCGGCGGGCGGCCTGATGGAGGACTTCTTCCAGAAGAACCTGCAATCGCTCGTCGACACGACTGCGCATCCGTGGCGCTTCAACAACCGCAACGCCGACGCGGACCCGTCGGCGGCCGCGATGCTCGGTGCGTTCGAGAAGGCTTCGGTGATCCGTGACGTCTACTTCGGAGGCGGCGCGCGGACCGCACAGATCAAGGTCGAGATCGTGCCGCTCGAAATGGACCCGTCGATCTCGGAGATGGTGCTCGACATCGACGGCCAGATCGTCCGCTACGCGCACGGCCCGCAGGTGCCGACCGCGGTGCAGTGGCCCGGCACGCGCGGCAGCAATCAGGTGCGGCTGCAAGTGACCGGGCAGGCGGGCGCGACGGGCGGCTTCATGACGGAAGGGCCCTGGGCGCTGCATCGCCTGTTCGATCGCGCGGGCGTGTCGGGCGGACGCGGGCCCGAGCAGATGGTCGCGAGATTCTCGGTCGACGGCAAGCCGATCGTGCTGCAGGTGACGGCGAGCAGCGTCCGCAATCCATTCCGGTTGCCGCAGATGGAGTCCTTTACATGTCCTCCGAAGCAATGAGCACGACGCCGACGACGCTCGCGTACGACGGCGAGCCGCCCGCCTGGTACGGGAAGATCCCGGGCGCGGGCGACTTCGTCAACCATCGGCTGTCGCACGAGCTCGCCGGCTGGTGGGAACGCTGGCTCCAGCAGGGAATGACGGCGATGCGGCAGCGCGGCGCCGACGAGATCGAGCGCTACTACACGGTCGCGCCGGTCTGGAACTTCCTGATTCCGGCGGGCGCGGGCGCGCAGTGCGTGCAGCCCGGCTGCCTCGCGCCGAGCTGCGATCGCGTCGGCCGCTACTACCCGGTGATCGTCACGCTGCCGATGCGCACCGCCGATTACTGGAGCGGGCTGCCGGACGTCGCCGACGCGTTCTACTGGCAGGTCGGCAGCGCGCTCCTCGATGCGATCCGGCACGCGCGCGCGCCGGTGCAGCTCGAGCAGACGCTCGCGAAGGTGCGGCTCATGCCGGGCGCCGCGCAATCGACGGTGTACGGGGGCGCGGGCGGCGGGCGTCGCGAAAGCGGCCGGAGTGGCTGGAGCGGCGAAAGCGGCGAAAGCGGTGAAAGCGATGAAGCAGGCGAAAGCGGCAACGCGGCGAACGATTCGCTCGCGCAGCCGCTGCCGGCCCCGCCCGCGACGCCCGCGTGGCCCGGACTTTCCCAGTACTTCGATCCGCACGGCGCGACGAGCTTCTGGTGGACCAATCGCGCCGACGGATCGCCGCTGCGCACGCACGCGCATACCGGCGCGCCGGACAGCCGGTTGTTCGTGCGGCTGTTCGGCGGCGTCCAGTCCGGCGCATAGCGAAGGCGCGTAACGACGGCGTGTAACGACGGCGCGCGGAGCGAAGCGGCGCGCGTGCCGCGCGCCATGACGCGACGGACCGGCTCGCGACATCGACGCGATCCGGCCGCGGTTCGCGGGATCAAGAGGTGGCACATGACGGACCCATATTCGAGAGACAACGAGCAAGAGACCGTGACCCGGAGCGCAGCCGCCGAATTTGCGGTGCGGCCGCTGCCGCTCGGCCATCGTCTCGGCGAATTGCAACTGGACGATGTGCTCGGCGTCGGCGGCTTCGGGATCGTCTATCGCGCGTTCGACCGCACGCTGCGGCGCGCGGTCGCGATCAAGGAGTACATGCCGTCGATGCTCGCGACGCGCGGCGGCGACTACACGGTGTCGCTGCGCTCGGAGCGCTTCGCGCAGGCGTTCGACGCGGGCCGCGGCGCGTTCCTCAACGAGGCGCGGCTGCTCGCGCAGTTCGATCATTCGGGGCTCGTCAAGGTTTTGCATTTCTGGGAGAGCCACGGCACCGCGTACATGGTGATGCCGTTCTACGAAGGGCGCACGCTGAAGCAGCTGCTCGACGGCGGCCTGCAGATGGGCGAGACGCAGTTGCGCAACATCGTCGCCGCGCTGCTCGGCGCGCTCGACACGCTGCATCGCGCGCAGTGCTTCCACCGCGACATCGCGCTCGACAACATCCTGATCCGGCCCGACGGCAATCCGATCCTGCTCGACTTCGGCGCGGCGCGCAAACGGATCGGCGATCTCGTCGACGACAGCGCGATGATGATCAAGCCGGGCTACGCGCCGATCGAGCAATACACCGACGATCCGGCGTTCAGCCAGGGGCCGTGGACCGACCTGTACGCGCTCGGGGCGGTGATGCATGCGATGGTCGCGGGCGAGCTGCCGCCCGCGGCGGTCGTGCGCAGCATCAAGGACACCTATCGGCCGCTCGCGACGCGCGAGTTGGCGGCGCGCGAGCTGTACAGCCCCGCGTTTCTCGCGGCGATCGATCATGCGTTGCAGCTTCGGATCGCCGATCGGCCGGAGTCGGTCGCGGAATTCGCGGCGGAGCTCGGGCTGCGCGAATTCGATCGGCCGCCTTATGTCGCGCCGATGGCGATGCCGCCGGCGCAGACGCAGCCGCGTCAGCCGGCGGGCGATCGCGACGCGACGGCCGCGCCGCCGCACGGCGTCGAGCAAGCGGCGCAGTCGCGGCCGCGTCAGCAAGAAGGTGATCGGGGCGCGGCGGCGGCAGGGTCCGATGCCGCACAAGCTGCGCAGCCGCAGCAGCATGGGCAGAGAGATAGAGACGCGGCGGCGCAAGCCGGCGTCGAGCAGACGACGCAATCGCAATCACGTCAGCAGGCCGGCGATCGTGACGCGACGTCCGCGCAATCCGGCATAGCGCACGCGCAATCGAATCGGCAAGCGGGCGACCGGGACGCGATATCCGCGCGATCCGACGCCGAGCGAGCGGCGCAATCGCCGCCGCATCGGCCGGCGAGCGACGGAGACGCAGCGCCTGCACAGCCCGGCGTCGAACGAACGTCTCGACAACCACAGCGCGAACAGGCGAGCGACCGGGACGTGTTCCCGGCCCGGAAGACCGGCGCCGGCGGGCAGTCGTCGCCGCGGAAGCCCGCGTTTTCGCCGCGAGACGGCATGCCGGCGCCCGAATCGGCCGGCCCGCATGCGCGGCACGGGCAAGCGGGAGCGCCGGAGCCCGACGCGCCGCCTGTCTCCGATTCGCCGCGCGCGCGCGATGCCGTCGGGACTGCCGCGGTCGCGGGGGGCGGCGCTTCGTCGGCGTCGGCGGCAGCGGCTTCGAGTTCGGCCGGGGCTTCGACCGCAAACGCTTCGACCACAAACGCTTCGACCGCCGCGACCGCCTCCGCCGCGCCGCGCCCAGACGCGCGCGCCGCGCCGCTCGGCGATATGCGCCGGCGGCTGCGCGATCGGCGGACGATCGCCTACGCGGGCGGCGCGCTTGCCGTGCTGATCGCGATCGGCATCGGCGCCGCGTATCTCGTGAAGCCGGCACGCGACGTCGAGACGGCGACGAACGCGAGCGTGCCGCCATCGCCGGCCGCGACGCCCGCGCCTGGCGGCAGCGCGCCAGCACTCGCGCAGCGCGAGCCGCAGCCCGCGCTGGCGCCGCCTCCGGCCGCCGCGCCGGCGCCCGCGTCCGCCGACACGGCCGTGCACGAGCCCGCTCCGACGGTCGCGACGACCGTCGGCGGCGAGTCCGCGCCGCAGGCGACACCGCAAAGCGCGCAGCCGGCCGCGCCGCAGATTGCGAACAACACGGGCGCCGCGCCCTCCCGAAACGCGCCGGCCACGAACATCGCGCCGAAGGGAAGCCTCGATTCGACGGAGACGGTCGTCGCGAACCCGTCGGCGAGCGGCGTCGCGCAGCCCGCGTCGACGTCCGTCGCCGCAGAGGCCGCCGCCGCCGCCGCCGCGGCCGACCAGCGTCCGCCGGATACGTCGGAGACGATTCCCGTGCGTTTCCACGTGCGCCCGTGGGGCGACATCTACGTGAGCGGCGTGAGGCGCGGCGCGAGTCCGCCGCTGCGGTCGCTGTCGCTCGCGCCGGGCGTTTATCAGATCGAGATCCGCAACGGCGCGCTGCCGCCGCTGCGGCGCACGGTGAAGATCGATCCGGGCAGCAAGCCGGTCAACATCGACTATGCGTTCGAGTGACGTCGACGTGCCGGCGCGCGCCGCCGGCTCCGGTCCATCCACGGGAAGGCCCATGCAGAGTTCAGACCTGATCGAATCGTTGCTCGCCGGCGTCGCGCCCGACGCGCCGTGCGGCGCGAATCTCGAATACGAGCAGGATTTCCTGCGGCTGCTGGAGAGCGCGACGCCGCATCCCGAGCAGCAGTACGGCGATACCGTGATTCCGGCCGAGGCGCCGGACTGGGGCGCGGTCGAGCGTCTCGCGCTCGAGCTGTCGGCGCGCACGAAGGACCTGCGCGTCGCCGCGTATCTGGCGCGCAGCTGGACCGAGCTGCGCGGCATTCCCGGCTATGCGGACGGGCTGAAGGTCGTCGCGGGGATGCTCGACCGATGGTGGGACGACGTGCATCCGCGCCTCGACGCCGACGGCGACCACGATCCGACGCTGCGGATGAATGCGCTGGCCGAAGTCGCGGGCGCGCACGACTGCGCGCGCGCCGCGCGCCGGCAGGCGCTGTTCGACGGCGGGCCCAGCGTGCGCGACGCCGAGCGCGTGTTCGACGGCCGCGACGCGGGCGCGGAGCCGTATCCGGGCGGCCGCGAGCGGTTGATCGCCGATCTGACGCGCGCGCGCGACGGCGGGCAGCCGACTGTGCAGGCGGCGTTCGCCGCACTCGACGCGCTCGATGCGATCCGTGCGCATGTCGCGTCGAAGCTCGGCGGCGAATGGGCGCCGGACACGAGCGACTTCGAGAAGGCGCTGCGCCGGATCGTGCGCGACGGGCTTCCGCCGCCCGCCGCGCCGCAAGCGGAGGACGCGTCGGGCGCAGCGGCCGCGACCGACGCGGCCGACGCCGCGACGAACGGCCGCGCATGGCGCGATGCGGAGGTGACGAGCCGCGACGACGTGCAGCTCGGCCTCGACAAGATGTGCCGCTACTTCGAGCTGCACGAGCCGAGCCACCCGGCGCCGATTCTGCTGCGGCGCGCGCAGCGGCTGCTGTCGCTCGACTTCTACGAAATCATCCGGGATCTCGCTCCGGAGAGCCTGCCGAAGCTCGACATGCTGAGCGGCCAGCGGAGCGAATGATGCGAGCGCCGCCGCGAAGGCGGCGGACCTGATCGACGCAACCTGATGCAGAGGAGCAAACGATGACGAACAAGTACAAGGCTTCGGCCAGTGGGCAGAAATTCATCGCGCGCAACCGCGCGCCGCGTGTGCAGATCGAGTACGACGTCGAGACCTACGGCGCCGAGCGCAAGGTCCAGCTGCCGTTCGTGATGGGCGTGATCGCCGATCTCGCGGGCAAGCGGGCCGAGCCGCTGCCGGACTTGCCGGAGCGCAAGTTCATGGAGATCGACGTCGACAACTTCGACGAGCGGATGAAATCGGTCGCGCCGCGCGTCGCGTTCCACGTGCCGAACACGCTGTCGGGAGACGGGATGCTCAACGTCGACATGACGTTCGAGAGCATCGACGACTTCTCGCCCGCCGCGATCGCGCGCAACGTCGATGCGCTGCGGCGCCTCCTCGAAGCGCGCACCGAGCTGTCGAACCTGCTGTCGTACATGGACGGCAAGCACGGCGCCGAGCAGCTGATCGAAAACGCGATCAACGATCCGGAATTGCTGAAGTCGCTCGTGCGTCAGCCGCTCGCCGCGCCTGCCGGCGACGGCGCGCAGGCGGCGCCGGACGTTGCGCACGATTCGGAGATTCGCCATGAATGAACGCGCTCAAACCCAGGCCGACGCTCGCGAGGCCGCGCAGCCCGTCGTCGCGCGCGACGAGTTCGCCGCGCTGCTGCAGAAGGAGTTCAAGCCGAAGACCGCGGAGGCGCGCGAATCGGTCGAGCGCGCGGTGCGCACGCTCGCGCAGCAGGCGCTCGAGCATACGGTCGGCATGACGACCGACGCGTACAGCAGCGTCAAGCAGATCATCGCCGAGATCGACCACAAGCTGACCGAGCAGATCAATTTGATCCTGCATCACCAGGAATTCCAGACGCTCGAAGGCGCGTGGCGCGGGCTTCACTATCTCGTCACGAACACCGAGACCGACGAGCTGCTGAAGATCAAGGCGCTGCCCGCGTCGCGCAACGAGCTCGCGCGCACGCTGAAGCGCTACAAGGGCGTCGCGTGGGATCAGAGCCCGTTGTTCCGCAAGGTCTACGAAGAGGAATACGGGCAGTTCGGCGGCGAGCCGTTCGGCTGCCTCGTCGGCGATTTCTACTTCAATCACAGCCCGCCCGACGTCGAGATGCTCGGCGAGCTGTCGAAGATCGCGGCGGCCGCGCACGCGCCGTTCATCGCGGGCGCGTCGCCGGAGCTGATGCAGATGGATTCGTGGCAGGAGCTGTCGAATCCGCGCGACCTGACGAAGATCTTCCAGAACACCGAGTACGCGGCGTGGCGCAGCCTGCGCCAGTCCGAGGATTCGCGCTACGTCGGGCTCGCGATGCCGCGCTTCCTCGCGCGGCTGCCGTACGGCGCGCGCACGAATCCCGTCGACGAATTCGACTTCGAGGAAGACACCGACGCGGCGAGCCACGAACGCTACACATGGGCGAATTCCGCGTACACGATGGCGGCGAACATCAACCGCTCGTTCAAGCTGTACGGCTGGTGCTCGTCGATCCGCGGCGTCGAATCGGGCGGCGCGGTCGAGGGGCTGCCGTGCCACACGTTCCCGACCGACGACGGCGGCGTCGACCAGAAGTGCCCGACCGAGATCGCGATCAGCGACCGCCGCGAGGCCGAGCTCGCGAAAAACGGCTTCATGCCGTTCGTCCACCGGAAGAATTCGGATTTCGCGGCGTTCATCGGCGCGCAGTCGCTGTATCAGCCGGCCGAGTATCACGATCCCGACGCGACCGCGAACGCGCGGCTGTCCGGCCGCCTGCCGTACCTGTTCGCGTGCTGCCGCTTCGCGCACTACCTGAAGTGCATCGTGCGCGACAAGATCGGCTCGTTTCGCGAGCGCGACGACATGGAGCGCTGGCTCAACGACTGGATCATGAACTACGTCGACGGCGATCCGGCGAACTCGTCGCAGGAGACGAAGGCGCGCAAGCCGCTCGCGGCCGCGCAGGTCGTCGTCGAGGAGATCGAGGACAACCCCGGTTATTACGCATCGAAGTTCTTCCTGCGGCCGCATTACCAGCTTGAAGGGCTCACCGTGTCGCTGCGGCTCATCTCGAAGCTGCCGTCGGCGAAAGCGGCGGGCGAATGAGCGTCACCGACTGACATTCGACTGACATCCCCCAATCAACCAGGACGGAGAGATCGATGGGCGTGGCAATGTTTATGAAAGTGGACGGCGTCACCGGCGAATCGGCCGACGCACAGCACAAGGGCTGGACCGACATCCAGTCGTTCTCGTGGGGCGCGAGCCAACCGGGCGCGATGGCGAGCGGCAGCGGCGGCAACGCCGGCAAGGCGAGCTTCAACGATCTCGTCGTCGCCGCCTACATGGACAAGGGGGCGCCGGCGATCATCAAGAACTGCGCGAGCGGCAAGCACCTGTCGACGGTCGAGATCTCCGCGTGCAAGACGGGCGGCTCGCAGATCGAGTTCATGCGCGTGACGCTGCAGGAGGTGCTCGTCACGTCGGCGCAGATCGCGGGCGTCGATCCGGGCGACGCGGCCGACCGGCTGATGATGCAGTACGGCTTCCAGGCCGCGAAGGTCAAGAAGCAGTACTGGCAGCAGACCGACAGCGGCGGCAAGGGCGCCGAAGTGTCGGTCGGCTGGAACATCAAGGAAAACGCCGAGATGTGACGGCACGGGACGCGGATCATGGACGACGACGAGCGATCCCGGCGCGACCGGGAGGGCGGCATGCGCGCCGCACGCGACCGGCTGCAGCCCGCGCTGCTCGACCGGCTGACCGACGCTGAACCGCAGCGGCGCACGGAGCCGCCGGACGCGCAGGCGATCGGCGGCGACCGGCTGCGCGCGGCGGTGCTGCGCGATCTGTCGTGGCTGCTCAACACGCGCAACGGCGAGGATGGCTTCGTCGACTGGTCGGCGTTCGCGCACGCGCAGGCGTCGGTGCTCAACTACGGGATGCGGCCGCTCGTCGGCAAGCCGATGTCCGGCGTCGAGCGGATGTCGGTCGAGGCGTCGATTCGCGATGCGATCGTGCGCTTCGAGCCGCGCATCGCGCCCGACAGCGTCGAGGTCCGCAGCGTGCTCGACGCGCCGGACGGCGCGGCGGGCGAGCGCCGGCACAACGTGCTGATGTTCGAGATCAAGGGCACGCTGTGGTCGGTGCCGCATCCGGTCGAGTTCGTGCTGCGCTCGGATCTCGATCTGGAGACGGGCGCGATGTCGCTGCAATCGGCGGCGGGAGGCTGACGCGATGGACACGCGCCTCCTCGAGTACTACAACCGCGAGCTCGCGTATCTGCGCGAGCTCGGCGGCGAGTTCGCGCAGCAGTTTCCGAAGGCCGCCGCGCGCTTGCGGATGCACGATTCGGGGCCGCCCGATCCGTACGTCGAGCGGCTGCTCGAAGGCTTCAGCTTTCTGACCGCGCGCGTGCAGCTCAAGATGGACGCGGAGTTTCCGCGCTTCACGCAGACGCTGCTCGACGCCGTGTATCCCGGCTACGTCGCGCCGATCCCGTCGATGGCGATCGTGCGGTTCACGCCGATGATGAACGAGGGCAGTCTCGCGCAAGGCTACCGGCTGCCGGCCGGCACCGCGCTGCGCGCGCGGCCGGCCGCGTCCGAGCAGACCGCGTGCGAGTTCCGCACCGCGCACGATCTGACGCTGTGGCCGCTCGAACTGACGGCCGCGGCGGTGACGGGCGCGCCCGCGTATCTGCCGCGCTCGGCGACGGCCGCGCGCCGCGACGTGCGCGGCGCGCTGCGGATCCGGCTGAAGGCGCGCGGCGGCGCGAGCCTCGCGCAGTTGCCGATCGACCGGCTGATGTTCCATCTCGCCGGCCCCGAGCGCGACGCGCTGCATCTGCTCGAACTGATCGCCGCGCACACGATCGGCGTCGTCTGTCACGACACGGGCCAGCCGCCGCGCTGGCTGCACGTGCTCGGCGCCGGCGCGATCGTCCATCAGGGCTTCGACGCCGGCCAGGCGCTATTGCCCGACGATGGCCGCGGTTTCCAGGGCTATCGGCTGCTGCGCGAGTACTTCGCGTTTCCCGCGCGTTTCCTGTTCTTCAGCGTCGAAGGCCTGCGGCCGGCGCTCGCGCGCGCGACGGGCGACGAGTTCGAGCTGACGCTGCTGCTCGACCGGCACGACGCGGCGCTCGAGAACAGCGTCGATGCGCGGCATCTCGCGCTGAACTGCACGCCGGCCGTGAACCTGTTCGCGCGCCGTGCCGACCGGATTCCGATCCATCCGGGCGCGCGCGAGCATCACGTCGTCGTCGACCGCAGCCGGCCGCTCGACTACGAGGTCTACGCGGTGCAGCGGCTCGCGAGCGAGCAGCGCGACGATGGGCAGGTGCGCGAGTTCCGGCCGTTCCACGCGTCGTTCGCCGGCGACGACGGCAACTACGGCGCGTACTACACGGTGCGCCGCGAGCCGCGCCTCGTGTCCGCGCAGGCGCGCGCGAACGGCACGCGCACCGGCTACGTCGGCAGCGAGACGTACGTGTCGCTCGTCGACAGCGATTGCGCGCCGTACGACGAATCGATGCGCTATCTGTCCGTCGACACGCTGTGCACGAACCGCGATCTCGTGCTGCTGCAGCCGCCCGGCGACGCGAACACGTTCACGCTGCGCGTGTCGGCGCCCGTCGAGCGGATCGCGCCGATTCGCGGGCCGTCGCGGCCGCGCCCGCCGATCGCCGACGCGCAGACCGCGTGGCGGCTCGTCAGCCATCTCGGGCTCGCGCGCCACACGCTGACCGACGTCGACGACGAAGACGGCGCGCGCGTGCTGCGCGAGCTGCTCGGCCTGCACGCGGACCCGGCCGATGCGGCGATGCGCCGGCAGATCGACGGCGTGCATCGCGTCGCGTTCACGCCGGTGTTTCGCCGGCTGCCCGCCGCCGGGCCGCTGATGTTCGGGCGCGGCGTGCAGGTCGACGTGACCGTCGACGATCACGCATTCTCCGGCGACAGCCCGTTTCTGCTCGGCGCGGTGCTCGAGCAGTTCTTCGCGCGGCACGTGTCGATCAACTCGTTCGCCGAATGCGTGCTGAGCAGCGCGCAGCGCGGCAGGCTTGCGCAATGGCCGGCGCGCGTCGGCAGGCGGCCCGCGATATGACGACGAACCCGAAACCTTCGGCCGCGAACGCGGGCGCGAATGCAAATGCAAGCGCCGATGCCGCGCGCCGCGACGCATGGTGGCGCCGCCTGCGCGCCGCGCCGCACGGCTACGACCTGTTCCAGGCGCTGCGCTGGCTCGACGCGCTGTCGCCGGAGCACGCGCCGTTCGGCTATGCGTCGCGGCCGCACGACGAGCCGGTGCGGCTCGGCCAGGCGCCGTCGCTGACGTTCGCGGCGGCGATGCTGGCCGGCGTGCGCGACGATGGCCCGAGGCCGCGCATCGCGATTCACGGCTTCGGGCTGTTCGGGCCGAACGGGCCGCTGCCGTCGCATCTGACCGAATACGCGTACGAGCGCGTGAAGCAGCATGACGATCCGACTTTTGCCGCGTTCGCCGATCTGTTCCATCACCGGCTGATCCTGCTGTTCTACCGCGCGTGGGCCGATGCGCAGCCGACCGTCAGCCTCGACCGACCGGCGCGCGCGCGGTTCGACACGTACGTCGCGAGCCTGATCGGGCGGCGCGGCGAGCCGTCCGGCGACGCGTCGCGCGCCGCGGACGCGCTCGCGCCGCACGCGAAGTATTTCCATGCGGGCCATCTGGTGCGGCACACGCGCAATCCGGAAGGGCTCGTGCAGATCCTGCGACGCTACTTCGGCGTGCGCGCGCGAATCGTCGAGCACGTGCCGCAATGGGTGATGCTCGACCGCGCGCAGCGCTGCGCGATCCGCGCGACGCGGCCGACGCTGCCGCTCGGCGGCACCGTGCTCGGCTGCGCGGTGCGCGATGCGCAGTCGCGCTTCCGGATCGTGCTCGGCCCGCTGACGCTCGACGCATACCGGCAGTTCCTGCCGGGCGGCGTGCACGCTCGGCAGCTCGCGCAATGGGTGCGCGAATACGTCGGCATCGAATTCGACTGGGACGTGCAGCTCGAGCTCGCGCACGACGAGGTGCCGGCGCTCGCGCTCGGCAGCCGCCACGGGCTCGGCCGCACCGCGTGGCTCGGCGAGCGGCTCGATCCCGGCCCCGCGCGCGATCTCGTGCTCGGCTACGACGCGCGCGCCCGCCGCGCCCGCGGCGCGAGCGCCGGCATCACGAGCGCGCGAGCGCCGGCGGCCGATCGGGCCGCCGACGCCGCTGCGCTCCATCGACAACCTGCCTGAACGGAAACCGCCATGTCCGATATCGGCCGAGTGACCTTGTTCGGAAAGCTGAATGCTTTCCTCTACGAGACGCTGGAGCAGGCGACCGGCTTCTGCCGGCTGCGCGGCAATCCTTATGTCGAGCTCGTGCATTGGTTGAACCAGATGCTCCAGCGCCCGGACAGCGACGTGCATCGCGTGCTGCGCCGCTTCGACATCGATGCGGCTTCGGTGGATCGCGGGATCGTCGCGGCGCTCGACCGGCTGCCGCGCGGCGCCGGTTCGGTGTCCGATCTGTCCGCGCACATCGACGAGGCGGTCGAGCGCGCGTGGGTCTACGCGACGCTCAAGTACGACGCGACGCAGATCCGCAGCGCGGTGCTGCTGCTCGCGATCGTCAAGACGACGCAGCTGCGCAACGTGCTGTACGCGGTCTCGCGCGACTTCGAGCGGATCGTGCCGGACGTGCTCGCCAACGAGCTCGGGCAGATCGTCGACGGTTCGCCGGAAGCGCCGCCGCCCGCCGCGCGCGCATCGGCGGGCGGCGGCGCGCAGCCGGCGTCGGCGCGCGAAGGCTCGGCGCTCGCGCGCTACGCGGTCGATCTCACGGCGCGCGCGCGGGCGGGCGAGATCGATCCGGTCGTCGGCCGAGATAGCGAGATTCGCCAGATCGTCGACATCCTGCTGCGGCGCCGGCAGAACAATCCGCTCCTCGTCGGCGAGGCGGGCGTCGGCAAGACCGCGGTCGCCGAAGGCTTCGCGCTGCGCATCGTCGCGGGCGACGTGCCGCCGCCGCTGCGCGACGTCGAGCTGTATCTGCTCGACATCGGCTTGTTGCAGGCCGGCGCGAGCGTGAAGGGCGAATTCGAGAGCCGCCTGCGCGGCGTGATCGACGAGGCGACGTCGAGCGAGCGGCCCGTCATTCTGTTCATCGACGAAGTGCATACGCTCGTCGGCGCGGGCGGCGCGGCGGGCACGGGCGACGCGGCGAACCTGCTGAAGCCGGCGCTCGCGCGTGGGCTGTTGCGCACGATCGGCGCGACGACATGGTCCGAATACAAGCAGTACATCGAGAAGGACCCGGCGCTGACGCGGCGCTTCCAGCTCGTGCAGGTGCGCGAGCCCGAAGAGGATGCGGCGATGACGATGCTGCGCGGGCTCGCCGCGAAGCTCGAAGCGCACCATCGCGTGCTCGTGCTCGACGACGCGCTGCAGGCAGCCGTCACGCTGTCGCATCGCTACATCCCGGCGCGGCAGTTGCCCGACAAGGCGATCAGCCTGCTCGACACCGCGTGCGCGCGCGTCGCCGTGAGCCAGCACGCGGTGCCCGCGCCGATCGAGGATGCGCGGCGGCGGATCGACAGTCTGCGCGTCGAGCGCGAGCTGATCGGGCGCGAGTGCGCGCTCGGCGCGGGCGACGCATCGCGGCTCGATGCGATCGACGCGTCGATCGCGAGCGAACAGACCGTGCTCGATACGCTCGATGCGCGCTGGCAGGCGGAGCGCGACGCGCTCGACAAGATCGTCGACTGGCGCGCTTCGCTGCTCGACGACGATCCGTCGCGCGCGCTCGATGCGACGGCGCGCGCGGATGTGCAGGCGAAGCTCTCGACCGCGTTGCGCGAGCTCGCCGATTTGCAAGGCGAGACGCCGCTCGTGCTGCCCGCGGTCGACACGCACGCGGTGGCCGCCGTCGTGTCCGACTGGACCGGCATCCCGCTCGGCCGGATGGTGCGCGACGAGATGCAATCGGTGCTGAAGCTGGCCGATACGCTCGCCGAGCGCGTCGTCGGCCAGCGGCATGCGGTCGAGTTGATCGCCGAGCGGATTCAGACGGCGCGCGCGCGGCTCGACGATCCCGCGAAGCCGCACGGCGTGTTCCTGTTGTGCGGGCCGTCCGGCGTCGGCAAGACCGAGACCGCGCTCGCGCTCGCCGACATGCTGTACGGCGGCGAGCACAACGCGATCACGATCAACATGAGCGAATTCCAGGAGGCGCACACGGTGTCGACGCTGAAGGGTGCGCCGCCCGGCTACGTCGGCTACGGACAGGGCGGCGTGCTGACCGAAGCGGTGCGGCGGCGGCCATACAGCGTCGTGCTGCTCGACGAAATCGAGAAGGCGCACCGCGACGTGCATGAAATATTTTTTCAGGTGTTCGACAAAGGCTGGATGGAAGACGGCGAGGGACGCTACATCGACTTTCGCAACACGGTGATCATCCTCACGTCGAACGTCGGCTCCGAACGCGTGATTCAGCTGTGCCGCGATCCGCAGCGTCTGCCCGATGCGCAGACATTGACCGACGCGCTGCGCGCGCCGCTGCGCGAAGTGTTTCCCGCCGCATTGCTCGGACGACTGACCGTCGTGCCGTACTACCCGCTGACCGACGAGATGCTCGCGCGGATCGTCGCGCTGCAGCTCGCACGCATCGAGCGCCGCATCGAAGCGCATCACGGGATCGAACTGCATTGCGCCGATTCGGCGACCGCGCTGATCGTCGAGCGCTGCCGGACGATCGAGTCCGGCGGCCGGATGGTCGACGCGATCCTCACGCATACGGTGCTGCCACGCATCAGCCAGGAGATCCTGCGCGCGACGATCGAAGGGCGCGCGTTGTCGGGGATCGAAGTGAGTGCGGACGAAGGCCAGTTCGTTTATCGATTCGAAGAGGAGGGGGCGACGTGACCCGCGTGTTCACACTCGACAGCCTGCACGGAGACGACCTGAAGTTCCACCGGCTCTACGGCGAGGAAGCGCTCGGGCGAATGTTCGACTTCCAGATCGAAGCGCTCGCCGACAATCACAGCCTGTCGCTGAAGGCGCTGCTCGGCAAGCCGGTGACGGTGCGCATCCGGCAGCAGGACGAATCGGAGCGCTATCTGAACGGAATCGTCGCGCGGGCGTCGCTCGTCGGGCGGCGTGCTGAGCGCCATTATGGCTACCAGCTGATCGTGCGTCCGTGGCTGTGGCTCGCGACGCGCCGCTCCGATTGCCGGATCTTCCAGAACAAGACGGTGCCCGAGATCGTGCAGGAAGTGCTCGCATCGTACGGATTCCCGATTGAAAACCATCTGACCGACACGTACACGCCGCGCGACTACTGCGTGCAGTACAACGAGACCGACGCGGCGTTCGTGTCGCGGCTGATGGAGTTCGAAGGCATCTATTACTACTTCAAGCACGCCGCGCAGACGCATACGCTGATGCTGTGCGACGCGATGTCGTCGCACGTCGCGCTGCCGGGCTACGAGCACATTCCGTTCATCGCGCGCGACCGCACCGCGATCGCCGACGAAGAGCACATCGACAGCTGGCTGCCCGCGCAGGAAGTGAGCATCGGCAAGCACGAGACGAGCGACTACGACTACACGAAGCCGCGCGCGGATCTGTCCGCGCAGAAGATCGATCCGCGCGGCCACGATCATGACAGCTTCGCGTCGTTCGAATGGCCCGGCGGCTATCGCGACGACGAGCCGGGCGCGCATTACAGCCGCGTGCGGCTCGAAGAGCAGCAGGCCGAGCACGAGCGCGCGCTCGCGCGCACCGACGTGCGCGGCATCGCGCCCGGCTATCTGTTCACGCTCGAACATTGCCCGCGCGCCGACCAGAACCGCGAATACCTGATTGTGCGCTGCCAGTATCGGTTTCAGGAGAACGCATACGCGACCGACAGCGGCAACGAGGCGGTCGTGCACGAATCGCAGACGCTCGTGCAGCCGTCGAGCCTGCCGTATCGCTCGCCGCGCGCGACGCCGCGGCCGCGCACGAACGGCCCGCAGACGGCGACCGTGGTCGGCCCGAAGGGCGAGGAAATCTGGACGGACCAGTACGGACGCGTGAAGCTGCAATTTCGTTGGGACCGCTACGGACAGAGCGACCAGAACTCGTCGTGCTGGGTGCGGGTGTCGAGCCCGTGGGCGGGCGGCGGCTTCGGCGGCGTGCAGATTCCGCGCATCGGCGATGAAGTGGTGGTCGATTTTTTGAATGGCGACCCCGATCAGCCGATCGTGACGGGGCGTGTGTACAACGGCGAAAAGATGCCGCCGTGGGGGCTGCCTGGGAGCGCGACGCAGAGCGGGCTGCTGTCGCGCTCGTCGCCGGGCGGCACGACCGAGCATTCGAACGCATTTCGTTTCGAGGACAAGAAGGGCGCGGAGCAGCTATGGATGCACGCGGAACGCAACTTCGACGCGGAGACCGAGCAGGACCACACGCTGTCGGTGGGCCACGATCATTCGCATTCGGTCGGCAACGACGAGACGATGAGCGTCACGAACAACCGGCAGAGAAGCGTCGGGCAGAACGAGACGGTGAACATCGGGAAACATCGCGTCGCGCAGATCGGCGGGAACGAGACGCACGGCGTCGTGGGCAATCGCACGCGGCAGGTCGGACAGAACGAGGCCGTGACGATCGGCGCGAATCGCGAAGCGACGATCGGCGGCAATCACGTGGAGACGGTCGCGAAAGACAAGACCGAAACGATCGGGCTGGGCAAGACGTTGAATGTCACCCAGCACTATCAGACGACTTCGAAAAGCATGAAAACCGCCGTCGCCGAGCATCACGCCGAGGAGATCGGCTCGCGAACGTCGACGATCGAGAAAGCACACGTGCTCAACGTCGGCGATTCGCAGTCGGTCAACGTCGGCGCGAGCCACACGATGAGCGTGAAGAACAACGTGCACGTCGGCGCGGGCGATCAGATCGCGCTCGTTTGCGGCGATGCGAGCATCACGCTGAAGAAGGACGGCACGATCACGATCAACGGCGTCACGGTGGAATCGAGCGCCAGCGGAAGCCATAGCGTGCGCGGCAAGACGGTGACGTCGTCGGCGACGGGCGAGCACACGGTCGAAGGCACGATACTGAAACTGAACCCCTGACGGGGCGCGAGGATCATGCAGAACTGGCAACCCACGAATCCCGTGGAGCGCAGGTTCATGGATGCGCACACGGATTGGCAAGGTTTCGCGAAGGATCGGGCCGCAAGGCTGATGATCTGGCAGACGAACGAAGCCGACGCGCAACTCGTGCAGCTCTATTTCCAGACGCAGGAGGAGATGTCGAGCGCGGTGATCGTCATGCGTTCGGATTTTGTCGATGGCGCACATTACGCGCCGGCGCTGACGGACGAGCTCATCGGGTTTTACGACAGCCGGCGCGATGCGTCGAACGCGCAAGGGCTGCGTGCGGATTGGCAACCGCCTCGCGACGACGGCGGACATCCGGTTCTGCGTTTTCTGAGCGTCGCCGACAGCTTGATACAGCACCATCCGGACATCTTTCCGGCGATGGTTTTCGTGTTGCAGCCCGCGCAGGTTCGCGGCGATGCGGCGTTCGCGCGTTGGCTCGGCGAGCTGCTCGACGTCATCGAAGCCTCGCCGAGACTCGGCGCGCGCGTGCGATTCGTGTTGCCGCGCATCGACGCCGAACCGCTCAAGCCGCTGCAACAGCAACATTCGAGCACCGCGCACATCGTGAAGGGACGCTACACGATGGCGAGCGTGCCGCGCGAATTGCTCGCGGAATCCGGCGAGCGCGGGCCGAACGGCGAGTTCAGGCGATTGTTCGTCGAACTGAGCGAGACGATCGGCGACGGCAATCCGGCGCGTCTCGAACGATTGCGCGCAGCGGCGCTGCAGATCGCCGAGCGCGAGCAGTGGTTCGATCAATGCGTGGTCGTGCACCTGATAGCGGGTGCTGCGTATCTGAAATGGCGTGATCACGAACGCGCACTCGATGCGTATCGGCAGGCGACGGAAAGCGGTGAGCGCGCGGTCGGCGCAGGGCATCCGGCGGGGCCCAAGCTCGTCGCGAACGGCTTGTTCGGCGAAGCGAGCGTGCATCTGGCGCACAAGGCGTTCGCGCCGGCCGCGTACTGCTACGAGCGCGCGGCGGCGTCGACGACGGCTGCGCAGGACGCGCTGATGACCGTCGAGGCGTGGCGGATGAGCGCCGTGTGCTGGGAGAAGGCAGGCGAGCGCGAGCACGCATTGGAAGCGGGCTTCAACGCGCTCGACGCGGGACTCCTGATCGACGAATCGATGCGGCTGAACAGCAACTTGCGGCTCGTCGTCGAATGGATGGTCAAACAGGTCGGCGCGTTCGACCGGCGCCGCAGCGAGCTGAGCGACAAGGTCGCGGCGCTGCGCGGCGGACGCTGAACGCGGGCGGGGAGCGGAAAACATGGCGCTGCCGGCCGTCAAACACATGGACCCCGTCGTCGGGATCGACGTGCACTCGGTGATCGTCACGCCGGGGCTGCCCCCGGTGTTCCTGCCGCATCCGCATATCGGCTTCATGCTTGATCTACAGGAGTACATTGCGGCTGCGAAGGGGGTGATCGGCAGCATCGCGATGACGATTGCCGAAGACGCGGTGCTCGACTATCTGAAGGACCATCCCGACGACCGCAAGAAACTGACCGATGCGCTCAATTCGCTCAAGGACCAGAAGAAGCAGGCGACGAGCGATCCGTGGGTCGCGAAGGCGCTGAAGCTCAATCGCGAAGTGTCATCAATCAAGGGCGACATGGCGGGCGCAATAGGCGCGGGCGTCGGGGCGGGCGCGACCGCCGGCAGGCCGATCTTCGTGAACGGGCTGATGCGCGCGACGGCGGGCACGCATTCGTTTCATGTGCCGGGCTTGCACTTTCCGCTCGGCGAAACGTTCGCGCCGCCCGATCCGCTGCCGTCCGACGACGCCGAATCGTACATGGGCAGCCGGACCGTGCTGGCGAACAACGATCCGCTTTCGTACATGGCGCTGTCCGCGATGAGCTGCTGGGCCGAGGGAATCGAGCCGCCGCCGCACAACGGCGCGCATACGACGCGCACGCATGTGTCGATGCCGAGTTCGGTGATGCTGCCGATTCCCGCCGGACGGCCCGTGCTCGTCGGCGGGCCGCCCGTGATGAACATGGCGGCGGCCGCGAAGGGGATGTTCAAGGCGTTTCAGGGATCGAAGTGGGCGAAGAAGCTCGCGGACAAGCTGCATCTGAAGTCAGGGTTCCTGCGATGCACGGTGCTGAAGGCGGAGCCGGTCGACGTGACGACGGGCGAAGTGGTCGTGCAGCAGAACGACTTCACCGTGTCCGGCCGGTTGCCGCTCGTGTGGGATCGATACTACGCGAGTCACGATCGCCATGCAGGCGCGGTGGGCTTCGGCTGGCAGACGCCCGCCGATATCCGGCTCGAGCTGATGCGCAACGAAGATGGCATCGGCGCGGCTGCTTGTTTCCCTGATCATGCGACCGCTTTCGACATGGTGCCGGCAGACGATGGGTGGCCGGCGCGCACGTATGACTGGCAGCATGGGCATGCGCTGTATGGCGACGATGGGCGGATGGTGCTGCGCACGCGCGAGGGGATCGAATACGGATTCGCGCTGCCTTCCCGTTGGAGAGATGCCGTCGCGGCGCTCGATGGCGACGACTCGCGGCTCGCGCTGCCGATCGATCGCATGGCCGATCTCAACGGCAATGCGTGGGTGTTCGAGCGTGACGTGTATGGCGGGCTCGTGCGTCTCGTCGAATGGAAGCGCGACGGGCGGACCGAGCGTGTGGTCGAGTGTGGCACGGGCAGCGGGCTGCACGCCGGGCTGTTGACGTCGCTGACGCTGATCGATGCAGGCGGAAACGCGCATCCGCTCGTGAGCTACGAGCACGACCGCGAGCGCAATCTGGCGGCGGCGATCGATGCGATGGCGCATCCGCATCATTTCGAATATGCGGCCGGGCATCGGATGGTGAGCCACACGAGCGCGCGCGGCGTGTCGTTCTACTACAGCTACCAGCAGGGCGACGACGGCGTGTGGCGCGTCGATCATGCGTGGGGCGACAACGGGCTATTCGACTATCGCTTCGTCTACGATCGCGCGCGGATGGAGACGCGCGTCACCAATTCGCTCGGGCATACGACGATCACGCAGATGAACGAGCGCGGGATGCCTGTTGCGGAAATCGATCCGCTAGGCGGCGTGACCGGGTATCGGTATGACGCGCAGGGGCGTGCGAGTGCGATGATCGATCCGGCGGGGCGGACGACGGCTTGGGAATATGACGCGCATGGCAGTTTGATTGCGCAGACATTGCCGGACGGCAGCGCAGTCAGAACGGAATTTGACCTCGATCACCGACCGGTCTGCATGACGTTGATAGGCGGCCGGCAGTGGCGCTACGAGTGGGATACGTTCGGCAATCTGCTCGCGCAGATCGATCCCTCGGGCGCGATATCTCGTTATACATATGACGAGTACGGCCAGCTTGTTGAACATACAGGGCCGCGCAGTGCGAGCACGCGATTCGATTACCACCGGGACGGCAATCTCGCGGCGCAGATCGATGCGTTGGGGCATCGCACGCAGTATCGGTACGATGCGCGCGGATACCTCATCGAAGCAATCGATGCGCTCGGGCAGCAAAGCAAATACGAGTACGACCGCAACGGCAATTTGACGCGCGCAATCGAGCCGGGCGGGCGTGAGATTCACTGCGTGTACGACGCCGATGGAAATCTGTCTCGCCATCGCGACCCCATGGGCCACGTGACGCAGATGGACTACTCGGTGCTCGGACAGGTCAGCAGACGGCTCGCGCCTGACGGTACCACCGTTGAATATCGTTACGACACGGAAGAACAACTGATCGGCGTCGTGAACGAGCGCGGCGAGCGATACGCGCTCGAACGCGATGCGCTGGGACGGATCGTCGTGGAGACGGATTACTGGGGGCAAGCGCGACGCTATCGATATGGCGCAGCGGGCGAACTGCTCTACAGCACGGATCCGCTGGGGCAGACAGTCGAATACCGATACGATCGGCTCGGACGCATCGTTCAGAAATGCGTGCCTCATCCGGAGCAGGACGATGGTCTCCAGATCGACAGCTTCGCATACGACCGGCACGGGGACTTGGTACTCGCGCAGAATCCGTCTTGCCGCGTCGAGTTCAGCCACGACGCAGCGGGTCGCGTGATCGAGGAGCGACAAGGCGACCACTTCACGATCGCCAGTGATTACGACGAAGCCGGCAACCGAATAGAACGCAGGACCCGGCTTAATGCCGGCGGCGCGGTTGTCGCGCATACCGTCCGCTACACATACGACGCTTTGGATGCCGTCACGTCGATTCAGATCGACGACACAGCGCCGGTCGTGCTCGGGCGAGATGCGCTCGGGCAGATTTGCACGGAACAGTTGGGTGCGGAGTTGCGGCGCGAACTGTCGTACGAATCGGGTGGTCAGCTTGCCTCGCAGCGGACGTTACTAACCGGTATCGGCGAACTCTTCGCCAGCGAGTATACGTACGACGCGAATGGTGAATTGGTCGAGAAGCGCGACTCGCGGGGCGGCATTGAGCGCTTTCAGTACGATCCGGTGGGGCGGGTGATCGCGCATCTCGACCCCGCTGGGCGATTGCGTCGCTATCTGTACGACCCGGCCGGCGATTTGCTGAAGACGCACATTCGGGAGCGCCGCACGGCGGATGCAGCCGCAGCGGCAAAGACCGGCGCTTGGGTGCGTGAAGGTGAATATGAAGGCTGCTACTATGCGTACGACAGAGTCGGCAACCTTATTCGAAAGCAGGACGCCGCACAGGACCTGACGCTGCGTTGGGATGCTGCCGGGCAGCTCGTTGAGACGGTGGCGGTGCGGCCGGGTTTCGCAGCTTCAAGGGAGACGCCAGCACACATTCGTGCACGATATGAATACGATCCGTTCCAGCGGCGGGTTCGTAAAGTCGTGTGTGAGGGAGCAACAGGCGGAGCCGTGCAGCAGCCGCTGTCCCGTCTGAGCCGGTTCTTTTGGGACGGCGATACGCTCGTTGGGGAGTACGCAGCGGGAGGGGAGGGAGGGGGGGCGTCGGCTCCGGAAGTAGACGGAGATTTAGGGGCGCCGTCATTTGCTGTATCGGAGCATGACCAAACTGACACCGGAACGTTACCCGTCGCTAGTCGAATGTACGAGTGGATTTTCTATCCGAAATCGTTCCGGCCGCTCGCGATTGTGCAAGACGATCTGGCTGAGTGGAGAGTATCGGCGCGACTACCGGGGCAACGAGCACCGGGCACTGGATCGGTGTATTTTTACCAGAGTGATCTTAACGGGGCTCCCGTACGAATGCATGATGCTAGTGGGAGAGCCGTATGGGAGGCGCGTTATTACCCCAGGGGGGCGGTCGAATGCACTGAGCGGTGGAGTGTGCAGCCACTCAGGTTGCAGGGACAGTATCACGACGATGAAAGTGGACTGCATTACAACCGGTATCGCTATTTCGATCCGGATACGGGTAGCTTCATCAGTCATGACCCGATCGGGCTCGAAGGCGGACTGAACCCGTATCAGTTTGCACCCAACATATTTGGATGGGCCGATCCTGTTGGATTGAAATGCACTCACCATGCAAAAAATCCGAAAGAAGCACACGCGGCGATTAAGGATAAATGGGGTCACGAAATGACTCCGGCAGAGATGCGTGAATTACAGAGGACAATAGACAATATAAAGTCAAATCGACAGACTTATCCAAGAGATGGAATTCCATTTGACAATGACTTTAGAAAATCGCCAGATGGTCAACGCCTTGATACAGGAAGCGGCCCATATAGTGAATGGACGGTGAGAACTCCTGGCGTAGGCAATCGTGGTGAGCGGCGTATTGTCGTGGATAAAAGCACCGGCAGAGCGTATTACAGTCACGACCACTACCAATCTTTTATAGAAATAGATTTAGGAGGTTGGAAATAGTGAAAACCGTTACAAGGCGCATTGACTTTTCCGATGTTGATTCGGCGGATGATTTTCACCGGAAGATGAAGGAATTGTTTGGATTTCCTGCTTTTTATGGGGCTAATTTCAACGCATTTGTTGATTGCCTTACCAGCTTAAGAGTCCCTGAGGATGGAATGACGTCTATCCATCTTCAGCAAGATGAAAGTCTCATTTTGGAGATTCATGAGATGGACCGACTTCCTGATGATCTGGTTCATGATTTTTTATTGTCGATAAAAGATGTCAATGAGCGATGTGGCATATTTGGTGAGCAGCCTTCGATACTTCTGTGCTTATTATGATGCCTAAAAATCTGTTCTATTTTCTTGATTAAGAATAGGGCCGCAAAAAGCGGCCCTATGATCGTCTATTCAGCGGTAATCACAAGCCGCTCGTGTTCAACGGTGATCTTGACGCGCTGCCCTGCTTCAAACCCTGCATGCTCGATCCATCGTCCGGCGAGCTTCATCCACGGATAAAGCGGCGGGATGGTGGGACTTCGCCAGCTGCGCCGGTAGCGCATTGACTGCTGAATGGTCACGAATCGTTCCGTGACGGTTGGACGTGCTTTAAGATTGGCGTCAGCCATAGTCAACTCCTGGTGTGAGTTGGTGGTGGTCAGCGGGCCGTGAGTGTTGGTAGCACTCACGGCCCGCGCTTCGTTTACGGCGTTACATCTCCTTCCTTACTGCTGCTGCGCCTGCGTGAGCACGGCTTCAAGCATCTGCGCGACGAACTGCTGCTTCGCTTTGGGTAGTTGCGCTATGGCCTCGATGTGCTTCTGCCACCTGGGCATGGGGCCGCGTTTGCGTGGTGCGCTTTGCTCAGCTTCCAAACCATTGCGCCGTCGGCGACGTAGCTTCACCTGCGCGACAAAACGAATTGTTCAGGGCCGCCTAAACAATCTGCTCCCCCCCATCGACGGTCATCGACGCCCCCGTCACAAACCCGTTCACCATACAAGCAATCACCACCCCCGCCACATGCTCGGCCCGCCCGATCTGCCTCCCCGGCAGCTTCGCCGCGTGCCCCGCAAAGAACGCCGCGCGCCGCGCCGGATCGAGCGCGTTCCAAAGCGGCGTATCGAGCAACCCCGGAATCACGGTATTCACGCGCCGCGGCGCAAGCTCGACCGCGAGCGCCCGCGCGATGCCTTCGATCGCGCACTGCGACGACGTGAACAGCGATTTCCCCGCCACCGGCTTGCGGCTCAGCGATCCCGTGACGAACGTGATCGATCCCGTCTCGGCGAGATGCGCGAGTGTCTCCTTGACGACGACGATCGACGACCAATACAAGCTGTCCCAGTGCTGTTTCAGCGATTCGAGATCGTCCGCGATCGAATGCGGCGCGATGTCGTGCGCGACGCTCACACACAGATGATCGATACGCCCGATGCGCGCGGCAAGCCGCCGAACGTCGCGCGGCTCGCGAACGTCGGCGGCCTCGGCGATCGCGCCCGCGCCGACGATCGCCGCCGCGCGATCGAGACGCGCGCGATCCCGCCCGACGATGATCGCTTGCGCGCCGAGCCGCGTCGCTTCGCGCGCAAGCGCGAGCCCCACGCCGCTCGATCCGCCGACGATCAGCACGCGCTGGCCGTCAAGTGAATAGATGCCGTTCGAATGCTCCGCGTCCATGATGACCTCGTCGCCGTCTCATCGATCGTCGCGCCACGAATGGATCGGCTCGAAGCCGAACAATCGCTTTGCATGTTCCGGCGCGAAGAAGCTGCCGCATTCGCGCAGCCGCCCCGGCACCGGCGCGCCGGGAAAGCGCAGTTTGAAGAGCGCGTCGATCGGCTCGGCCATCACGGTGTCGCGCGCGGACACGAACACGTTGTGCACGCCGATCGGCCGCGCTTCGACCGCGAGGCGGCATGCGCGGGCGAGGTCGCGCGCGTCGATGTACGACCACAGATGCCAGCGGCGCACCTGCGGATCGCCGTGATACTTCGCGTAGTGCGGATAATCGGCCGGATCCTCGATCACGGGCGCGCGCAGGCCGACGATCGACGTTCGTTCGTCGCAGAAAAATTCGGCCATCTGCTCGGTCATGATCTTCGACAGCGCATACGTGGAGCCGGCGCGCACGGGCGAATCTTCCGTCACGGGCACGTCGATCTCGCCCAATGGATCGAACAGGTCGTTGATGACGGCGGCGCTCGACAGCCACACGATCGAATGGATGCCGAGCAGGCGCGCGGCCTGGAACACGTTGTAGTTGACGGTCAGGTTGTCGCTGAACGTCTTGCCCGGCGGGAACATGCCCGGCAGCGATACGTTCGCGAGATGGACGATCGCATCCGCGCCTTCGAACGATTCGACCGCTTGCCCGAGGTCGCGCAGGTCGGCCTTCATCGAAGGCAGATGCCCGAGCGCGCTCGATACGACGGTGGCCTTCACATCGACGCCGAGCGTGTCGTAGCCGTGCGCGGCGAATTCGCGCACGACGAACGCGCCGGCCTTGCCGGCGGAACCCGTGATGACGATCCTTGTCATGCTCGCCTCCAAAAATCGTTAAAGTAAGGATTTCGATGCGTCGCGGCCGCCTGAGCGCGGTCGCACTTCGTCGACATACACGCTGCGCGGCCTCGCGTTTCGCAGCGGCACGGAGGAGCCATGGTTCGACCATCCGTCGATGCGGCGCTCGAACAGACGCTGTCGCTGGCGGTGCCGGCGATGACGGCGATGTTTCGCGATCCGTGGTGCGTGATCGGCAGCGCGGCGCTCGCGCTGTATGGCGTCGATGTCGCGCCGAAGGACGTCGACGTGCTGACGAGCGTGCGCGACGCCGACGCCGCGATCGCGCATTGGGCCGCATCGCGCCGCGCCGATTTCCGTCCGGCCGACGGCGCGCGTTTCCGGTCCCGCTTCGCGCGATTCGGCTTCGCGCCGCTCGACGTCGAGGTGATGGGCCGCCTCGAAGTCAACGACGGCCGCGCGTGGCGCGAGGTCATCGTCGATTCGATGCGGTACGTCGACGTTGCGAACGTGGCGGTGCCGGTGCCGTCGCCCCTCGCGCTCGGACGCATGCTGACGCTGTTCGGCCGGCGCAAGGATCTCGAGCGCGCGGCGTTGCTGAGGCGGCGCTTCGATGCGTTGCGCGGATAGTCGTCGCTCGCGCCGATATGGCCGAAACGTCCGAAACACCCGAAACACCCGAAACACCCGCCACAAGCAAAACGGCTCGGCCGACCGCATCGGCCGCGATGTCGCCGCACCGCGTGCGGCGGCGGACGGCGCGCGCCGTCCCGCAGCCGCGTCGTCGCCGCGCGCCGCTGCCGATCGCGAACGCACCACGTGCGATCCGTTCAAGTTTCGGCCTCGATGCGCAGCACCGCCTCGGCGATCTTCGCGAGCGTGGCGGCGGCGGGCTGCATGCCGGCGAGCACGAATGCGTGCGTCACCGCGTTGTCCGGATCGAGCCCTTCCGCCCAGTTGCAGTTCGCGCAGATGAGCGCATACGGAATCTCCATCTGTCTGCACAGCACGAGCTCCGCGCCCGCGGTCATGCCGAGCACGCGGTTGCGCCGCCCCTGATAGACGCGGCGGTACGTCTCGACTTCGGCGGCACTTTCGAACGCGTCGCCGCCCGACTGGATGTACAGCCCCTGCGTCAGCAGCTTCGCGCCGACCTTGCCGGCCGCGAGCGCGAAATTCGCGCGCAGCCGCGCGTCGAACGGCTCGCGCATCGACGGATGCACGTGCTTCGCGAGATTGCCGAAGCTGTGCGAGACGCTCGACAGGCCGCGTGCATAGTCGTCGGGCGCGAGAAACACGTTGTCGGCGGCGAGCGGCAGATCGAGATCGATCGCGCCCACCGAATTGAATGCGTAGACGGCTTGCACGCCGAGTTCGTGCAGATGCCAGATGTGCGCCTCATGTCCGAGCTCGGCGACGAGCTCGGCCGGGCTGCGGTCGGGAATCGCGAGCGTCGGGCCGTGCCGAGGCAGGACGATCGCTTCGATGCCGCCGATCCGGCCTGTCGTGTAATGCAGCACCGTGCCGCTGCGCCGGCCGAACGTGACCCGCACGTTCTCGATCGTCTCGCGGTTGCCGAGGAATGCGTCGAGGCCGCGGGCGAGACCGGTGCCCGCGATGATGGCGATGCGCTTCGAGCGTGACATGCGCGACTCCTGTCGAGTGATGGAAGGCGCTATCCGTCGCGCCTTCCGATAAGCGGCGACGCATCGTGCGCCGCGGTGTCGATGAGGGCGTCCGTACCGTCGGGCGGCGCGCGCGCGTGATCGGGATCGGTTCGCCATGCGAGCGACAGATGCGACGTGTCGCCGAGCGGGCCGAGCGCAACGCAGCCGCCGTCGCGCGCGATCCGCGAAACCGAGCACGTGTGAATGCCGGCGATCTGCCTGAAGCGCGACAGCGGCGTCGCGCCGTAGAACGACGCGAGCAGCCGGATCGGCGATTTGTGCGTGACGAGCGCGACGTCGTCGAACATGCCGACCATGTCGCGCACCGCCGACATCACGCGCGCGAGCACCGCGAATCCGGTTTCTCCGCCGGGCGGCGCGTGGATCGCCGGATCGTCGGCCCAGCGCCGGTACGCCGGCTCGTCGCGCTCGTCGTCGGGCATGCGTCCTTCCCACGCGCCGAACGACAGTTCGCGCAGCCGTTCGTCGACGAGGATCGGCACGGGGTTCGCGTCGGCGATGTGGCGCGCGGTCTGTCGTGCGCGCAGCGACGGCGACGTCACGACGACGGCGATGCCGCGCAGCGCCGGATGCCGCGACGTTTCGATCGCCATCCGGTGCCCGAGCGCGGTGAGCGCCGGGTCGCGCGCGCCGCAGAAGCGTCCGTCCAGCGTGTCCGGCGTCTGGCCATGGCGGATCAGGATCAGGCGGTAGCGATCGTGCACGGGCGTGTTCCTCCGGCGGCGCGCGGCTACGGGCTTCGCTCGGCGGCGAGCGTGTGGGCGACGTGCGCGGCGAGCGCCGCGGCCGCGCCGGCTGCTCGCGTGCTCAGCAACTCGCCATATACGCGGATGCCGCTTTCCGTCGTGGACGGCCGCAGCAGCAGCCATTCGCCGCTGTCGAGCGAAAACTTGACGCCGTCGACGGTCGTGATGCGCGCCGAGCGAGCGTCGAAGCCGCATCGTTCGAGCGCGCGCCGGCCCGCGTCGCGCAGTTGCGCATCGGTGGCGTCGCCGTCCACGTGCGACTCGTGCCAGTCGAGGCGGCCGTGGCGATGTCGCAAGTCGGCGACGAGCGCCGCGAGAGATTGGCTGCTCGTCGCCAGCAGGTCGGCGAGGAGCGCGACGGCGCCGAACGGATCGCGATCGACGCCGAATTCGGCGAACGCGAGATCGCCGACGCTGCCGCCGCCTGCGTCGACGCGGCCTTCGACGAGCAGCGGCGACAGATGCTTGAAGCCGACCGGCAGCTCGACGACGGGGCGGTTCCATCGCGCGCACAGCCGTCGCACGAGCGCGCCCGTCGCCGCCGTGACGGCGACGCCGCGCTCCGGATGGCCGTATCGCCGCCGGTGCCGGTGCGCGAGCAGCAGCGCGAACAGCTCGTGCGGCTCGACCGTGCGCCCGTCGCCGTCGATCGCATAGACGCGGTCGCCGTCGCCGTCGACGACGAGGCCGAGATCGGCGTGTTCGGCGCATACCGCGTCGGCCGCGCGTCGCCGGCTCGCGGGCAGCGACGGATCGGGCGCGACGCCGCCGAAGTCCGCGGACGGCGTGCAGCCGAGCGGCGTCGCCGACCAGCGCAGCGCATCGCAAAGACGCAGCATCGCGCCGCCCGCGATGCCGCCGAGCCCGTCGACGACGACGCGCAGCGGCTGGTCCGGCGTCGCCGGCAAGCGCGACAGCACATGCGCGATGTGCCGGTCGATCCACGGCGACGCATCGCATTCTTCGAAGATCGCATCGTCGAGACCGCCGGCATCGTCCGCGCACGCTTCGTCGGCTTTGTCGAATGGCTCGCCGGAAGGCTCGCCGGGCGGTTCGCCTAAAGGCGCGTCGCCGGCGGCGCGCTCCGAATCGTCGAACAGCGCATCCGCGCGCCGTTCGAGCTCGGCGTCGAGCGGGCAGCCGGGGCGGCCCTTCGCCTTTACGCCGTTCCATTCGGGTGGGTTGTGGCTCGCGGTGACGAGCAGCGCGAGCTCGGCGTCGCCCGCGCCGACGAGGTACGACGCCGTCGGCGTCGGCAGATGCTCGACGATGCGCACGGCGCGCGCGCCCGCGTCGCCGGCCGCGCGCGCGATCAGTCGCGCGGCGCGGTGTCCGAGGCGGCGGCAGTCGTAGCCGACGACGACGCGCGGGCCGCCGCCGTCATGCGCACGCACGGCGGTCACGATCGTCGCGGCGAGCCTCGCCGCGCGCTCGGGCGTGAACGTGCTTCCGATGAGACCGCGCCAGCCGTCAGCGCTTCGCCGCATGCGCATGAGCGCGCTCCCTGGGCTGCGGCGGCATCGCGACGCGCGGCGGCGCGGACGCGGCGTCCGGGCCGTCGAGCAGCGCGTCGAGCGCCGGCAGGCCGTCGCGTGCGCCGCGCGTGCCGACCGCGCATGCGCCGCCCGCGTTGCCGAGACGCAGGCGGTCGGCCGCGTCGAGGCCGGCGAGCCGCGCGAGCAGGTATGCCGACGCGAACGCGTCGCCTGCGCCCGTCGGATCGACGACTTCGCACGGATGCGCCGGCGCGCGCGTCTCGATGCCGCGATGGCGGGACAGCGCGCCGTGCTCGCCGAGCGTGACGACGACGTCGACCGCATCGAGCATGTCGAACATGTGGTCGTCCTGCTCGCGCAGATACGCGAACTCGCGCGCGTTGCAGAACACGACGTCGCATTGCGGCAGGAGCGGCAAGGCGACCGGATCGCGCGAGTACATCCCGGACGGCGTCCAGCACAGTGCCGCGGCCGGATGGCGCGCGCGCACGAGCGTGACCGTCTGCACGAGCGCATCGACGCTCGGATCGAACAGCATGAGCGCATCGCAGCGCGCGACGCCGGACAGCGCGGCGCGCACGTCGTCGGCGACGAGCGATTCGTTCGCGCCGCGATCGAGCAGCATGTAGTTGCGGCGCTCGGGGCCGAGCACGGGGATGATCGCGCGGCCGGTGTGCGCGTGCGCGACGCGCCGCACGAAGCGCGTGTCGACGCCGCGCCGGTCGAGGTCGGCGAGCAGCCTCTCGCCGTCGGCGTCGTCGCCGACGGCCGCGACGATCGATACGGCCAGGCCGAGCGCCGACAGCGCGGACGCGCAGTTGCCCGCGTGGCCGCCCGGCAGCGTGATCGCCCGCACGGGCAGCGAGTCGCCTTCGCGTGGCGACGCGTCGCTGTACAGCAGCAGATCGACGTTTAGCGAGCCGACGACGAGCACGCTCGCCTGCCGCGCGACGCGCGTCAGCATCGCCCGCTGGCCGCGCGGATCGGACGGTTCGGCGGCGGCGTCGCGCGATGCGGGCGCGTCGGCGCGGCTAGCCACGTCCGCCGTCCTCGCCGATCACGGCGATGCCGCTGATTTCGACGATGCAGCCCGCCTCGGCGAGCGACGCGACCTGCACGAGCGTGCTCGCGGGCGGCGGCGTGCCGAGCACGCGGTTGCGGATCGCGGACACCGCGGGAAAATCGGCGATGTCGCGCAGATAGATCACGACGTTGACGAGCGCCGAAAGATCGCCGCCCGCCGCGTCGAGGATGCGCGCGAGGCGCTCGAACACGATCTCGGTCTGCGCGCCCGCGTCGCCGGGCGCGAGCACGGCGCCGTCGGCGTCGGTCGCGACCTGGCCGCTGATGAAGAGGAGGCGCTGTCCCGCGCCGATCGGCACGGACACGGCGGGCGAATACTTGCCGATCGGCCGCGAATGGCCGGCGGGATGAATGCCTGTGAAGATCGTCACGCTGGGTTTCCTCCCGGGAAAGGACCGAAGCTGGACGCGAACGCGGTGACGCGCAGCTCGCGGATTTCGATATGCGGCGGGCCGTCGAACAGATCCGCGACGATCGTCGCGACGTCGGACGCGTCGAGCGCGCCGGGACGGCTGCCAGGCGCGGCCGACGCGTGGCCGCCCTGAAAATGCGTGTCGATGCGGCTCGGCAGCACGGCGGTCATCCGGATGCCGCGCGCGCGCAGTTCTTGCCGAGCAATCTCGAAGAGCTGATAGAAGCCCGCCTTCGACGCGCAATACGCGCCCCGCCCGGCGAACGGCCACACGCTCGCGTCGGACATCATGCCGACGATCAGCGGGTGGCCCGCCGTGAGCAGCGGGACGCACGCCTTCAGTGTGTGGAACGCGCCGTCGAGATTGGTGCGCAGCGTGCGGCTCCATTCGTCGGACGCCGTATCGATGATGCGCGCCCACCGGCCGCATCCCGCGTTGACGACGACGCCTGCGAGCGCCGCGTCCTGCGCGTGCAGCGCGCGGCCCGCCGCCTCGACCGCGGCGGCGTCGCCGACGTCGACGGCCGCCGTGTGGACGCGGCATCCGCCCGCGCCGAGGCGTTGCGCGATCGCGTCGAGATCGGGCGCCGATCGAGCCCACAGCGCGAGGTCGTAGCCGCGCCGCGCGAGCGCTTCGGCGATCGCGAGGCCGACGCCGCGGCTCGCGCCCGTCACGAGGACGGTGCCGCGCCGCGCGCTCATGCGGCCGCCTCCAAAAGCCGCGCGGCGGCCGCGCCGCGGCCCGGCCGCAACTCCATCCGAGCCGCCACCGGCGCGACTGCGTACGGCGCAAAATCGGCGAGCAGCTGGAACGCGAGATCGGTCGCTTTCGTCGAAGGCGACGCATCGCCGCCGACCGAGCACAGGCGGCCGTCCGCGACGAGGCCCGCGGCCGGCTCGACGGACGGCGCGACGTCGCGCAGCCATTGCTGCTTGTCGTGATGGATCGCGAGCCGCCGTCCGTTCGCGATGCCGGACGCCGCCACGAGCAGCGCGCCCGAGCACACCACGTAGATCGCCGCGCCGCGCGCGTGCGCGCGCGCCAGCAGCGTTGCGAGCGACGGTTGCCGGGCCGCATCCGCCGCGCCGCGTCCGCCCGGCACGACGATCGCTCGTGCGCGATCGAGCGCGTCGAGCGGCGCGCCGCAGCTCAGGTCGATGCCGCACGACGTCGTGACGACGCGCGACGCCGCCGCGATCGCGACGCGCAGCGGCGCGGCGCCGTCCGGCGCGGGCACGGCCGATGCCTTCGCGAGCACGGCATGCACGCCGAACAGATCGAGCGCGTCGACGCCGTCGTACGCGAGCAAAATGACGTCGACCGTCGCCGCGCCGCGGCCGCCAAGGCGTTCGATGCCGCGTTCCGGATGCGCCATCGTCGTGCGCTCAAGCGGCGGAGGCGGACGCGTCGAGCGCGCGAAAGCTCGCGTCGATGCTATGAGGCGTGATCTTGTCGTGTCCGCCGACGGGCGACTTCAGCAGCTTCGCGGCCGCGGCCGGAAAGCCGGCGAGCTTCGCGCGGCGCGACGCGGCGGCGATCCGGATCAGATCGATGATGACGCCCGCGGCGTTGCTCGAATCCTGGACCTTCAGCTTCAGATCGAGCTGCACCGGCGTGCCGCCCCAGCCGACGCCCTCGATGTTCACGATCGCGACCTTGTTGTCCTTCAACTGCCCGATATAGCCTGCCGACGGGATGACCTCGACGCGAGACGTATCGACGCCGTCCTGCGCGAGCGCATTCAGCTTCGACTGCTGTTTGCTCGCGCCGCGCTCGCGCAGGTTGCGAAAGTCCTCGTTGCCGCCGAAGTTCAGCTGATACGAGCTTTGCAGCGTGATGCCGCGATCGCTCAGCAGCCCGAGCAGCGCGCGATGCACGACCGACGTGCCGAAGTGGCTCGCCAGATCGTCGCCGACGAGCGGCACGCCGGCCGCCTGGTATGCGTCGAGCAGCGCAGGCGTGCGCGCGACGAGCTCCGGCGTGCAGTTGACGAACGCGACGCCGGCGGCGAGCGCGGCGCGCGCATACGCTTCGGCCGCCCATTGCAAGCCGGTCGGCAGCGAATAGAGCAGCACTTCGGCTTCGCTTTCGCGCAGGCGGCGCACGACTTGCTTGAACGCGGCGTCGTCGTCGCGGGCGGTCTCGGCCGTCAGACCTCGATCCACCGGAAACGCGATGGCCGGCAGCGGCACGTCGAGCATCGGATAGTTGTTCGGCGGCGCGAGCACGGCCGCGTCGAACGGGCGGCCGACCTTGTTCGGATGGACGTCGAATGCGGCGACGAACTCGACGTCGCTCACGCCGATGCCGCCGATGCGCGGCCGCTTGATGCCGACGAATTCGCGCTCGTCGACACCCTGGTCGCGAAGCGCCCGATAGTATTCGATGCCTTGGAACAGCGCCGATATGTTGTTACCCACGCCGGCAACTGCGAGACGAATGTGCTGGGCCATGTCTCGGTCTCCTCGTAACGTACGCGCGTCTATTGAATCGGATCGTTTGTCGAAATGTCGCGGATTCCAATCGATCAATTGGTTTTGTTCAATATTTCAGGTTGAATCGAAAATCGAGCGGGCGAAACAGAAGGCGGCGGTTTTTATTGATGGATTGATTTTAAGACGGAACACAACCCTTCCATGTTAGTCGCCGGAATTCGATTATCAAGGCGTGAAGCGATGAGATTTCCTGGAAAATTGCGTGACGGAACCTTGAATAGACACTCCGTCTTTTTTTGAAATGGGGGGCGAAACCGTTTAATTAATATTTAATCGAATCGCGATTGTGTTGAATTTGTTATGTGCGATTCGTGCTGTGAATTACAGCGTGGATTTTTTTGATAAATTAGGCGGTTCCGAGCGGCTTCGGAAAACGACCCTCATTGACGGGCGGCCGGACCGTGGCGCCCGGCCATCGATTGCGACGCGAAGCGCGCGGCGTCGCGCGATCGATCGGACCCGCGCGCGCCGTGGCGAAATCACTACTTGCCGCGCGACCTGCGACAGAGATCAGCCATGCCTCAGCCTGTTCGGGATTCCGTTCATTCTGGTGCGCAGATAACGCTTCTTGACTGCCTTGCACGCAAAATTGCGGGCGGGTTCTTCCCGTCAAGTCAATCTATCGGCTTGGGGCACGCTCCAGAAATTCCCACAGCCCCCGATCCGCAAAATCCCTGATCACCGCCTTCGCTCCCGCCTCCCGGAGCCGCTCCTCGTTCAGCGCGGTCAACATGCCGAACGTAAAGATCCCCGCTGAGCTCGCCGAGTGCACCCCCGAAGCCGAATCCTCGAATGCCACCGCGTTTTCCGCCTTCGCGCCGAGCAATTCGAGCGCCGTCAAATAAGGCAACGGATGCGGCTTCCCGTGCTCCAGCTCGCCGCCGATCACGAGCGTCTCGAACCGCTCCGCGAGTCCCAGCGCCTTCAGCATCATCGTCGCGTTCTCGCGCGGCGCGTTCGTCACGACTGCAGTCTTCGTGCCGACTCGCTCCGCATACCCGAGAATATCCTCCGTCCCCGCCGTCGGCGTCAGCTTCGCGCCCAATTGCGCGCGAAACAACCGCTCCTTCTCCGCCGCCAGCTCGGTATATTCCGCCGCCGGCATCCCCGGAAACAGCCCGCCGAAGATCAGATCGTCGGAAAACCCCATCACATGTGTCTTGTAGTAATCGATATCGATCGACCGATCCCAGCGCGCGAGCAGCGCGTTATACGCATTCAGATGCAGCGTGTCGGTATCGACGAGCGTGCCGTCCAGATCGAACAACAGGGTGAGCGCAGTCACTTGGCGGAGACTCCTTTTGACGCGTCTTGATGTCGTATTGTCATACGGAAGCGAACGCGCTCAACCCTAGCACAATCGACGGCATCGTGTCGTAATATGCGGCCAATGCATTGGCCGCCGTGCTCATCGCCGGACGCGGCGAATTCGCGCACGACCGACGAACCGGACGTGCCGGGCTTGCCGACAGAACCGGTAGTGACGCTCGTTGCCGTGCCGACTCCAAAACGCCGGCATTCGCGTTGATGCAATTGGAACGAACGCATCACTCGCCGCGCGCCCGCCCGTTCCCCAGCAACATGTCCGCCGCCTTCTCCGCGATCATGATCGCCGGTCCGTTCGTGTTGCCGGACGTCACGGTCGGCATCACCGAAGCGTCGATCACGCGCAGCCCCGACACGCCGCGCACCTTCAATTCCGGATCGACGACGGCCATCGCATCGACGCCCATCCGTGCGGTGCCGACCTGGTGATAGCCGGTCGCGCCCGATTGCTTCGCATAGTCGATCATCGCGGAAAGCGTCGAGACCGACGGCCCGGGTGCGACTTCGCGCGCGCCCCACGCGGCGAGCGACGGCCGCGTCGCGACGTCGCGGATGAAGAGCGCCTGCTTCGCGACCACTTCGAGATCGTGCGGATCGGCGAACAGGCGCGGGTCCATGCTCGGGTAGACGAGCGGATCGGCGCTCGTGAGCCGCACGCGCCCGCGGCTTCGCGGCGCGATCGCCGTCGGCAGCAGCGTGAAGCCGTGCTTGACGTTCGGCAGGAACGGGTTCGTCGACAGCAGGATCTGCGCGTCGGGCGTCGCGAGCGACGCATCCGTCCTCGTGAACACCGTCGCTTCCATGCCGGTCGTGAACGACCTGGCGTTCTCCCGCGTCGTCTCCCACACCATCGAGCAAGCCGCGTGATCGTGAAGGTTCGCGCCGACGCCCGGCAGATCGACGACAGGCCGAATGCCGACGCGCTCGAGATCCGCCGCAGCGCCGATGCCCGAGTGCATCAGGATGGCCGGCGACATGATCGAGCCCGCGCACAGCAGCACTTCGCGCTCTGCGCGCACCGCGATCGCCTCGCCGCGCAGCAGGAAGCGCACGCCGAACGCGTGATGGCGGTGCAACAGCAGATTCAGCACGCGGGCGTGCGTGACGATCGTCAGGCGCGGATGCGATTTGATCGGATCGACGTAGCAGGTCCATGCGCTCGCGCGCCGGCCGTCCGGCAGGATAGTGAATTGCGACAGCGCGGCCCCGGCGCTGTCGCGGCCGTCGTTGTAGTCGCCGCGATCAGGCAGGCCGAGCTCGGTCGCGGCCGCGACGAAGTCGCGTGCAAGCGGCGTCATCGTCGGACGCCCGATGTCGAGCAAGCCGTCATGGCCGTGCACATGCAGCGGATCGTCGAGCCGGAAGCGTTCGAGCTTGCGGAAATACGGCTCGACGTCGCGCCACGCCCAGCCCGCCGCGCCGCGTTCCGCCCAGCCGTCGAAGTCCTGCGGCAGCCCGCGCACGTACACCATCCCGTTGATCGCGCTGCTGCCGCCGAGCGTCTTGCCGCGCGGCCAGTCCATGCGCTGATCGGCGGCGTATTGCTGCGGCTGCGTCGTGAACGCCCAGTCGACTGCGCTGTGATAGAGCTGCATCACGCTCGGCGGCTCGTGAATCGCGGGCAGGCTGTCGGTCGGCCCGGCTTCGAGCACGAGCACCTTGTGGCCCGCGTCGATCAGGCGTCGGACGAGCACCGAGCCCGACGAGCCCGCGCCGATCACGACGTAGTCGTAGATGCCCGCGGGCGACGCCGCCGATGTAGCGGACGCCGTGCCAAGCAATGGCGCGGCGGCGATCGTTTTTAGCGTCTTGTCGATGAAGTCGCGGCGTTGTTGTCCATCGCGCGTCAGATCGGCGCGGCGGCAGGTCGGTGCTGGCATAGGTTGTCCTCGAAATGGTCGTTCGATTGTTGTCGGATCGCGAACGGGTCGCGCAGAGAGTAGGCACGATCGGCTCGCTGTGGTGAAGCCCCGTATCGGTGGAGGATGGAGAAGGAGGCGCGGCGCGCCGCGGCGGCATGGCTGGCGGCGCGTTGCCTGAAGCAGCGGCGCGCATTGCACGACGCACGCAAAATCGAACGCGCGCGCGACGCGCGGCCGCCAGACGAAGGACGGGCGCCGATCGTCGGCACCGTGTGCAGCGCGCAGCCGAACGCGCTCAGCCTTCTCGCTTTGCCGTCAGCCAGTCGAGCAGGAGCGTCGCGAACGCGTCGCTGTCTTCGAGCTCCGGCGAATGCCCCGCATGCTCGAAGCCCGGATGCCGAACCGCGTGCGGCACCTGCTGCGCGATCGACCATTTGTCGCTCTGCCGATGCGTGCGATCCGCCGCGCCCCACGTGAGCAGCGTCGGCTGCCGGACCTGCACGGCGCGCGGCGCGATATCGTAAAAGCGCTGCCACAGCGAGGCGAGGCAGCAGAACGCGCCGTGATCGAGCGACGTATCGAGCATCGGCGCGAATTCGCGATAGCGGTCTTTCGCCATCGCCTGCCGGAACCAGCCGGTGCCGATCTTCCGCGCGGCGAATGCACACGCGCACTGCCCGACGACAGGCGTCGCGAGCAGGTTGCGCGCATCGACGTGCCGCGCCCACGCCACCTGTTCGTCCCATGCGGGGCTTTGCCAGAGCAGCAGCCTGCTGACGAGCGCCGGCTGCGCGGCCGCGATCTGCAACGCGATATGCGCCCATACGCACGAGAACGCGAGCAGGTAAGGCCCTTCGTTCAGATTCGCGAGCATCGCTTCGATCGCCGCAAGGTAGTCGTCGAACGAGAACGTGAAATGCCGGTTCGGCACGGAGAAGCCGAAGCCCGGCGGCTCGAAGCAGACCACGCGCGCGTGTTGCGCGACGCGCGAGAGCAACGGGTCGAAATGCTCGACGACGCTCGGCGGATCGCAGACGAGCACGATCGTCGGCCGTCCGCTCTCGCGCGGGCCGGCGGCGCGCACGCGGATCGTCGCGGCCGGCACGTCGATGAAACGCACGTCCGGCCGTGACTGCGCGGCCCAGCCGCGTTTGATCCGCGCCGCGCGCAAGCCGAGCCGCAGCGGATCGAGCCACGTCATGTCGATGCCGTCGCGCCGCTCGCGAGCGGCCGCATGCGTCGATTCCTTCAGGCGCGGGGCGCTCATCGCACTCTACTTCGTCGGCCAGAGGATCATCTGCGTGCAGCGGAACGTCGCGAGCAGCTTGTCCGTTTCGCGATGCCGGACGGTCGCGTCCCACACTTGCGTCATGCGGCCGCTGTGGATCGCGCGCGCCTCGCAGACGATCGCGCCGTCGCGCGCGGTGCCCATGAAATTGCTCTTCAGTTCGAGCGTACTGAAGCTGGATGCGCCTTCCGGCAGGCTCGCGAGACATCCGTAGCCGCACGCGGTATCGGCGAGGCTCACGATCGTGCCCGCATGAAGGATGCCGTGCGCGAGCACGGCCTTGCGGATCGTCAGCTCGGCGAGCACGTGGTTTTTCTCGACCTGGTCGACGACGATGCCGAGCAGGCCCGGCAGATAGTCGGCGCCGAACCGGTTGAAGTAGTCCGCATCCAGTTTTTCTTGCATGCCGCGTTCCTCGTCAGTTGTTCCGGGTTTCATTCGGCGCGTCGAGCTGCGCGCGCCACTGGGTGATCACCGGCAGCGTGTCGTTGAGAAACAGTTCGCGACAGGCGTGCCGCTGGACCTTTCCGCTCGTCGTCTTCGGTATCGCCGACGGCGACGTGAAGACGATGTTGTGCACCGCGATGCCGTGGTGCAGATTGATTGCCTGACGCAGTTTGCCGAACAGCGCGTCGGGCGTATGGCCGCTTTCGCGATCGCCGTCGCCGAATGCCTTCAGATAGCGCGCCCGCAGCTCGCGCACGACGATCACTTGCGGCGCGGCGTCGGCCTCGAGCGCGAACACCGCGCATCCGCCGGGGCGAAACAGTTCGGCGTCGAGCGCCTCGATCGTCTCTTCGACGTCGTGCGGGTAATGATTGGCGCCGCGAATCAGCATCATGTCCTTCAGGCGGCCCGTGACGAAAACTTCGGGCCCCGACCGATAACCATAGTCGCCGGTGCGCAGGAATCGCCCGTCATAGCCCGGCAGCTCGGCTTCGAAAATCTGTTCGCTCAGCGCGCGATTGTTCCAGTAACCGAGCGCGACGCTCGGCCCTTGCGCCCAGATTTCGCCGACCCGGCCATCATCGCATGGAATGCGCGTATCGGGATCGACGATCCGCACTAGACTGTCGCCGGCCGCGTCGCCGCATCCGATCGCCGTGCTCGCGCGTTGTGTTTCGGATTCTGCGCGCACCGGTTCCGCATCGCGCGGCGCGACGACGACGGGCGGCTGCGATTTCAGGCCGCCCGTCATGAACAGCGTGTGCTCGGCCAGGCCGTAGCACGGATAGAACGCCCGCGCGTCAAAGCCGCAGCGCGCGAAGCGCTGCGAGAACGCGTGCAGCGTGCCGTGCCGGATCGGTTCGGCGCCGACGAATGCGAGGTCCCACGAGCTGAGATCGAGCTTGTCGAAATCGGCATCGGCGATGCGCATCGTCGCGAGCATCTGGTATGCGAAGTTCGGTCCGCCGCTCGTCGTCGCGCGCCGCTCGCCGATCGTGCGCAGCCAGCGCAGCGGATGCTTGAGGAAATCGACGTGCGACATCAGCGTCACCGGAAAGCCGACGTAGAGCGGCTGCAGGATGCCGCCGATCAGCCCCATGTCGTGATACGGCGGCAGCCAGATCACGCCGCGGCTGTCAGTGTCGTGCTCGAAGCGGCTCGCGATCAGCGCGGAATTGTGCAGCAGGTTCCGGTGGCTGATCATCACGCCCTTCGGCGCGCCGGTCGAGCCGGACGTGTATTGCAGGTAGACGGGCGATCGATGATTCACGGGCGGCGGGACGTAGCGCCCGGCGCTGTCGCCGAGCGTGTCGACCGTGATCCAGCGCAGCCCGCCGAGCGCGGGCGAGCCGGCTTCGATGCGGTGCGCGTCGTCGCGCACGATCGTCGTCGACAGGATCGCGGCCGGCGTGCAATTCTCGACGATGCCGATCAGCCGCCGCAACGTGCGCTCCGCCTGCGCGGGCTCGACCGGATACGCGGGCACCGCGACGACGCCCGCATACATGCAGCCGAACAGCGCGGCGATGTAGTCGATTCCGGGCGGAAACAGCAGCAGCACGCGGTCGCCGGGGCGGGCGACCTGGGCCAGCGCCGCCGCGACGGCGCCGGCGCGTCGGTCCAGATCGGCGCAAGTGAGATGCTGCTCCGCGCGATCGCCGCCCGTGATGAACGAATAGACTCGCAGATCGGGCTGATGCGCGGCGCGGTATCGCGTCAGTTCGACGAAATCGGCGAATGCGTCGGCGGCCAGTGCGTCGATGGGCGGCGAGTGGTCGGCATGCGTCATCGTGTCGTCTCCGTCGTCGGTCCGGCTGCGAGCGTTGCGGCCGACGCGCCCGCATGCGCGCCGCCGTCGAACAGCGCGCTGGCGTTTTCCCACAGCACCTTGTGCAGCACGTCCGCGGGCAGATAGCGCTTCAACTGCTCGATTTCGAAATCCCATTCGTACGGGATCAGCGGAAAGTCGCTGCCGTACAGAAAACGGCCGGGACGATCGCATATTTGCGGCACGAGCTGTTCGAGCGCGGGCTTCCACGGCGTCGGCAGACGCGGATGCGCGCCGCGCGGAAAGCGCGTCTCCCGCAGCGGCCTGACGTCGGGCACGATCTCGCCCGTCGCGACGCGGTGTCCGCCGAACGCCATCGCCGTATCGAAATGCAGGTTGGGGAACGCGTCGAGCAGATCGACGTACTCCTGAACTTCGTCATAGCCGATGTGCGGGACGACGACCTTCAGATGCGGCGTGCGCCGCATCGCGCGCCGGAAGCGATCGACGTTGCAGAAGCGGCGGATTTCATCCATCTGCGCGTTGTTCTTCGCGACGGCGCCCGAATGCAGGTTCAGCACTTTGCCCCGTTCGGCGACCGCTTCGAAAATGGGCGCGAGCGCGTCGTCGTCCGGCGCCATCTTCAGCAAGTGACAGTGGATCTTGAGGCCGGCGAAGTTCAGCTCGTCCAGGACGCGGACGGTCTCGCGCGCGCAATCGCGGTCGTGCGGATGCACGGTGCCGAACGGCACGACGAACGCCGGATGCCGCGACGCCAGTTGCGCGACGAAGTCATTGAGGAACGGCGCGATGCCCGGCTGCGCCGCATAGCAGATGCCGGCCGCGCGCGCGACGCCGCGCTCCTTCAGGAAGGCGATCGATTGCTCGGCGAGCAGTTCATGGCGAATCTTCCACGCGTCGCGCTCGTAGTTCTTCCAGACGAGCTTCGAGACGACGTCGGGCAGCATGTGCACGCGCGCATCGAAGATCTTGAGTGTCGTCATCGCGAGATCCGGTCGATTGCTGTCGAAGGAGAACGTGCGTCATGCATCGCCGCGACGCGCGTCAGCGAGCCGTTGGCGGATCGCGTCCCGATCGGGATGCTGGACGTCCCACACCAGCCCCAGCCGCTCGAGCAGCGCGATCAGCGATCCGGTCACGTCGATCTGCCATCGATTGAAGCGCGTGCTCGCATATTGCGGAAATGCATGGTGGTTGTTGTGCCAGCCGGCGCCGAGCGTCAGGATCGCGAGCCACCATGCGTTGCGGCTCTGGTCGCGGCCGGGAAACGGCCGGCGGCCGCCGAGCGAATGGCCGACGGAGTTGACCGCCCAGATCGCGTTCGTCGCGAGGAAGATCCGCACGGCGCCGCCCCACAGCAGGCCGAGCAGCGCGCCCTTCCACGACAGATCGAGCAGCCCGCCGATCGCGGCCGGCAGCAGCAGGCCGAACAGCAGCCAGAAGTCGTACGCGAGATGGATGCGCAACAGCGTCGGGTCGCGGTACATGTCGTTCGCGTATTGGTTCCAGCCCTTCGGGCGCGCGGACGACGGGTCGAACAGCCAGCCGACGTGGCCGTGCAGGATGCCCTTCGCGCGGCCGACGAAGCCGCGCCCGCCCAACTGCGGCGTATGAGGATCGCCGGGCCGGTCGGCGTTCGCGTGGTGCAGCCGATGAATCGCGACCCACCACATCAGCGGCCCCATGTAGGCGAGCGAGCCGAGGATCGCGAGCGCGATCTTCACCGGCGGCGCGGCCTTGAACGTGCGATGCGCGAAGTAGCGATGCAGTGCGAGCTCCATGCCGAGGATGTTGAGCACGTAGAAGACCGCGAGCATCGCGACGTCCTGCGCGCGCGGGGCCAGGCCGAAGCCGGCCCAGAGCGCGAGCGCGGCGACGGTGCCGACGGCCGGTATCGACGCGACGCCCAGATGGCGCGCCGACGACGCGCGCGACAGGTGCCCGGACGCGCGATCGCCGGGCGGGGACGGAGCCGCCGAACCGGTCGGCGATGCCGCGCGGTCCGGCGCTTCCGCGCGGCCTGCGCGGCCGGCGTTGTCGGCGGGCGCGTCCTTCATGCGACGGCCGCCCGATGTTGCGAGCCGGCGTGAATCCGGTTCGGCTCGATGCGCCGGAACGTGATTCGATACAGCACGAACGCGCCGAGATCGAACGAATAGCTCATCGTCCGGTACAGCCGCTCGTAGCGCTCGACCACCTCGAGCGGCGCGAGCTCGAGCGCCTCGCGGCGATGCGCGCGCAGGTTCTCGAACCACGCGCGCATCGTTTTCACGTAGTCGTGGCGATCGTTGCGGACGAGCTCCACTTCGAACAGCATTTCGGATGCCCGAACGATATCCGCGAGGTACGGCAGATCCGATTCCGGAAAGACTTCGCGCGCGATGAAGAGATCCGAATGCTGGCGGTCGCGGGGCACGTCGCCGTAGCCCATCGTCTGCAGCGACAGCCGGCCGCCGGGCTTCAGGAAATCGTGGCACTTCCTGAAGAAATGCCGATACGCTTGAACCTTGTCTTCGCCGATCTTCGCGAAGTGCTCGAACGCGCCGAGCGAGATGATGCCGTCGAACGGCCGCTCGGGCTCGTAGTCCTGCCAGTTCCGCAGCAACGCGTCGATGCCCGGGTGCCGGTATCGCTCGCCGATATATTTGAGCTGCTCGTTCGACAGCGTGAGCCCCACGACCTCCTTCACGCCGGCGGCCGTGGCGAGCCGGTCGAGCAGCGCGCCCCAGCCGCAGCCGATGTCGAGCACGCGTTCCGCGCCGCGCGCCCGGATCTGCGCGATGTGGTAATCGAGCTTGCGGATCTGCGCCTGTTCGTGCGTATCGCCTTCCTCGTACATCGCGCACGAGTAGTTGCGGCCGCTTTCCTGCGCGAGCGCGAGGAACGCATTGCCGATGTCGTAGTGATACTGGATCGCGTCGGCGGACGCGCCGTACGGCGCGCCGCGATTCGGCGCGCCGGTTTCCCGGTTCTCGAGCTGGACGGTCATCGTTCGGTCTCCCTATCGATTGGCCGACAGATCGGCGAGCGCCTGCGCGAGCGCGTCGATCGTCGGATGTTGATAGGGCAGGCTCGGGGACAGCTCGAAGCCGAGATAGTCCTCGAGATCGCCGACCATCCGCATCGCGTCGGCCGAATCGAGGCCGTATTCGATGAACTGCTTGTTCACGTCGATCGAGCCGCTGTCGGTGCGCAGCCTGGCTGCCAGATAGCCTGTCATCCAGTCGAGGATGTCCTCGTGGCTTCTCGCGTCGATTTCCACTGCCTTCAAGATGGCGCTCTTCATTTTCTGGGTTCCCGTCGAGAGTCGTTCATGGTGTGATGCGCTTCTTTTCGATGAGTGCTTCGGAGGGGCGATGCACGTCGTAGACGAGGTGCAGGCGCTCCAGCACGCGTACGAACAGCCCGCCCGGATCGATCTGCCACCAATGCAGCCCGGTGAACGCGGATGCGGGAAACGCGTGATGGTTGTTGTGCCAGCCCTGGCCGAACGTCGGGATCGCGAGCAGCAGGCTGTTGCGGCTGCGGTCGTGCGCGGTGGTGTGGAAATCGCGCCGGCCGATCACGTGGCACAGCGAGTTCAGCGCCCAGATGCAATGGCTGACCGCGAAGATCCGCACCATGTCGCCCCACAGGAAGCCGAGCAGCACGCCCGTCCACGAACGCGACGCGAGCCCGCAAATCAGCGGCGGCAGCGCGAGGCCGATCCAGACCCAGCGGTAATACGCCATGTGCTGCTTGAAGACGAGCGGGTCCTGGTACAGGTCGGGCACGTATTTTTCCCATCCCGCCGGCCGCGTCGACTCGCCGACGAACAGCCAGCCCATGTGGCTGTGATACAGGCCCTTGAGCCGGCCGCCGACGCCTTCGCCCGACAGGTGCGGCGAATGGGGATCGCCGTCGCCGTCGCTCGTCGAATGATGGCGCCGGTGCGTCGACGCCCACCAGTTGACGGGGCCGTGCGCGCCCATCGAGCCGAGCGCGATCAGCGCGGCCCGCACCCACGGCTTCGCCTTGAACGCCTTGTGCGTCACGTGGCGATGAAAGCCGACTTCGAGCCCCAATGCGGTCGCGAAATAGAAGACCGCGAACACGATCAGTTCGACGGCGCCCGGCCCATGGCCGCCGACCCATAAAGCGATCGCCGCGACCGTGCCCAACGCGGGAAGCAGCGTGACGACGGCGGCGATACGGCGATCGAGACGGACGGCTGAACGGGGCAAGATGCTTGTCGGGCGAGCCAAGCCATGCGAATCGGAAGAAAAAGACGCGGGAATCGCGCTTCCGATCGCACCCTCGGGCTGGCTCGCACCTTCGCTCGGAGACGGAGGCTGGCCGGAGCTCATCAGATATCTCTCAGTAAATTGTTTGGTACATATTTCATTGATGACATTTGAAACTCAATATGAATTTTCCTATCGTCAACGCTGAAGTGTTTGATACACCAAAGCAGCTTTTCGAGGCGGAATTAGGATTCGAATGTGTCAATCGGATAAAGATTGCCGGAAACCGTTTCCAGCGCCTCGCGCGCTTCCTAGTCCGACGTGCGTCGTTTCGATGCGGTGAACGATGGATAGCGCTGGACTTGATATCGTGACGGTGCGGCGGGGGCAGGCAGGTTTTGGAAGCGATTCCTGAAAACCGAGGAAATATTCGATGAACGAATCGGCCAGATTTTGTCGCGATGTGGATTCGGACGGATTCAGACAGCTTGCCGGAATCGGATGTAATTTAAATGAATGGCGATAAAAAAGATCGAATTGGTGCGCGGCATATCCGCGAGCGCCATTTCGATTCAATGACGGACTGAATTGATCAGATCGCGCTGAGACGCGCTCGGCGGGCCGCGGCGTACGCCGCCGTATTCGGATGGTCGAGCGCCTTTTGATCGGGTTTGAATCGACGGCGCGCGATGTCGGCGTGCCGTCGTCCGGCGCGGGGTGCCCGCTTTGCGTCGCTGGTCGTCGCGGAAAGAAGAAGGCGCGCCGCTCGGCGCGCCTTTTGTCATCGAGCGATGCCGTGGCGAAGCGGCGCCGGTCACGCCGCGTCGGACTCCCAGACGACCGCCGCCCCCCGCGCGTCCCACGCCTCGAGAAACGGCGCATACCGCTCTTCGACGCGATTCCTGCGCACCTTGAACGTCGGCGTCACGAATCCGCTCGTCTCGTTCCAGATCGAATCGACGACCACGACGAAGCGCAGCTTCTCGTGATCGTCGAGGCTCGCGTTGACGCGTTCGAGATGCTCGCCGAGCGACGTCGCGAGCGCCGCGCGCCGGCCGTTGCCGTCGAGCCGGCGGCCCTCGTCGGACAGCGACACGAGCGCGCACGGCTGCGACAGCCCCGCGCCGACGACACAGCACGCGTCGATGAACGGATGCGTCGTCAGCCGGTTCTCGATCGGCGACGGCGCGACGTACTTGCCCTTGCTCGTCTTGAAGATCTCCTTCACGCGCCCGGTGATCTTGAGGCGGCCGGCGTCGTCGAGCTCGCCCTTGTCGCCGCTGCGCACGAAGCCGTCCGGCGTGAAGAGCGCGGCAGTCAGGTCCGGGCGCTTGTAATAGCCGATCGTGTTGCCCGGCGAGCGGATCTCGATCTCGCCGGAGTCGGCGAGGCGGCTCTCGACGCCGCGCACCGGCGTGCCGACGTAGCCGGGCCGCATGTCGTGCCGCCGGCACGAATGCGACACGCCGCAGACTTCGCTCATCCCGTAGCCTTCGAGCAGCTCGAGCCCGAGATCGCGATACCAGGTCAGCAGCGCGGGCTCGATCGCCGCGGCCGCGCTCGCGGCGAGGCGGACCTGATCGAGGCCGAGCTGCTGCAGGATCATCGGCTTCATCGCATCGGGAATCGGGCCGGGCGGCAGGCGGCTCGCGACCGCGTGCCGGAACTTCGCCCAGAGCCGCGGCACCGAGATGAAGAACGTCGGCCGCGCGCGCTGCAGATCGGCGATGAACGTATCGAGCGATTCGCTGAAGTGAACGGTGAACCCGGTGCGCACCGACAGCATCTCGACGTAGCCGCGCTCCGCGACGTGCGACAGCGGCAGGTACGAGATCATCCGGTCGTCGGGCCCGAGCGCGATCAGGTCGAAGACCGGCTCGACGCACCATGCGAGCGCGCCGAACGTCAGCATCACGCCCTTCGGATCGCCCGTCGTGCCCGACGTGTAGACGATCGTCGCGAGTTCGTCGGCGGCGCGCGTCACGTGGTCCGCGAGCGGTGCGGTGTCGCGGACGATGTCGTCCCATCGCGCGCCGTCGAATGGCGCGCCGGACAGATACGGCAGGCCGATGCATCGCACGTGCGACGGCACGCCCGCGCGGATCTGCTCCCATGCATCGAGCTTGCCGACGAACAGCGCCGCCGCTTCGCTGTGCGTCAGGACTTGCCGGATCGATTCGGCGCCGAGCGTCGGATAGAGCGGCACCGATACATGGCCGCTCAGCCAGATCGCGAAATCGGCGAGGATCCAGTGCGCGCAGTTCTTCGACAGGATCGCGATGTTCGAGCCGCGCGGCAGGTCGAGCGCGCGCAGGTGCGCGGCGATGCGGCGCGCTTCGTCGACCGCCTCGCGCCACGTGAAGCGGCGGACTTCGCCGCCGCCTGTCGGCTGGACGAGCCAGATGTCGTCGGCGCGCGCGCGTTCCCAATGCTGAAGCCGTTCGAGCGGCAGGTTGTCCGGGGCGATCGAGGTCAATGTCGTCTCCTGGCGAGCGCCGGGCGCGCGCGGCGGCCGCGGTCTCGGTTCGTTGTGATGCGGCGGCCCGGTGCATTCGAACAGCGCCGACGTGCGCCGGTTTCGTCGGTTCGGAACGGCGTCGACGGCCTCCCGAAAATCCTCACCTTTCGTGCTCGACGCGCAGTGCGTGATGCGCGATGCATGCGCACGCATCGCGTTTCCACGCGCAGACCAAGCGCGGACGCATAGGCTTGCGTTGCAGCGGATGCAAGTCTCGCGCTCGCTACCGCGTCGCTACAACCTCCGCAGTGTCCGCGGTACGCCGGCCGCACACGCGGCCGATGCTGCCATTGCGATCAAGCATCCATCCGATCGCGTTTCCACCCGATCAGGCATGCGACGCCGCGTCGGCGCGCGTGCCGAGCATCCGCCGCGCTTCCTGCGGCGACGCGATCTCCCGCCCGGCTTCGCGCGCGACCGTCGCGATCGCATCGACGAGCTGCGCGTTCGACGTCGCGCGCGCGCCGTCCGGCAGATAGAACGTGTCTTCGAGACCGGTCCGCAATTGTCCGCCGAGCTCGGCCGTGCGCCGATGCAGCGCCCAGATGTTCGCGCGGCCGATCGCCGTGACTTGCCACGTCGAGTCCGGACGCAGCAGCCGGATCAGGATCGGCAGCAGCTCGGGGTCGGCGGGCATCCCCGACTCGACGCCCATCACGAAGTTGTAGTTCGCGCGTCCCGCGAACAATCCGGCGCGCGCATACATGTCGATGCAGCGGACGATGCCGGTGTCGAAGCACTCGAACTCGGGCACCGCGCCCGTCTCGGCCATCGTCTTCAGGAACGACGCGACCTTGTCGACCGGATTGTCGAACAGCATCGGCGGCCATGCCCATGCGCCGTCGGCCTTCACCTTCAGATAGTTGAGCGAGCCCGCATTGCATGCGGCGATCTCCGGGCGGATCGACCGGATGCACGCGAGCGGGCCGTCGACGTTCGGCCCGACGATGCCCGTCGACTGATTGAAGATCACGCCCGGGCACGCGTCGCGGATCGCCTGCGCGATCTCGGCCGCGAGCCGCGGGTCCCACGACGGCAGGTGCCCCTTGTCCGGCTCCTGGCGGCGGAAGTGCACGTGCATGCACGATGCGCCGGCGTCGTACGCGCCTTTCGCTTCGCGCGCCATCTGCTCGGGCGTGACGGGCACGTTGAACTGCTTCGGGTCCGTGAAGATGCCGTTCAGCGCGCACGTGATGACGACCGGTTTGCTCATCGAAAAATCTCCTTGTGTCGGATGCCGGCCGCGTTCAGCCGGCTTGCGGCTCGAGTTGCGCGAGCACCTGGCCGGGCGCGACCTGCTCGCCCGCGCGCGTGCCGAGCGACGCGACTCTCCCCGCGAACGGCGCGGTGATCGCGTGCTCCATCTTCATCGCTTCGAGCACCATGACGGTTTGCCCGGCCGTGACCGTCGCGCCTTCGTCGATGTCGACCGCGATCACGCGGCCGTTCATCGGCGCGCGCAGCACGCCGTCGCTGTCGGCGGCGTCGGCGCTCGCGTTGCCTTCGCGGTTGTGGATCGCGAACGCGTAATCGATGCCGTCGAGTTGCAGCCACAGGCGGCCGTGCGCGATCGCGAAGCAGTAGTCGAGCGTGCGGCCGTCGAGCGCGACCGACGACGATGTGCATGGATGCGCGGGCGGCGCGCCTTCGAGCGCGAGCGGCGAGCGGCCGTGCGCGTGCACGACGACGCTTCGCCGATCGATCGTCACGCTGCCGCGCCGCGCATCGGGATGATCGCCGCCGGAGCCCGCCCATGACAGCCGGTACGGCACCGGCAGCGGCGCGCCGTTGCGCCAGCCGCGCCACGCGAGCGGCGTCGCGTCGGCGCGGTCGACGGCGGCGACCGACAACCATGCGGCGACGGCCCACGCGGCGTCCGTCGGCGCGAAGCGGCGGCTGTCGTTGCCGGGGAAATGCTGCGCGACGAACGCGGTCGACACGGTGCGACCGTCGACGAACGACGGATGCCTGAGCACGCGCGCGAGAAACGCGCGGTTGCTCGGCACGCCGAGCAGCACCGTGTCGTCGAGCGCGCTCGCGAGCCGGTCGATCGCTTCCGCGCGCGAGCCGCCATGCGCGATCAGCTTGCCGAGCATCGAGTCGTAGAACGGGCTGATCGAGACGCCGTCGGCGAGCGCGTGGTCGCAGCGCACATGACGGCCCGGCCGCCACATCAGCACGTCGCCCGTGCGCGGCAGGAAATCGTCGGCGGGATCTTCCGCGCAGAGACGCACCTCGATCGCGTGGCCGTCGAGCCGGACGTGCTGCTGCGCGAGCGGCAACGCTTCATCGCGCGCGACGCGCAGCTGCCATTCGACGAGATCCTGTCCCGTGATCAGCTCGGTCACCGGATGCTCGACCTGCAGCCGCGTGTTCATCTCCATGAAGTAGAACTGCCCGTCTCGATCGAGCAGGAACTCGACGGTGCCCGCGCCGACGTAGCCGATCTCGCGTGCAGCCGCCACGGCCGTCGCGCCGAGCCGCGCGCGCAATGCGGCGTCGACCGCGGGCGACGGCGCTTCCTCGACGATCTTCTGATGGCGGCGCTGCACCGAGCAGTCGCGCTCGCCGAGATGAACGACGTGGCCGTGCGCGTCGGCGAATATCTGCACTTCGACGTGGCGCGGCTCGATCACCGCGCGCTCGACGATCATCCGGCCGTCGCCGAACGCTTTCTGCGCTTCGGACACCGCGAGCTTCAGCGCGGCGGGCAGCGCGTCGCGCGTGTCGACGCGGCGCATTCCGCGCCCGCCGCCGCCCGCCGATGCCTTCAGCATCACCGGAAAGCCGATTCGTTCGGCCTCCGCAAGAATGCGCGCTTCGTTCTGATCGTCGCCGTCGTAGCCGGGCACGACGGGGATGCCGGCCGCGGCCATCCGGCGGCGCGCGCGCGCCTTGTCGCCCATCGCGTCGATCGCGTCGGCGCGCGGGCCGACGAACACGAGGCCCGCATCGGCGACGCGCCGTGCGAACGCCGCGTTCTCGGACAGGAAGCCGTAGCCCGGATGGATCGCCTGCGCGCCGCTCTTCAATGCGGCGTCGATCAGCTTGTCGATCGACAGGTACGATTCGGCGGGCGTCGTGCCGCCGATCGACACCGCCGCGTCGCATGCGCCGACGTGCGGGCTGCGCGCGTCCGCGTCCGAGTAAACCGCGACGGTCGCGATGCCGAGCCGCCGCGCGGTGCGCGCGACGCGCACCGCGATCTCGCCGCGATTCGCAATCAGGAGCCGGGTGAAGCGGCGCTCGCTCATGGCATCTCCGGCAGCGTCGGCGCGTCGCTCGCCCAGTACGGCGCGCGCTTGTCGGTCAACGCGGCGAGCCCTTCGACGGCGGCGCCCGAGCGCAGCGCGGCGGCGAATTCGTCCGCGGCCGCGTCGAGGACGGCGCCGCGCTCGCGGCGCAGCGCATCGGCGACGATCCGCTTCGTCGCGCGCAGCGCGGCCGGTTCGCACGCAAGCACGCGCGCGAGCTCGCTGCGCAGCAGCGGATCGATGCCGTCGGCGCTCGCGGTTTCGTCGACGAGGCCCGCATGCAGCGCGTCGGCGGCGGACAGCCTGCGGCCTGTCAGCATCAGCCAGCGGCCGCGCACCGCGCCCGCGCGTGCGACGATGAACGGCGCGATCTGCGCGGGCGGCAGTCCGAGCGACGTCTCCGGCATCGACAGATGCGCATCGTCCGCCATCAGCACGCGGTCGCACGCGGCGGCGAGCCCGCAGCCGCCGCCCATCGCCGCGCCTTCGATCACGGCGAGCGTCGGCATCGGCAGCGCCGCGAGCTTGTCGAGCAGCGCGCCGAAGCGGCGGTTCGACGCCGCGATCGGATCGATCTCGCCGGCGGGCGCCGGCTCGCGCATCATCGCCTTGAAGCCGCCGAAGTCGCCGCCCGCGCAGAACACGCCGCCCGCGCCGCGCAGCACGAACGCGCGCACGCCGTCATCGGCGGCGACGCGCTCGCATTCGGCGTCGAGCGCCGCGACGAGATCGTCGGTCAGTGCGTTGCGCCTGGCCGGCCGGTTCAGCGTCGCGAACACGATGCCGTCCGCCTGCGCGACGTGCAGCGGCGCGAGCGTCGGGGAAGTCGTCTGGGTCATCGCGCGTCACTCCCGCGGCAGCGTGCCGAGCTTCTTGCAGATGATGCCGAGCATCACTTCATCGGCGCCGCCGCCGATCGAGAACAAGCGCGTGTCGCGATAGGTCCGCGAGATGCTCGATTCCCACGCGAAGCCCATGCCGCCCCAGAATTGCAGGCAGCTATCGGTGACTTCGCGCGCGAGGCGTCCCGCCTTCAGCTTCGCCATCGACGCGAGCGTCGTCACGTCGCCGCCTTGCACGTACAGCTCGGTCGCGCGATAGGTGAGCGCGCGCAGCGCCTCGACTTCGGTCTTCAGCTCGGCGAGCCGATAGTGAACGACCTGGTGATCGAGCACGGGCCGCCCGAAGATCTTGCGCTGACGCGTGTAGTCGATCGTTTCGTCGATCGAACGATCGAGCACGACGAGCGCGGCCGCCGCGCCGTAGAGCCGCTCTTCCTGGAATTGCAGCATCTGGTACGTGAAGCCCTGGCCTTCCTCGCCGATCAGATTGCGGCGCGGCACGCGGACGTCGTCGAAGAAGATCTGCGCGGTGTCCGACGAATGCATGCCGATCTTGCGGATCTTCTTCTCGATGTGCACGCCCTTCGATTTCAGCGGCACGACGATCAGCGACTTGTTCCGATGCGGCGGGCCGTCCGACGTGTTCGCGAGGCAGCACATCCAGTCCGCCTGCGTGCCGTTCGTGATCCAGAGCTTCGTGCCGCTGATCACGTAGTCGTCGCCGTCCTTGCGCGCGGCCGTGCGGATCGACGCGACGTCGGAGCCCGCGCCCGGCTCGGATACGCCGATGCACGACACCTGCTCGCCCGCGATCGCGGGCGCGAGGTACTCGCCGCGCAATGCATCGGAGCCGAAGCGCGCGAGCGCGGGCGTCGCCATGTTGGTCTGCACGCCGATCGCGAGCGGCACGCCGCCCGCCGCGCACACGCCGAGCGCCTCGGCCATCACGAGTTCGTAGCTGTAGTCGAGCTCGCCGCCGCCGAACGCGGCGGGCTTGCTCAGGCCGAGCATGCCGAGCGCGCCGAGCTTCTTGAACACGTCGTGCGCGGGAAAGATGCCGGCTTCCTCCCATTCGTCGACGTGCGGATTGACCTCCTGCTCGATGAAGCGCTTGACGGTGCGCGCGATGGCGGCGTGTTCTTCGGTGAAGTGCATGATGTCTCCGGATCAGGGGCGGGCGACGCCGAACGTGAGCGGCCGGACGGTCTTGCCCCGGCCGTCGCGGCACACGGCGAGCGTCATCGCGATCACGCGGCGCGTGTCGCGCGGATCGATGACGCCGTCGTCGAGCATGCGGCCCGACGTATAGAACGCGTGGGTCTGGCGCTCGAAGTTCGCGACGATCTTCTCGCGCAGCGCGTCGATGCGCGCGCGGTCCGGCTCGACGCCTTTCGCGCGCGCCGTGCCTTCCATCACGATCGCCATCGTGAGCGCGGCCTGCTCCGCGCCCATCACCGCGGTGCGCGCGTTGGGCCACGAGAACACGAACGCCGGATCGAAGCCGCGGCCGCACATCCCGTAATTGCCGGCGCCGAACGATGCGCCGCACAGGATCGTGATTTGCGGGACGGTCGCGTTCGATACCGCCTGGATCATCTTCGCGCCGTGCTTGATCATCCCCGCGCGTTCGGACGCCTTGCCGACGATGAAGCCCGTCGTGTTCTGCAGATAGACGAGCGCCACGTCGCTCTGGCAGCACGCCTGGATGAAGTGCGTCGCCTTCGTCGCGCCGGCCGGATCGAGCGGGCCGTTGTTCGTCACGATGCCGACGGGCATGCCGTGGATGCGCGCGTGCACGCAGATGGTGGCCGGTCCGTACGATGGTTGGAACGCCAGAAAATCCGATGCGTCGACGAGCCGCGCGATCACCTCGCGCATGTCGACGGGCTTCTTGCCGTCGCGCGGCAGGATGCCGAGCAGTCCTTGCGGATCGAGCGCGGGCTCCCCGCCGACGGGCAGCGCGGCTTCGCGCTCGCGCCAGCCGAGCTTGTCGACGAGCTCGCGCAGAATCCGGATGCCGTCGGCGTCGTCGTCCGCGACGTATTCGGCGAGCCCCGACACGCTCGCGTGCATCGTCGCGCCGCCGAGCTCCTCGTCGGTCGCGATCTCGCCCGTCGCGGCCCTCAGGAGCGGCGGGCCGGCGAGGAACGCCTTCGCGCGGTCGCGGACCATCACGACGTAGTCGGACAGCCCCGGCATGTACGCGCCGCCCGCGGTCGACGAGCCGTGCACGAGCGTGAGCACCGGGATGCCCGCCGCGGACAGCTTCGCGAGCTGGAAGAAATGACGGCCGCCGTGGATGAATTCCTCGACGCGGTATTGCATCAGGTTCGCGCCCGCCGATTCGACGAGATGCACGAACGGCAGCCGGTTGTCGAGCGCGATCCGTTGCAGCCGCTGGAATTTCTCGAGGCCCATCGGCTGCAGCGCGCCCGCGTCGATGCCCGAATCGGCGACGACGATCATGCAGCGCGTGCCGCTCACGTAGCCGATGCCGCCGATGAGCCCCGCGCCCGGCACCGACTTGTCCGGATCGCTTTCGCCGACGAGATAGCCGGCGAGCGACGCGAGCTCGAGGAATGGCGCGCCGGCGTCGACGAGCAGCGCGAGCCGCTCGCGCGGCAGCAACTGCCCGCGCTTCTCGAAGCGCGGACCGGCCTTCGCCGATTCGTCCGCGGCGCGCGCGTGCAGCGCCTGCAATTGCGCGATCTGCGCGAGCATGTGGTCCGCGTTGTCGCGGAACGCGGCGCTTGCCGTGTCGAGGCGGGAATCGAAGATCGGCATGTCAGCGCTTGAAGAGTTCGGGCGCGATCGCGCGATGGAAGCCGTCGAACGGCGCGTTCGCATCGGCGGGCTGCATCGGGAAATGGCGGCGCGCGTTCGGTGCGCCGCCGTCGACGCGCAGGCACGCGCCGCTGATGAACGATGCGGCGTCCGACAGCAGGAACGCGATCGCCGCCGACACTTCGGCTTCGTTGCCGATGCGGCCGAGCGGCACCATCTTCGGCAGCGCGCGCAACATCGGCTTGACCGCATCCGGATAGGTGTCCATGCCGCTCGACGCGATCCAGCCGGGCGCGACCGCGTTCACGCGAACGGGCGCCCATTCGGCGGCGGCCGTTTCCGTGAAGTTCAGCATGCCGGCGCGCGCGGCGCCGCTGTGGCCCATGCCGGTCATCCCGTGCCACATGTCGGCGATGATGTTGACGATCGCGCCCGTCTTGCGCGGCTTCATCGATTGCACGTAGCACTCGCGCGCGACGAGAAAGCCGCCGAGCAGATTCGTGTTGAGCACTGCCTGCCAGCCTTTCGCGCTGATCTGCTCGAGCGGCGCGGGGAACTGGCCGCCCGCGTTGTTGACGAGCAGATCGACGCGGCCGTGCCGCTCGACGATCTGCGCGACCGCTTGCCGCACGCCGTCTTCGTCGCGGATGTCGCATGCGATCGTGTCCGTGCGCCCGCCGTCTTCGTGGATTTCGGCCGACACGTTCGCGAGCTTGTCGGCGTTGCGTCCGAGCAGCACGACGTGCGCGCCGAGCGACGCGAGCTCATGCGCGCAGCAGCGGCCGATGCCGCTGCCGCCGCCGGTGACGAGCGCGATCTTGCCGTCGAAGCTGCCCGCGCGAAGTTGTGAGCGATATCCCATGTGAATTTTCCGTCAGTCGAGAAACAGATCGTTCGGAAACGTCGTGGTGCCCGGCACGACCGCGTAGCGCGACAGGTCGGTGACGCCTGCGTCGGCGAGCACCTGTTCGTCGATGAGGAAGCGCCCCGTGTGCGTGCGCGCGTCGAGCGACAGCACGTGCGCGGCCGCGTCGGCGACGATCTCGGGCGTGCGGCAGATCGCGGGGGCAATGCCGGGAATCATCTGGAGCGCCGTCGTGCGGATCACCGTGCGCGGCCACAGCGCGTTGACCGCGATGCCGTGCGTGCGGAATTCCTCCGCGTGGCCGAGCACGCACAGGCTCATCCCGTATTTCGCGATCGTGTATGCGACGTGCGGCGCGAACCACTTCGGATCGAGATTCGGCGGCGGCGACAGCGTCAGCACGTGCGGGTTGCCGCCGCGCTGCGCGGACTGCTTCAGATAGGGCAGCGCCGCTTGCGTGCACGCGAACGTGCCGCGAACGTTGACGTCGAACATCAGGTCGAAGCGCTTCATCGGCGTGTTCGGCGTGTCGGTCAGGCTGATCGCGCTCGCGTTGTTGACGAGCGCATCGATGCCGCCGAAACGCTCGGCGGCGCGCGCGAACGCATCGGCGATCTGCGCCTCGTCGCGGATGTCGACCTGAAGCGGCAGGCATGCGCCGCCCGCCGCCTCGATCTCGGCCGCCGCGCTGTAGATCGTGCCGGGCAGCTTCGGATTCGCTTCCGCGGTCTTCGCGGCGATGACGACGTTCGCGCCGAGGCTCGCCACTCGCTTGCCGATCGCAAGCCCGATGCCGCGCGAAGCGCCGGTGATGAAAACGGTTTTTCCTTGCAGTGTGTTCATCGGGTGTCCCGAATGTCGCCGTTGCAATGTGCGCACATCGTAGCGCCGCGAATTTAATAAATCAATCAGTTGATTTATTTTGTCCGCATTCCTAGAATCGGCACGTATGCGGCCGGTTCCCGGCGCACCGACAGGAGACACCGATGCAGCGCGCGATCCCGAACCCGGCGTACTACCGACCGGAACATATCGAATTTCAGGATACGCTGCGCCGGTTCGTCGCGCAGGAGATCGCGCCGTACGTGAACGACTGGGACGAGGCGGGCGAGTTTCCGCGCGAACTGTACGAGAAGGCGGCGCGCATCGGCCTCATCGGCATCGGCTTTCCGGACGCTTACGGCGGCGTCGAGGACGTCGACATGTTTCATCGGCTGATCTGCTCGATCGAACTCGCGCGCTGCGGCGCGGGCGGCGTCGTCAGCTCGCTGATGTCGCACACGATCGGCGCGCCGCCGATCGTGCATGCGGGCAGCGACGAACTGAAGGCGCGCGTGCTGCCCGGCATTCTCGCGGGCCGCAAGATCTCGGCGCTCGCGATCACCGAGCCGGGCGGCGGCTCGGACGTCGCCGCGCTGCGCACGCGCGCGGTGCGCGACGGCGGCCATTACGTCGTGAGCGGCGCGAAAGTGTTCATCACGTCGGGCATCCGCGCCGACTACTACACGGTCGCGGTGCGCACCGATCCAAGCGCGCAGGGCGCGAAGGGTCTGTCGCTGCTGCTCGTCGAAGGCGACACGCCGGGCTTGTCGAAGACGCCGCTCGAGAAGATGGGCTGGTGGGCGTCCGATACCGCGCATCTGCGTTTCGACGATTGCCGCGTGCCGGCCGCGAATCTGATCGGCGCGGAAGGCGGCGGCTTTCCGCTCGTCATGCAGAACTTCAATCTCGAGCGCTTCAGCCTTGCCGCGTCGGCGCTCGGCTTCGCGGAAGTCTGCTACGAAGACGCGCTCGACTGGGCGCGGCAGCGCCGGACCTTCGGGCAGCGCATCGCCGATCACCAGGTGATCCGGCACAAGCTCGTCGACATGGCGATGCGCATCGATGCGACGCGCGCGTGGCTCGAACAATGCGCATGGCAGATCGATCATCTCGACAAGCGCGCGCCGACGCTCGTCGCGTCGATCTGCATGCTGAAGAATTTCGCGACGCAGACGATGCAGTTCTGCGCGGACGCCGCCGTGCAGATTCTGGGCGGCATGGGCTACATGCGCGGCACGCGGCCCGAGCGCATCTATCGCGAAGTGAAGGTCAACATGATCGGCGGCGGCGCGGAGGAAATCTTGAAGGATCTCGCGGCGCGGCAGCTCGAATATTAGGGCGGGGCGCTCGGGGAACGGGCGGCGCATGCGGGCGGATCGGCTTTCCAAGCGTTTGAAACTCGCCGATAATCGTTCGAATTTCCGGCTTCGCGGCGGCTTTGCGGCGGCGAATGCCGGTTCGAAACATCGCATTGTGATTCTATGAGCGCCATACCCCAGGCCACGCGCAAACGCGGGCGTCCCGTGAAGGGCGAGAGCGCGACGCTGCGCGACGAGCTGATCCTCAAGTCCGCGAAGCTGTTCCGCACGCAGGGATACGAACGAACGACGGTTCGCGACATCGCCGCGGCGGCGGGCGTGCAGGCGGGAAGCTGGTTCTACTACTTCAAGACGAAACAGGACATTCTCGTCGCGGTGATGGAGCAGGGGATGTTGAACGCGCTTGCGCGGATCGAGGCGCTCGACGTCGAGAACCAACCCGCGCGCGACGCGTTCCGCGCGCTCGTGCATACGCACCTGAAGACGCTGGTGTCTCCGGATCACGATTTCATTCCGGTGCTGCTGTACGAGTGGAAGTCGCTCGACGAAGCGATGCAGGCGAAGGTGCTGAAGCTGAAGGACCGCTACGAGGCGGTGTGGGACGGCGTGATCGAGCGCTTGCAGGCCGCCGGCGAGTGGCCCGCGCCGACGCCGATCGATCGGCTGCTGATGTTCGGCGCGCTGAACTGGGTCGCGCAATGGTACAAGCCGGACGGGCCGCTCGGCTTCGACGCGCTCGCCGATTATGCGGTGCAGTTCCTGTTGCGGCACGAGACGGCGCGGCCGCCCGCAGCGAAGAGGAAGCGGGAGGAAGGTCGCTCGACGTGATGGCGTGTCGCATCGGTTGATCGAGCGTCGCCTCGATCGACGGCCGCCGCGCGGCACGTATTGTTTCGAACGCGGCCATTTCAACGCGGCTTCTCGTTCAATCGGCTATTTCGACTGCGCGCTCCGGCGAACGCGCAGTGGCTCGATCGTCCGATGATTCCCTTGCGTGCATGGCCAGTCGCGCCATCATCGTTTTCCGTTTTTCACTCGACCGCGCGTCCGGTCGATCGAACCGGATCGTTCCATTGCCATTGGCTTTCGTCGCTGCATTCCGATGCGGTCGGCGCGATCCGCCGCGCGGATTTCCGGCTACCCGGCCTGCTCGACGCGCTGTTCGTCTCGCGAGTCTCCGTTCCAAATCCTCCATTCAGCTTCGGCCGTCGCGCAAAGCATCACGCCGGCGCGCCGGTTCGCCTATTCTTCAGACGTTAAGCGCGGCATCCCATCCGCCACGACGGAGGCGTCATGACGAAGACGGAACCTTGCGTGCTTGCGATCGATCTCGGGACGAGCGGCCCCAAGGCCGCCGTCGTGTCGCTCGACGGGCGAGTCGTCGCGGCGGCGCGCGCGGCCGTCGCGACGCTGCATGCGCCGGGCGGTGGCGCGGAACAGGACCCGCTCGAAGTCTGGCGCGCGGTCAGGCATGCGTGCAGCCTCGCGCTGCATGCGTCGGGCGTCGCGCCGCGCAGCGTGCTTGCGGTCGCATGCAGCAGCCAGTATTCGTCGATCGTGCCGATCGGCGCCGACGGCGCGCCCGTCGCGAACATGATGCTCTGGCTCGACCGGCGCGGCGCGCCGCACGCGATGCGCGACATGGCGAATTATCCGAAGCGGGCCGATTCGCTGCTTCGGCAATGGCACTGGCTGCGCGTGCATGGGCTGCCGCCTGTCGAAGGCGGGATTTCGCTCACGCACATGCGCTATCTGAAGTACGCGAAGCCCGACGTCTACGCGCGCACCGCGACGTTTCTCGAGCCGATGGACTATCTGAATCTGCGCTTCACGGGGCGCGCGTGCGCGAATCAGTGCACGGCGTTCATGTCGCTCGCGATCGACAACCGCAACCTGAACGCGACGCGCTACGATCCGCGGCTCGTCCATTACTCGCGCATCGACGCCGGCAAGCTGCCCGAGCTGCTGCCGGTCGACGCGATCGTCGGCCGCGTGCTGCCCGGCGTCGCGGACGAACTCGGCTTGCCGCGCGATACGCCGGTGGTCGCCGGGCTGAACGACACGCAAGCGGGCGGCATGGGCGCGCGCGCGTTCGCGGGCGAGCACGCGGCGCTGTCGATCGGCAGTTCGAGCGTGATGATCGCGCACGTGCGCTTCAAGCGAACCGACATCCGTCACGCGATTCTCAGCATGCCGAGTCCCGTGCCGGACACGTATTTCGTGATGGCGGAAAACGGCGTCGGCGGCGCGGCGTTGAAGCACTTCATCGAGCAGCAGGTCTACGCGGACGATCCGTTCGGCGCGCTGCCGCGCGACGATTGCTTCGCACGCCTGCAAACGGCGATCGACGCGACGCCGCCCGGCAGCGGCGGCGTGATGTTCATGCCATGGCTTGCCGGATCGCTCGCGCCGTACGCGGATGCGTCGATGCGCGGCGGCTTCGTCAACGTCGGGCTCGACGCGACGCGCAGCCATCTCGCGCGCGCGGTGCTCGAAGGCGTCGCGATGAATCTGCGCTGGCTGCGCGGCCCCGTCGAAGCGTTCGCGAAACGGCGCTTCTCGCACTTCGTGTTCTATGGCGGCGGCGCGGAATCGGATGCGTGGTCGCAGATCGTCGCGGACGTGTTGAACGCGCCGGTTCATCGGGTCGAGCAGCCGCAATACACGACGTGCGTCGGGACCGCGCTACTCGCGTTCCAGCGGCTCGGCTTGCTCGATTTCGACGAGTTCGGCGCACGCGTGCGGATTCGCAGCATCCATGAGCCGAATCGCGTGAACGCGGCGATCTACGCGGAGATGTCGGCGCAATTCGTCGAGGCGTTCAAGCGCAATCGGCCGATTTTCCATGCATTGCAGCGCGCTTAGGCAAACGAACCAATCGGCCGGCGGCGCGGCCCGTCGCCTGCGGCGCGCATGGCCGCTTCGCCGGCGGCGCGCGGCCGCCGATGCGCGATCGGACGTCGTTCAGCCGGGTGCGTAGCACACGAGCCAGTCCTTGACGTAATAGCACTTCCAGCTCGCGTTGATCGGCAGATTGAGCGAAGGAGGCGGCGGCGTGCCCGGCTTCGGCTTCGGATCGTTCGGGCCGCTGGCGCGGCTCGATTGATCGACGGACACCGGATACGGCACGTTCGCGAGAATGCCGCTGTATTGCTTGCCGAGCACGAATCCGACGGGCGTCAACAGCATGTAGGCGCCCGGATTGCCCGACGTTCCCGTCGACCAGACGGCCTGCCCCTTGTTGTAGACGACGAGATTGCCGTCGGGCTGCATCGCGACGCTGTCCGACGCGAAGCTCTTGTTCCACAGGTAATAGGTGACGTTGTTGAAGATCTGCAGCGACTGACGCCCGTTGAGCACCGGAAAATTCATGCCGAACGAATAGCCGACGACCGTACTGACCGCGCCGTCGTTCGGCGTGATGTGTGCGAACGGCCACACGAACGACGGGTAGCCGCCTTGAGGCGGATAGATCGCGACGACGCCGAAATCCTCGACGACCGCATACGAGCCCGGGGTCGGCGCGGGACCGGAATACCAGTTGCTCCAGACGACGTCGTTCCCGGAATAGAACACGAGCCTGCCGTCGGTCTGCATGACGAGCCGATCGCCTTTGCCCACGTAGAGCGCGCCTTCCGGCTTCGTGCCGAAGAGTTGCGACGCCGAGCTCGCGCCCCACGCCCGCGTCGGGAACTTGTAGTGGAAATAGAGTTTGCCGGTGGCCGCGTCGATGCCGAATGCGAAATTGCCGTTGTTCGACATCACGTATTGCCCGGCGACCAATGTGCCGCCCGACGGAATGATTGCTCCCGCCATTGCCGATATCGATGAAAACAGCATCAACAAGAAAGCCAATGCGTATTTTTTCATGACATGTCCCGATTGTTATTAGGATGTAAGTCGAAGAATAGCGTGATTGAATCGAACGTCCAGAAAATTTTTAAGCTGTTAATTAGGCAGCCTTAATTCGAACGGCAATGCGTGAGCCTGGAAAATTCGATCGGCATCGGCGAGTTTTCGCATGTCGATGCCGGCATCGCACAGGAGGACGTCATGGATCTCGAAGAAGGCATCAAGCAGCTTTATCCGTACGCCGCCGAATTCGGCGCGATGCATGGATTTCCGGAACACGGGATGCCGCGCGAGCGGCTGCTCGAGCAGCTGCGATCGATGGCCGTGCGTGAAGACCGCAAATGGGAGAACGGCCGCTGCTCGGGCACGATGTATTGCGGCGATCACGAACATTATGCGTTCCTGAACGAAGCGTACGGACTATTCAGTCACGTCAACGCGCTGCAGCGCGACCTGTGTCCGAGCATGAACCGGATGGAAAGCGAGATCGTCGCGATGACGGTCGCGCTGTTGCACGGCGAGGCGGTGACCGAGCACGACGCCGCGCATCGCGCATGCGGCGTGCTGAGCCTCGGCGGCACGGAGAGCATTCTGAATGCGACGCTCGCCTATCGCGAGAAAGCGCGCGCCGAGCGCGGGATCGTGCGGCCGCGGATGATCTGGCCCGCGTCCGCGCATCCGGCGTTTCGCAAGGCCGCCCATCTGTTCGGCTTCGACGTGATCGTCGCGCCGATCGATTCGCAGACGATGCGGGTCGATGTCGATTTCGTACGCGATGCGATCGACGCCGACACCGTGATGATCGTCGGCTCGGCGTGCAATTATCCGTACGGGACGATCGATCCGATCGCCGCGCTGTCGGACGTCGCGATCGACAAGCACGTGTGGCTGCACGTCGACGGCTGTCTCGGCGGCTGGATCCTGCCTTGGGGCGAAGCGCTTGGTTATCCTGACATTCCGGCTTTCGATTTCCGCTTGCCGGGCGTCACGTCGATCTCGGCCGACACGCACAAATACGGCTACGGACCGAAGGGCGGCTCGGTGCTCGCGTGGCGCGACGCGAGCTTTCGCCGCCATCAGTACTACCTGATGACCGACTGGGCGGGCGGCGTGTACGGCTCGCCCGGCCTGTCCGGCAGCCGCTCGGGCGGCCTGATCGCCGCGACGTGGGCGGCGCTGCGCAGCCTCGGGCGCGAAGGGTATCTGGCCCGCGCGCAGCCGATATTCGACACGGCGTTCGACATGCAGGCCGCCGTTCTTGCGATCCCGGAGCTGCGCGTGCTCGGCAAGCCGACGTTCTGCTTCGCATTCACGTCGGATGCGTTCGACATCTATCACGTGAACGACTGCATGCGGCGGCACGGCTGGCGCTTCAACGGGCTCCAGCATCCGGACGCGCTGCACCTGTGCGTGACCGGACCGCAGACGCAGCCGGGCGTCGTCGAGCGGTTTCGGGACGATCTCGGCGAAGCGGCCGAATATGCGAGACGCCACGCGAATGCGCGTCCGAAGTCGAGCGGCGTGTACGGCGGCGATTCGGCCGGGCTCGATTTGCGCGACGACGCTCAGGCGAGGGCGTTCTTCACGCAGGTGCTCGATCTGTTTACCGATTGCCCGCTCTAGATCAGGTCGCGCCGCGCGTCATGCGTCGTTCACGCGTCGTCGGTCGGCCCATCCCAGCCGTCGAGATATTTCGGCAGATCGTCGCGTACGTCGACGATCCGATGCCGATAAAACAGATGCATCGTCGGCCGCAGGCTGTCGGGCAGCTCGCCGCCCGCGGCGCGCGCGACGATCGCATTCGGCACGACGCGCATCCCGAGCCGGTTCGTGCCGAACATGGTCTCGCCGCATGCGGGGCAGAACGCGCGCGATAGTTGCCGGGTCGGATGCGCGAACGTCGCGATGACGCCTTCGACGACGGCGACCTGCTCGGCCGGCCACGCGGTCGCCGACAGCATCGACGCGCCGTAGAAATCCCGGCACGGCGAACAGTGGCAGTTGGCGCGTGCGGCCGGTTCGCCCGTCAGCTTCACGGCGACGGCGCCACACAGACATCGAATGGAACGCGTTGCGGTCATTTCGTCTCCAGCGGTGAGGGGGCGGTATAAGGCAGGGGCTTGTGCGCTTCGCTGTGAAGGACGCCCGAACGCCTATCGCGTGCGTTCGTCGCGGATTGGATCGCGTGGAGAAGGATCGCGCGAAGAGCGGACGGGACGGCGCCGGCGGCGCATCGCTGCGTCGCCGGCATCGTCCGCTCGACATCACCCGCTCGAAACACGCCGATACCGACGCCAGCCTCAGTCGAAATCGAACATATCGAACAGCGATTTCTTCTTCCGATACCCGCCGTGCTGCGACCGGTAATGCTCGTCGCGCTTGTGGCCGTCGTGTCGCCAGCGATCGCGACCGTCATGCTCGCCGCGCGCGGGCGGCGCGTCGCGGCCGACATCGCGCGCCGAATCGCGCCGTCGCTCATTCGCGTCGTCATCGGCCCGGGCGATCAGCTTGTCGAGTTCGCCGCGATCGAGCCATACGCCGCGGCACGTCGGGCAGTAGTCGATCTCGATCGATTGCCGTTCGGTCATCAGCAGATCGGGCGTCACGCAAACAGGGCATTTCATCGTTCCACTCCTTTCGAGGGCGCGCGGACGAGCCGCGCTTCGTTTCCCGTCGCGACCCGGCCGAACCGGGGCGCGCGACGTTTCGCATCGCGCGGCCCGAACGAGCCGAACCGCGCAACCGTTCACATCACATCGCATCGCGCCGCGGCGCGTCACTCCGCGGCGATTCGCTTCGCATGTTTCGCCTTCGCGCGCCGCGCCAGCATGTTCATCCCTTCGACGAACGCGGAGAACGCCATCGCCGCATAGATGTAGCCCTTCGGCACGTGCGAGCCGAAGCCTTCCGCGATCAGCGTCATGCCGATCACCATCAGGAAGCTCAGCGCGAGCATCACGATCGTCGGATTGCGGTCGATGAAGCGCGACAGCGGACCGGCCGCGAACAGCATCGCCGTGACGGCCGCGATCACCGCGACGAACATGATCGGGATGTGGGTCGTCATGCCGACCGCGGTGACGATGCTGTCGATCGAGAACACGATGTCGAGCACGAGGATCTGGCTGACGGCGGCCCACATCGTCAGGCCGACGGCGTTCGTCGAGCCGGCTTCGTGCGCGCCGTCACGCGACACGTGGTGGTGCATCTCCTTCGTCGCTTTCCAGACGAGGAACAGGCCGCCCGAAATCAGGATCAGATCGCGCCACGAGAACGCATGGTCGAACAGCGTGAACACCGGTTCGGTGAGCCGCGCGATCCACGCGACCGTGCCGAGCAGCGCGAGACGGAGAATCAGCGCGAGGCCGATGCCGAGGCGCTGCGTGCGCGCGCGCTGCGCTTCCGGCAGCTTGTTGCTCAGGATCGAGATGAAGATCAGGTTGTCGATGCCGAGCACGATTTCCATCGCGACGAGCGTCACGAGCGCGGCCCAGACGGCGGGATCGGCGGCGAGGGTCAGCAGGTAGTCCATGATTGTTGTCGGATCGGGTCGTCAATCGAATGTCGAAGCCATGATGATCGGCGTTTTCGTGTTTCGTAAAAACCAGTAGAAATCTGATTTATAGTTCGGTTTTTACGAAGTTTCGATGACAACGCAAGAGGGCGCGATGCTGAACTTTCGCCATCTGTATTACTTCTGGGTCGTCGTGAAGGAAGGCGGCTTCGCCCGCGCGGCCGAGCGGCTCGACATGGCGGTGCAGACGATCAGCGCGCAGGTGCGCGAGCTGGAAAAATCGATCGGGCACCAGTTGCTGAAGCCGGCAGGGCGCGGCGTGACGATGACGGACGCGGGGCAGGCCGCGTTCGCGCGCGCCGAGGAGATTTTCCGGATCGGGCAGCTCATCGAGGACGAGGTGCGCGAAGCGGCGCGCGGCGAGGGGGCGCGGCTCGCGGTCGGGCTCACCGACGGCATCTCGAAGCTCACCGCGCACGCGGTGCTCGAGCCCGCGCTCGCGGCGCCGTCGCTGCGGCTGCTTTGTCACGACGGCGAGTACGAGGAGCTGCTCGCCGAGCTCGCGCTGCATCGCCTCGATCTCGTGCTCGCGGGCGAGCCGGCGCCGCGCCGCGCGAACCTGCGGCTCGCGAGCGAGCGGATCGTTGCGTCGCCCGTCGACTGGCACGGGCCGACGGCGATCGTGTCGCCGGCGGCGCGCGGCCGCTTTCCGCAGTGCCTGGCCGACTTGCCGGTGCTGCTGCCGACCGCGCATGCGGCGCTGCGCTCGCGGCTCGACCGCTGGTTCGACGCGCACGGCATTCGGCCGCGGATCGTCGGCGAGTTCGAGGACAGCGCGCTGATGGCCGTGTTCGCCGCGCGCGGCCTCGGCGTGTTTCCGCTGAGCGAGCCGGGCGCGGGCGACGTCGCGCTGCTGCGCGGGTTGCGGCGGCTCGGGCGCGCGGAAGGCGTGACGGAGGAGATCTATGCGATCCGGTCGCATCGCGGGCAGCATCATCCGCTGGTGGCGCAGGTGCTGGCCGCGGCGGAGCGGGGCTGAGCCGCACGCGCTCGCCGGAGCCGCGGCGTCAGCCTGCCGGCCGCGCGACGCGATGAAACGAGCGGCCGAAATAGATGAGGCCGTCGCCGTCGTCGCGCACGCGGATGGCGGTCGCTTCGACGAACATCACCGCATGCGAGCCGACCTCCTTCGATTCGACGATCACGCCCTGCAGGCTCGCGAGCGCGTCGCGCAGCACCGGCACGCCGTGCGCGCCTTCGTCCCATAAAGGCAGGCTGAAGCGCGCGTCCATCGGCAGGCCGGTGAAGCCCGCGAAATGGCGCGCGAGCAGTTCGTGCTCGCTCGGCAGCACGTTGACGCACACGTTGCGATTGCGCGCGAACGCCGCGTGCATCGCACTCGACCGGTTGACGCAGACGAGAACCGTCGGCGGCGCGTCCGTCACCGAGCACACGGCGCTCGCGGTGATGCCGCAACGGCCGTGCGGCCCCGCGGTGGTCACGATGTTCACCGCCGCGCCGAGATGCGCCATCGCCTGACGGAACTGCCGGCGCGCGTCGTCGGCGTCGATGGCGGCGCTTACTGCCGGTGCGTTCGAAAGGCCTGACATGTTGTCTCCTGCGATGGATGGGCGAAGCGGAAAACGTCGAAGCGCGGATCTCGTTGCGATCGTTCGCCGGCCGGATGAACGAAGCGTACGGCACGCCGCATCGGAAGAAAATTCGCGCGATTGACACGCGCGCTGGCGTTGCCGCCACGTGCGCTAAAGATTTCACCTAGTCGCGCGGGGATTGTCGGCAAGCACGTCCGTATCGGCGAAGCAAGGGGTTTTCATCAAGAATTGCGCTGGTTATGATGTGTTTCGTCGAGAACGTTGACGGTCGTCACGGTCGTCGCGAAACACACGAAACACACGGAAGACGCTGCACCGCGCGCAGTCGATACCCGTCCCCTTTCCGCGCACAGAGGCAGTCATGACATCACCCGCTCCGATCGTATATATCGTCGACGACGACAGCGGGATGCGCACATCGTTGTCGTGGCTGCTCGAATCGGTCGGCGCGAAGTCGGAGGGCTTTGCGAGCGCGGCCGATTTCCTCGCGCACTTCGATCCCGACGTTCCCGCGTGCCTCGTGCTCGACGTGCGCATGCCCGAAAGCAGCGGCTTCGACGTGCAGGCCGAGCTCAACGCGCGCGGCGCGACGCTGCCGATCATCTTCGTCAGCGGGCACGGCGACATTCCGATGTCGGTGCGCGCGCTGCAGAACGGCGCGATCGATTTCGTCGAGAAGCCGTACAACTCGCAGCAGATGCTCGAGCGCGTGCAGCGTGCGATAAAGCTCGCGACGCAGCGCCATGCGGCCGACTGCAGGCGGCGCGAGCTGCGCCGGCGCATCGATGCGCTGACGGCGCGCGAGAAGGAGGTGCTGCGCGGCGTCGTCGACGGCAAGGGCAGCAAGCAGATCGCGTCCGATCTGTCGATCAGCGTGAAGACGGTCGACGTGCATCGCGCGAGCATCAAGGAAAAGCTCGGCGCGACGTCGATCGCGGCGCTCGTGCGCGACGTGATCGGCGTGTGGGACGCCGCCGCGCCGCCGCGCCGCTGAGCGGGCCGTCGGCCGCGTTCGCGCGATGCCGGCAGCCGCCGCGCGGCCGGCCGGCGATGCGCATCGTCACGTCGACGACGGCCGCTCGAGCGGGATGCTCAAGTCGTGTCTGAACAGGTTCTCCGGGTCGTATCGATTCTTGATCGAGATGAGACGATCCAGATTCTTGCCGTAGTAGCTGTCGAACAGATTGCGGCCGTGCGCCCATTCGTCCAGATCGTCGTCGCCGATATAGCCGCCGACCGTGAAGGGATGGAACAGTTCGTAGCACTCGTCGAGCCAGGCCAGACGGTTGACGCCTTGTTTGGCGGCGACGGATGCGGCCCGCAGGCTTTTTCCTTCGCTTTCGATCCAGACCGACATGCCCATCAGGAGCGGGCAACCGCGCGCCTTGATCGACGCGCTTTCGGCGTCGGATGCGTTGTGCCTGGGGTCGAGGCTCAGAATCTGAAAGCGCGCCCCGCGCTTGTTCTGCCTCGCGGCGATGTCGGCGAGCCGTTCGATCGCCTCGTCGGGCAGCCCGTCCTTCATGAAGCCGGCCTTGATCTTCATGAATCGCAAATGCTCGTCCCGCTCGCGCCGGATCTTGGTCAAGTCGTCGTACCACGGCGCGGAAGTCTGGGTGAGGCCGATGTTCTTGACGATGTCGATGTAGTCGATCTTCAGGATCTCGATCTTGTCGGAATCGTCGAATTCGGTTTCGATCTCCCGGATCAGCGCGGCGAGCTCGTCGCTGTTGCGCGCGACGATCGTTCCGGTGATTTCGAGAAATCCCTGCCAGCCGACGATCATCGTCGTGAAATTCTCTTTGGATTGCAGACTGAAGTTCTGCATTCTCTTGAACACGGCGGGAAAGTCGATCTTGTCGAGCGCGTAGTCGAACGTGAATTTCGCCGCGTGCGCGGGCGCGTCGCTCAGCCGGAAGCGGTAGCGGGTGACGATGCCGAACGATCCCGTGCCCGATCCCTTGAGCGCCCACAGCAGATCGGCATGTTGCGACGCGTTCGCCACGACGACGGTTCCGTCGGCGAGAACCACTTCGGCTTCGATGATCCGGTCGGTCATGTTGCCGTAGCCCTTCGCGAACATGCCGTATCCGCCGCAACTTGCCTGGCCTCCGATGCCGACACTGACGCAGATGCCGGTCGGCAGCATTTTCCTGCCTTGATCCCAGGCTTGCTGGGCGACATGGCCAAGCAGCGCGCCCGTTTCCACGACCGCTTCGTTTTTCGCGGAATCGATGTGGACCGACCGCATGTTGACGAGATCGACGACGAGCCCGCCGCCGTCGATGCCGCCGAGGCTAGTGCCTTCGAACGAATGGCCGCCGCTTCGGGCGTTGATCTTGCGGATGCCGTATGCGTTGGCGAGCTTCACGATCTCCGACACTTGCCGCGTGTCGTTTGGCTGGACGACGCAGGCCGGCTCGAATTGCGTCATGATGTTCCAGGAAGCGCTCAACGCCGCGAAATCGTCGTCGCCGGGTTTCGAAACGACGATTGCCGGGTAAGCGGATTTCACGGCATGGTAGAAGTGGGTCATCGTGCCCTCGCTTGCATTGATGAGTTCGGGAATGCGCCGACCGGTTCGACGGGCGGTTGCGTATCCGTCGCGAATGATCGTTTGATGGCGCGATTTCATTGTGCGATGCGGGGCGGCCGGCCGAAAGACGGGCGACTGCCATATGCGGCGGCGTTATCTTCCGGCATGCTGAAGATTTTCCCTAGAACGGCGCGTGCATATGGCAATCGGGCACGGGCGCAGGCGCGCGATGTGACGCTGGCCGCGCGGTTCGCCGTCAGCGCATATACAGCCCACCGTTGATATCCCAGCACGCGCCGTTCGCGAAGTACGCATCGCCCGACGCGAGCAGCACGGCCGCGTCCGCGACGAACGCCGCGGAGCCGAGCTTGCCGCCCGGCAGCGTAGACAGGATCTGCGCGAGCTTGTCCGGCGCGACGCTCTCATGAACGATCGGCAGATCGAGCGGCCCCGGCGAGATCGCGTTGACCGTCACGCCGTGCGCGGCGAGATCGCGCGCGAACACCTTCGTCAGCGTGATCGCGCCGCCCTTCGCGGCCGCGTAGTGCGCGCCCGTCGCGGAGCCGCCGTTCTGGCCCGCGAGCGATGCGATGTTGACGATCCGGCCCGCACCGCGCGTCGCGAAGTATTGGCCGAAGATCTGGCAGCCGAACAGCACGCTGCGCAGATTCACTTCGATCACCTGATCGAACTGCTCGGCGGTGATTTCCATCGACGGCACGACCTTCGACGCGCCCGCGTTGTTGACGAGCGCGTCGACATGTCCCCAGCGCGCGACCAGCGCATCGCGCGCGGTCTCGAAATCCGCCTTGATGGTCACGTCGAGCTTCAGCGCGCATGCGGTGTCCGCATCGGCGCCGAGCTCGCGCGCGAGCGCCGTCGCCGCGTCGATCGCGACGTCGGCGAGCGCGACGCGGTAGCCCGCCGCATGAAACTTCTTCGCGACGACGGCGCCGAGGCCGCGCGCCGCGCCGGTAATCAGAACCACTCGATTCGACATGAACGTTTTTTCCTTGAATGCGTGAATGAATCGGTGCGCCTGTTTCGTGCGCGATCGTCGTGTCGCGGCCGCCGCGTCAGCGCGCGGCGAGCGCCGCCTCGAAACGCGCGGCGACTGCGCAGACCTGCTCGTCGGCGCCTTTGCGTCCGACGATCTGCAAACCCGCCTTCAGCGGCGAGCCGGCGAGCGGCAGCGGCAGGCTGAGCGCCGGATGACCGCTCAGGTTGAACGGCCGGATCAGCGACGACATCGCAATCACCGATGCGCCGCCGCGCGCTTCGTCGAGCGTGATCGGCAGCGCGGGCAGCGTCGGCAGCACGAGCACGTCGGCGGTGCCGAGCGCGCGGTCGACCTGAGCGGTGAAGCGCGCGCGCACGCGTTCCGCGGTGTCGAGCTGGTCGGCCGTCGTCGTCGCGGCGACGCGCAGCCGCGCGTCGATATCCGCGCCGAGCTTGCCGCTGCCGACGAAGCGGCCGAACGCGCGCGACGTTTCCGCGTTGATCACGGCGAGGCCCGCATCGAACGCCGCCGCGAGATCGTCGAGGCGCAACGGCGTGGCCGCGCAATCGGCTTGCCCGGCCGCGCGCTCGACGGCCGCGCGAATCGCCGCGTCCGAATCGGTTTCGACGATCGCGACGCGACACGCGGCGAGCTGCGGCGATGCGACGGACGCGTCGAAGCCCGGCGCGAGCGCGGCCATCACCGCGACGAGCGTCGCGACGTCGCGTGCGAACGGACCGACGCAGTCGAGCGTCGTGTCGACGGGCGCGACGCCGCGTCGCGACACGCGGCCGAAGGTCGGCTTGAGGCCGATCACGCCGCAGCACGCGGCGGGGCCGCGGATCGAGCCGCCGGTGTCGGTGCCGAGCGCGGCGTCGACGCGCCCGAGACCGACCAGCGACGCCGAGCCGCTCGACGAGCCGCCCGGTATCCGCGCCGGGTCCTGTGGGTTGACGGGCGTGCCCGTGTAGTCGTTGATGCCCGTCATGCCGAATGCGAGCTCGTGCATGTTCGCCTTGCCGGCGATCCGCCAACCCGCGTCGAGCACGCGCTCGACGACTTCCGCGTGGCGCTCGGCGGGCGGCGCGTCGGCGAGCGCGCGGCTCGCGCCCGTCGTGCGGTGGCCCGCGATGTCGATCGTGTCCTTGATCGCGATCGTCGGTCCGGGGCCGCCCAGGGAAAACGTTTCGATGAATCCGGTCATGGTGCGCTCGTTGCGGGATCGATCAGGCTGGAGAGCGGCGATTGACGCGCCACGGCGCGTCGAACAGCCGTTCGGTGCGGAAATGTCGGATCAGCCACGCGTCGCCGGCCGCGCTCGGCGCGAAGTCCACCGTCAGGCGCGCGGCGATCAGCTCGGCCGGCGCGTCGACGTAGTCGGACGCCTGCAGCATGATCCAGCAGCCTCGGCCCGCCGCGCCATCGACGACGATCGTCTCCGACGTCAGGAAGTGGACGTTCGTCGCGAAATGCGGCGTCGGCGGCAGATAGCGCAGCAGCATCGCGACGATCTCGCCGGGGCCGCGCAGGCGGCCGAACTGGTGCGCGTACTGCGGGCCGACGCCTTCCCAGATCGCGTCGGCGGTGAAGAGCGCCGCGAGCGACGCGCGGTCCGCGGCGTCCGCCGGCACGTCGCAGAGCGACATGTAGCGCGTCATCGTCGCGCGGATCGCGCGCTCGGCTTCGAGCATCGCGACGCGGCGCGCGAGCGCGGCGAGCGTCGGCGGCGCGGCCACGGGCGTGTCGTGCACGGCGTGCGCATCGTGCGTGTCGCGCGCGATGGTTCCGCCGCACGATGCGCTTGCGCGATCCGTTCGCGCCGCGTCGGCGTCGATGTCGGCATTGGCCTTGGTCTCGCCGCGCAGCCTCGTCGCGCGCATTGCGCTCGCCGCATCCGGCGCGCGCGGCTCGCCCGCATCGCCGTTCGTGCGCCGGCCTCGCCGGCTCGTCGCGGCGCTCACGACGCGGCAGCCTGCGCAGCGGCCGGCGGCACGGCGAGCGGCCGGCCGACGCGCGCCTCGATCTTGCCGTACCGCCACAGGTTGTATTCGCCGACGGGCGTTGTGCGATACAGGTTGCAGACTGCGGCGACGGTGTCGAAGTCGACGACGTCGGCCATGATGTAGAACGTCCACGGCGCGCCGTCGGACTGTCCGACGACGAGCCGGTCGTCGTCCATCACGCCGAGCACGCGCACGCCGTCCATCGCTTCGACGGCGGCGAGCATCTTGCCGTACGCCTGCCAGACTTCGCCGATGCGGTCGCGCGGGAGGTCGAAGAAATTCTGCGTGACGCCGCAGCAGAACAGCACGCGCAGCGGCAACGGGCGTTGGTCGGACATGTAAGGGCTCCTGTCGGTTCGGGTTGAATTCAAGATGGTTGATCGCGCCGCGCGCAGCGGCGCTCAGTGCATGAGTTCCGCGCGGCGGCGCGCCGGGCGCCGGCGCGCGGCACGCGTCGGATCACAAATAGCCGGGAAACGGCGCGACGCCGGTGAATACCGCGCCGGCGCCGTCGAGATTGCCTTCGCCGAGAAACGCGTGCTGCGTGACGACCATCGCATCGCGCAGCAGCCGCTGCAGCGGATGCGCGCGATAGATCGCGGGCGTGCCGCCGAGGCGATACGCGCGCTCGACGACGCTTGCGCCTTCGCGCGCGGCGTGCGTCGCCGCGAGCCGCAGCAGGCTCACGTGCTCGGGCGTCACGTCGCGGCCGGCGACGATTGCCTGCCACACTTCGTCGGTCGCTTCGTAGAAGAACGCGCGCGCCGCGCGCAACTGCGCCTCGGCCTTCGCGAGCTCGATCCGGAAGTACGCGCGGTCGGCGAGGCGCGGCGCGCCCGTCGTCGTCTTGCGGCCGCCCGACATCCGGTTCACCGTGTCGAGCGCCGCGCGCGCGAGGCCGAGATTGACGACCGCGAGCACCTGCGCCGCGTACGCAATGGTCGGATAGCGATAGAGCGGCTCGTCGACGGTCGGCGCGCCGCCGCGCACGAAGGTCCAGGGCTCGGCGACGAACTGGTCGACGACGCGCAGATCGTGGCTGCCGGTGCCCTGCATGCCGACCACGTCCCAGTTTTCGACGATCTCGACCTGCTCGGGCCGGAACACCGCGGTGCGCGGCTTGCCGGGCGCTTCACCGTCGGCGCCCGGAATCGCGATGCCGACGCCGAGCCAGTCCGCGCCCTTGCAGCCGCTCGCGAACTTCCACGTGCCGTCGACGCGCCAGCCGCCCGGCGCTTGCCGCGCGGGCTGCACGGGGAAGAGGCCGCCCGCGAACACCTGATCGGGCCCCGTCGCGTAGACGGCTTCCTGCGTCGCGAGCGGCAGCGCCGCGAGATAGACGTTCGCGGAGCCGAAGCTCGCGACCCACGCGGCCGAGCCGTCGGCGGTCGCGATGCGCTCGATCATCCCGAGAAACTCGGCGGGCGGGCGCGCGTCGCCGCCGAAGCGGGTCGGCGTGCCGGCGCGGTAGAGGCCGGCGCGCTTGAACAGCTCGACGACGTCGCGCGGCACGTGCGACAGCCGGTCGAATTCGTCGCGGCGCGCGGCCACCACGGCGATCACGTCGTCGAGCGGCAGCGCATCGAGCCCGCATGCCGGCGCGACGCGCGGCTGAGCGGAGCGGGCGGCGCCGACGGCGGCGGCGGCGGTTTCTGACATGGCGGGTCTCCTGAATATGGGATCGACTGAGGAAGAAAAAGGGCGCGTAGGCGCATCGGCGCGGACGAGCATCGCTGGAATCCAGTCTAGGAATGCAATAAGGACGCTTCAATTGGGACGATGGACGCGCGACCTGGGGACGAGCCGTGTCTCCGTAAAGAATTCTTCAGATGCGGCGCGTCGGCACGGGTGTTAATGTGAACATCCACGCGCGCCGCGCCGTGCCGCCCCCGCAGAACCGAGCCATGACCTTTCCCGCCGAAGACGATTTCCGCCGCCTGCTCGATGCGCTGTCGCTGTGCGTGCTGCTGCACGACGCGAAGACGAAGGCGATCGTCTGGGCGAACCGCGCGGCGTGCGACGTGCTCGGCTTTACCGTCGCGGAGCTGCTGCCGCTGAAGGCGCCTGACATGACGCGGCCCGGGCCGAAGTACCAGCGCGAGATCGGCGTCGGCGCGATGGACCGCTCGATCACCGACGGTCCGCAGGTGTACGAATGGTGCTACCGGTCGCGCACGGGCGTCGACATGCTGTCGGAGGCCACCGCGACGCACGTGCGGCTGCGCGAGCGCGACGTCGTGATGGTGCAGTTTCGCGACATCAGCGCGGAGGAGGCGACGCGCCAGGCGCTGCGGCGCTACGAGGCGAGGCTGCGCGAGTTCATGCAGGACCTCGACGAAGGCGTCGCGGTGCTGACGCCGCACGGCGGCGTGCAGTTCATCAGCGAATCGGGGCGGCGCGTGCTCGGCATCGCGGCGGGCGAGCCGCTCGGCGACGTGCTCGACTACTGCACGGTCGCCGATCGCGACCGTCTGATCGCGCAACTGCGCGACGCGCCCGCGTGCCGTCCGTCCGAGCCGCAGCGCTACCGGATCGCGCGCCGCGACGGCACGCCGCGCTGGGTGCGGATCACGTGCCGGCGCGTCGACATCGAAGGCGACCTGAGCGGTTTGCTGATCCACTTCCGCGACGTGACCGACGAGGTGGCGATCGAGGAGACGCGGCGCATCGAGGCGCGGATGCTCGAATACGCGGGACGCTACAACGCGATGGGCGAGATGGCGGCCGTGATCGCGCACGAGCTGAGCCAGCCGCTCGCGGCGGTGCGCAACTTCATCGAAGGCGCGATCCAGCGGCTCGGCCAGCCGGGCTCGACGGACGATGTCGTCTGGGGGTTGCGCGGCGCCGACCGGCAGGCGGAGCACGCGGCGCTCATCATCAAGAGCGTGCGCGAATACGTCGTGCGGCGCGAGTCCGTCGAGGCGGTCGTCGATCTGCGCGACATTCTGGCGGACGTGTCGTATTTCATCGATCTGCGCGCGAAGGAAGCCGGCGTCGCGGTGGCGATCGTGCAGGCGGACGCGCCGCTGCCGGTGCGCTGCGAGCGCGTGCTGATCGGGCAGGTGATCCTGAATCTCGCATTCAACGCGATCGAGGCGCTGACCGACGTCGTTCCGCCGGCGCGCGCGCTGATGCTCGGCATCGGCGAGCACGCGGGGCGCGCGGTGCTGCACGTCGTCGACAACGGGCCCGGCGTGCCCGACGGCGTGCACGCTCGACTGTTCGACGGCTTCTCGTCGTCGAAAGTCAGCGGCAACGGGATCGGGTTGTCGCTGTGCAAGAACATCGTCACGCGGCACGGCGGCAGGATCTGGGCGCAGCCGGCGCCGGGCGGCGGGCTCGAATGCCGCTTCTCGCTGCCGCTCGCGTAACGCAGCGGGACGGCGTCCGACGCGCGGGACGAGCGTGTGCATCGTCAGCGGCCGAGCGCGTGCGCCGTCTTGCCGCCGATCCCGAAATCGGTCGTCGGGATGTCCTTGACGATCACGCGAATCGCCTGCAACGGCGCATCGAGCACGGCCGCGCTCGCATCGGACAGCGCGGCGATCAGCGCGCGCTTCTGCTCGTCGGCGCGCCCGGAGATCAGGATCGCGACGATCACGGGCAGCGCGGGCGGCGCGCCGTCGGCCGCGCTGCGACCGCCGAGCCCGATGTGCGTCGCGGGCAGCTCGCTCAACAGGATTCGCACCGATTCGGCGGGCGCGCCAATCGCGGCGACGGTCGCCGCGGTCAGCCGGTCGATCAGCTCGGCCTTCCGTGCGTCTCGATGGCCGGCCGGCAAATACACTTCGAGTGTCGGCATGATGAGATGAAAGAGAAAACGTCGACGAAAAGGCGCGCTCGCCGCGCACGCGCTTGCATGCGCGCCGCGACGAGGGCGCCGCGGCGTCACAGCAGGAAGCCGATCGCGCTCAGCGCATCGGTCGAGTCGATCAGGCGGATCACCTTCCCGGCCAGACGCACGTCGCCGTCGCGCAGGTCGAGCTTGTGCGTGACGTCCGCCGCGAACAGCGTCGCGACGCCGCGCTTGTATGCGACGACGACCTGCGCGGACTTCACTTCGATCGTCTCCGCGCTTTCGCTCTCGAGCGTGAAGCGCGACACGGTGCGCACCGTGCGCGCCGCGTCGGACGCCGACGCCGAATAGCCGGACAGCATTCGCTGCGTGCGCTTCTCGCGCATCTCGTGATCGTCGTACACATAGTTGAGCGTGGCTTCGAAGTCGGTCGCGGCGGGATCGATCGGGACGACGTAACGACCGGCCGGCTCCCACAGATCGAGCCAGCCGCGATAGTCGCGGCGATCGAGCAGCTCGGCCTCGCGCCAGATGAACTCGACGGCACGCGCGAACGTGCGCGTGGAAAAAAGGGCGTTGCGGTCGTCCATCATGCTTGCTCCATCATCTTGCGCCATTGCCGGTATGCTTCGCGCATGCCGGTCTCGTCGGTCGCATGCGCGGTCTTTTCGCCGTTCGGCGCGGTCGTTTCGCGGTTCAGCCCGCGGTTCACGAGAATCGGCACGTCGGGCCCCGCATGCGCGCCGCGCTGCACGCGCTCCCAGGCTTCCGCGTCGTCCGGGCTACCGAAGCCGAACGGCCCCTGGAAATGCTCGTGGATCCGCAGCCGGACCTGATTCGCCTCGTCCGGGCCGCCATCCATCGCGAGCGCGACGTGGCGGATCTCGGTCTCCTCCGCCGAAATCGGCCGCAGCACGCGAAAGAACGCCATCGACAGCGCGAGGTTCGGAAACAGATTGAGGTTGAAGCCGACGCCCATCAGCGAGCGCACGATACGCCGCACTTCGTCGGGCGCATGCCGCTCGGCGAGCTGCGCGGCGAGCGCGTCGAAGCGTTGTGGCAGCGGCGCGCCGTCGTCTTCGTCGAGATCGATCAGCTCGGGCATCAGCACGGCGAGGCTGTGGCCGTTGCCGAGCGCGCGGCAGAACGCGGCGTCGCTCGTCATGAAGCTCGTGATCGCGGCGGCCGTCTCGTCGTCGATCGATTTCATCCACGATTTGTGGACGACCGGGAAGTGGTAAAGGTCGGTCGTGTTCTCGAGCTGGATCTTCCAGTTGCCCTTGAACTTGAACTTGTGCTCGCCGTTCGACTTGATCGGGTAGCCCGCGCCCTGCTTCATGAACAGGTCGATCCACGGCTTCGCCGCGCCGAGGAAATCGTCGAGCGGTTCGACATCCTGATTGAAGCTCGCGAACACGAGGCCCTGGTAGGTGCCGACGCGCAGCTTCACGAGCGGCAGATCGTTTTTGTCGCATACGCCTTCGTAGCCGTCGCCGTACGGCAGTGCGCGCAGCGTGCCGTCGAGCGCGTACGACCAGCTGTGGTACGGGCACGTGAAGCCTTTCGCGTTCCCGCGGTGCGCTTCGCAGACAGTCGCGCCGCGATGGCGGCAGCGGTTCTGCAGCACGTTCACGTCGCCGTTCCTGTCGCGCACGACGATGACCGGCTGGCGGCCGATCGTCGTCGTCACGAAGTCGCCGGGATTCGGCAGCTCGCTGTCGTGCGCGACCCAGATCCAGGTGCGATAGAAGATGCGCTCGAGCTCGGCCTCGAACAGCTCGGGGTCGTAGTACATCGACGGGGCGATGCGATCGGACTCCACGCGCCGGGCGAGCGCGCGCGTGTCGATGGTCTGATAAGGAGATTCGCTCATCGTGGTCGGAAGGAAATTCGCGATGTCGTCGCGAGGTTGCGGGGCTGGCATGTTTGCCATGTCGTCCGGCCAGTGTCGCGGCGCGCTTGATATCCGTCAAATTGATCTAAAATCTATCTATTCATAAATGCGATGAATTTTCAGGAGGCGGCCGTGACGTCCATCGATCATCTCGATCTGAACCTGCTGCGCGTGTTCCAGGCGATCGTCGAGGAGCGCAGCCTGACGAAGGCGGGCGAGCGGCTCGCGCTGTCGCAGCCGGCCGTCAGCTATTCGCTCGGCCGCCTGCGCACGCTGTTCGACGATCCGCTCTTCATCCGCACGCGCGCGGGCATGCAGCCGACGCCGATCGCGCTCGAACTCGCGACCATCGTCGGGCGCGCGCTCGACACGGTGCGCGAGGCGCTGCGCTATGCGGAGAGCTTCGATCCCGCCGTCAGCACGCGCACGTTCCGGGTGTCGCTGTCCGACGCGGGCGAGATGGCGTATCTGCCTGCGATCTGCCGCGCGCTGCACGAGCGTGCGCCGCGCGTGAAGCTTGCCGTGCGGCCGATGCCCGTCGACGAGATCGAGGACGCGCTGCGATCGAGCCGGCTCGACTTCGCGATCGGCAATCTGCCGGCGCTGATGCCGCGCACCCGGCACCGGCTGCTGTTCGAAGAGACCTACGTGTGCATGACGGGGCGGCGGCGCGGCCTGCCGAAGGCCGCCGCGCTCGGCCTCGAGCAGTTCCTGCAGGCGTCGCACGTACAGGTAATGTCGGTCGAGCACAGCCATCACGCGCTCGACGATGCGCTGCGCGCGCAAGGCGTCGGCCGCAACATCGCGCTCGAAGTGCCGCACTTCGTCGCGCTGCCGGGCATCCTGAGCGTCACGGATCTGTACGCGACGCTGCCGAAGCGGCTCGCGCAGATCCTCAATCGCGGCGACGCGTTCCGGATCTATGCGCTGCCGGTGCCGCTGCCCGCGGTGCCGGTGACGATGCACTGGCACGAGCATTTCGACGACGACGCGGGCATCGCGTGGATGCGCGATCTGATGGCGGGGATCGTCGAGCATTTCGACGAGGCTTGAGGGGGGGCGGCAGTGTTGGGCGGGGGCGCGGTCGAGCGGCTGGGCGGTTTGGGTCGCGTGCGGTTGCGTGCCGGCTCGGCGCGGACGACTGGTCCGAGTGCGTAGCGCTCGTCGAGCGGTGTTTGACCGGCGGCGTTTTTCAATTCAGCGGACCAAACCGCTTGTATTCGATCGCCGATGCGCGATGGAGGGTGCGCGGGCATCGACTGGACGTGCGGCGGAGGCGCGCGTGTTCGGGATGTCGGGCGGGCGCAGATCGGCAGTCCGATGCAATTCGATATCGCGCGACGTCACGCGAGCTGGACAACCGAAGCGACGCGAACGGCGCGAACGATGCAAAAAACGAAGGCCCCCTGAACAAGCGGCGTCAAAGATCGAGCACGAGCACCGGCGACCGCGAGCGCGACACGCAGCAGCAAATCACCTTGTTGCTCGCGCGCTCCGCCCTGCTCAGGCAGTGGTCGCGATGATCGGGCTCGCCGCTCACGACGGGCACCATGCAGGTGCCGCACACGCCTTCGCCGCACGACGTGTCGACCTCGACGCCGATCGACGCGAGCGCGTCGACGATCGACGTCCTGTCGTCGACGCGAATCGATCGTCCGCTGCGCTGCAGCCGCATTTCGAATGCGTCGCCTTCAGCGACGGGCAGCGGCGGCTCGGCCGCGAAGCGTTCGAGATGGATCGCGGTTTCGTCGATGCGCACGGCCGCGCGCGCGACGACCTGATCCATGAACGGCGCGGGGCCGCACGTATAGAGATGCGTGCCGGGGGCGGCGTCGGTGACGCACGCGTCGAGCGCCGCGGCGAGATCGGGCGGCTCGATGCCGACGTGCAGCGCGACGTGCGGCGCGAACGGCTCGCTCGACAGCCGCTCGAAAAACGCCGCATGCGCGCGACTGCGCACGAAGTAATGCAGCCGGAACGGCGCGCGCCGCTCGACGAGCCGGTAGGCCATCGACAACAGCGGCGTCACGCCGATGCCGGCGGCGATCAGGAGGTGCGCGCGCGCATCGTCGGCGATCCGAAACAAATTGCGCGGCGTGCCGACCGCGAGCTCGGTGCCGACGCGAACGTCGTCGTGCAGCGAGCGTGAGCCGCCGCGCGAGCGCAACTCCTTCTTTACTGCGAACTGATACGAGGCGCGCTGCGCGGGGTCGCCGCACAGCGAATATTGGCGGGTGACGCCGGATGGGCTCGTCACGTCGATGTGCGCGCCGGGCTCGTATGCGTCGAACGGCAGGCCGTCGACGCGCGAGATGCGAAAGGAGCGGATGTCCTGCGCCTCGTCCTGGAGCGCATCGACCCGGGCTAGATGGAAACTCGCTTGCATGGGGAATCCGTTGATGGAGTGAGACGCGCGCCGCACGTGCGGCGAAGCCGCGCGATTCGGCAAAAGCAGGATAAGCTGCGTAATTGAATCAGGCAAATTGATGAAAAACGGTTGAATGGATAAGTGCCACTGATTTAATCTGGGCTCGAGTGATTGCCGGATCGGGTGCGCGTTGGCGGCTGTCCGGGTTCGGAAGGTGAAGGGCGCAAGCGCGGCCGTCGCCGCCGGAAACGAGGCGGCGTGCGAGGCGACGAGAAGCGGCGCAGGAAGGGCGAGGTGGGCAAAAGGAACGAAAAGGACGAAGCTCGCGCGCGAGCCGGGCCGTCCCGTGCGCGCCGCTTCGGCGCGGCGTCGCGCGGCAACCGGCCGCCGCGTCAGTAGCGGATCATGACGGACTTCAATTCCGTGTAGTCGTGGATGAACGCACTGCCGAACTCGCGTCCGAGCCCAGACGATTTGACGCCGCCGAACGGCACGGCCGGATCGAGGAACGTGTGCATGTTGACCCACAGCGTGCCCGCTTCGATCCGGGGAATCAGCCGTAGCGCCTTCGAGAGATTGTTGGTCCACAGGCTTGCGGTCAGGCCGAACGGCGTGTCGTTGAACAGGCTGACGAGCTCGTCGTCGGTGTCGTACGGCAGAAAGCTGATGACGGGGCCGAACGTTTCCTCATGCAGCAGCCGGTCGTCGCGATGCTTCGCGAGCACGGCCGTCGGCTCGACGAAATAACCGGGGCGGTCGACGCGGCGGCCGCCGAATACGACCTCGCCGTTTTCCCGCGCCCAGTCGAAATAGCCGAGGATCTTGTCGAGGTGCGGCTTGTTCGCGAGCGGCCCGAACGCCACGGATTCATCGAGCGGCGAGCCCACGCGGATCGCCTGCAATCCCGTCTTGACCTTCTCGAGCACTTCGTCGAGCTTCGAACGATGCACGTACACGCGTTCCGGCGACGCGCAGATCTGCCCTTGATGCGTATACCCCGCCGTCAGCAGTCCGCTCACCGCGTCGTCGACGTCGACGTCCTCGAGAAAGCCGGCCGCATTCTTTCCGCCTAGTTCGAGCGTCGCGCGGGTCAGATTGGCGCCGATCGCCTGCGTGCCGACGCGAATGCCGGTCGCCACCGAGCCGGTGAACGACACTTTGGCGACGTCCGCGTGGTCGATCAGCATGCGGCCGACGTTGCCGTCGCCGTTGACGACGTTCAGCGCGCCGGGCGGCACGCCGGCCTCGGTCGCGAGCTCGGCAAGACGCAGCAGCGTCAGCGGGCTGAATTCGCTCGGCTTGATGACGACCGTGCAACCCGTGACGAGGGCGGACGCGATCTTCCAGATGGCGATCATCACCGAGAAATTCCACGGAACGATGCCGGCCACGACGCCGACCGGCTCGCGAAACGTCAGCGCCGTGTAGCGCTCGCCCGCGCGGGACGGCAGCGACGGCGCGATCGTCTCGCCGTTGATCTTGGTCGCCCAGCTGGCGTAATAGCGGAGAAACGTCGCGCTTTGCGCGACTTCGATCGCGCGCGATACGTGGATGTGCTTGCCCGAGCAGAGCGTTTCGAGTTGGGCGATTTCCTCGCCGTGTTGTTCGATGAGATCGGCGAGCCGGTTCAGGATCTCGGCGCGCCGGCCCGCAGACGTATCGCGCCAGGCGCCGTGGAACGCCGCCTTCGCGGCGGCGACGGCGGCGTCGACATCGGCCGCGTCCGCGTTGCGCACGTGGGCGATCGTCTGCTCGGTCGCCGGGTTGGTTATCGCGATACGATGGTCCGATGCGCCGGCGCGAGATGCGCCGCCGACGAAATGCGCATGATCCTGCGTGAGGAACCGGAACACCTCGGGAAGAAGTGGGATGTCGCTCATGTCGATCGAGTCCTGTTCAGTGATTGGAGGGGGGGAAGCGGCGCACGCTCAGCCGACGCACTCGGCGGACGGAGAAGGCGCCTTGTGGCCGAGCAGCAGATCGGCGCCGCGCTCTCCGATCATGATCGAAGGCGCGTTGGTGTTGCCGCTCGGCACCTGCGGGCAAATCGAGCAATCGACGACGCGCAGGTTGGCGACGCCATGCACGCGCAGCGCCTGGTCGACGACCGACGATGCGGGGTCCGTGCCCATCCGGCAGGAACCGGCGGGGTGATAGACAGTCTTGACGTTCTGTCGAACGAACGCTTCGAGCGCTCGATCGTCGTCGCGCTCGAGCCGCGACGGCGCGACGATTTCGCGGACGTGGGCGCCGAGCGCCGGCGCGGCCAGTATGTCCAGCCCCGCCCGGACAGCGCGTATCTGCCCGGACAGGTCGTCGGGATGACTGAGGAAATTCGCGTCGATTCGCGGCAGATCGGCCGGATCGGTGCTGCGCAGCAGGACGCGACCGCGCGATTTCGGCTGAAGATGTCCTGCTTTCACGGTGATGCCGTGTTCGCTCGCAGGCGGTTTTTCGCCGGGCGTATTGTCGAAATTGTCGAGAAGCGGCAGGAAGTGCAACTGAATGTCGGGGCGGCCCGTGCCGAGACTGTCGATGAACGCGCCGCCTTCGAGGATGTTGCTCGTCAGCAGGCCGCTGCGGAAGCACCGCCACTGAAGGAAGTGACCGAGCGCCGCGAGTCCCTGGTCCGCGCCGAGCAAGCTGGTTTTCGTGCGGATCGACGCCTGGACCGACAGGTGCAGGTGATCGTGAAAATTCTTGCCGACCGGCAGATCGGCGATCGTCTCGATGCCGAGGTCGGACAGATGGTCATGCGGGCCGATTCCGGACAGCATCAGCACCTTCGGGCTGCCGATCGCGCCGGCGCTCAGCACGACTTCCTTGCGCGCGCCGATCGTGATCGGCGCCGAGCCGCGCTCGCCGAACGCGACGCCGACCGCGCGTCCCTGCTCGACGAGAATGCGGTGAACGAGCGCGCCGGTCGCGATCGTCAGGCGCGCGTCGTCGCGGACCGATTTCAGGTAGGTGCGCGCGGTGCTCGCGCGCTCGCCGTTGTGCGTCGTCGTCTGGTAATAGCCGATGCCCCGCTGAGACGCGCCGTTGAAATCGTTGACGTAAGGCAGCCCGATTTCCTGGCCGGCGCGCACGAAGGCGCCCGTCAGCGGATGGCGGTAGCGGTTCTCGCTGACGGGCAGCGGCCCTTGCTGGCCATGAAATTCCGTGCCGAGGCTTTCGTTGGCTTCCGCGTTGCGGAAGTAGGGCAGCACGTCGCGGTAGCGCCAATCGGTGCAGCCCCATTCGGTTGCCCAGTCGTCGTAGTCCGCGGCTTGTCCGCGGATGTAGATCATGCCGTTCACCGAACTGCCGCCGCCCAGCACGCGTCCTTGCGCGATGATCAGCGAGCGGTCGTTCGCGTGGCGCTGCGGCTCGGTCATGTACGGCCACGATTTCCGCTGGAACACCTTGACGACGGCGCCGGGGATCGCGTGAAACGGATTGCTGTCGGCGCCGCCCGCTTCCAGCAGCAGGACGGTTCCCGCTTTCTGCTGGATCAGACGAGCCGCGACCACGCAGCCTGCCGAGCCGCCGCCGATCACGATGTAGTCGTAGGAGGGTTGCAGAGTTTTCATGTCACTCGATGAACGTGAACGGTTGATGAGAAGGACTGAACGATTGCTCCGAACGCCGGAGGATTCGCCGGCGACGCGCGCGGAGGGTTCGTCATGGCCACGCGTGCGGCGTGGACGCCCGGGCGTGACCGTGGAATCGGCCCATCCGGCGTTCGGCATTCGCACTGCGCACTCGCACTTCGCACGCGCGGAGTCGCATCGGATCGATCGCCGCGCGACGCGATTGCGTATCGCGCGGCGCACCCGGCATGGCGTTGCGAAGCAGGATCGGCGAATTGGATAAATAAGACAAATCAATAGAAATCACGATGATGAATAAATGGTGCGGATATCTCGACGGCGTCGCGATGCGCATGCCGAGTTCCCCGCGCTCGCGCCGCCGTCCGGATGTTGCGCATCAACCCGCCGGCGAACCCGGCGTCGTCGTCATCGCCGCGGCTTCGCTCGGCGCCTCGCGCATCGCCGCGAGCCGCGTCGCGCGCTCGCGTTCGAGACTCGCGCGATACCGCCGGCAGCCGATCCCGAGCAGGCCCGCCGCGAGCGTCGCGGCCGCGAGATTGACGATCGCCATCGAATCGCCGACCGCGAGCGGCGTGCGATACACCTTGTCGGTGATCAGCGCGACGATCGTCGTGCCGATCCCGAGCGCGATCAGATTCGACACGAGCAGGAACAGCGCGGAGATCTGCGCGCGCAGCTGGTTCGGCGCGAGCGTCTGCATCGCGGCGGTCGACGTCGGCATCGGAAACGACGCGAAGAACATCGCGACGACGAGCAGCGCGAGCGACGTGCCGAGATGGTCGACCTGCGTGAACGCGGCGGCGGGCGCGAGCATGCACAGCGCGCCGATGCAGCCCGCCCGCATCGGCGCATCGGCATAGCCGCGCCGCAGCAGCCAGTCGTTGAGCCAGCCGCCGCAGAACACGCCCGTCGTGTTCGCGACGAGCAGCACCGTGCCGAGCGTGTAGCCCGCCTCGACCGGCGTGAGGCCGAAATGGCGGATGTAGAACGCGGGCGTCCAGCTCAACAGGCAGTAGAGCGCCATCGCATAGAACGAAAACCCGGCGTAATGGCAGAAGAAGGTCGCGCGGTGCTTGCCGACGAAGCGCAGCGCATCCGCAGTCGACAGCCGCATCACGACGCCCGAGCGATCGTGCGCGAGCTCCTTGCGCTGAGGGTCGCGCACGGTGAGCGCGAACAGGAGCGCGACGGCGAGCCCGGGCAGGCCGACGATCAGGAACGTGACCTGCCACGCGTGCACGTCGCCGACGAGCGGCAGCGTGAACGCCGACGCATGCTTGAGGAGCGCGATCACATAACCGCCGACGAGAAACGCGACGCCGCCGCCGATGAACGAACCGAGCGAGTAGACGGCCACCGCGCGGCCGAGTTTCTCTTTCGGAAAATAGTCGGCGAGCATCGAGTATGTGCCGGGCGACAGCGCCGCTTCGCCGACACCGACGCCCATCCGCGCGACGAACATGTGCAGGAAGTGCCGGCTGAGGCCGCACGTGGCGGTCGCGAGGCTCCACAGCGCGATGCCGGCCGCGATGATGCGCGGCCGCGCGTAGCGATCCGCGAGGTAGGCGATCGGCATCCCCATGAACGCGTAGAACAGCGAAAACGCGAAGCCGTTCAGCAGGCTGAACTGCGTGTCGGTGAGCTGCAGGTCGCGCTTGATCGGTTCGATCATCAGCACGAGCACCTGGCGGTCGACGAACGAGAACACGTACGCGAGCATGCAGATCACGACGACGTACCACTCGTACGTATAGCGTCGTGCGATCGAAGGGGCGGCGGGGGGAGCGGTCATGCGGTTTCTCCGGAGACGAATGGACGGAATCCCGCGCTGTGTGCCGCGCGATCGGAGGGCAGCGTAGTCAACCAAATTCCGCGCACCTAGCCGGAGTGACAGCCGCACGACACGGACATTTACCGATCCGCCTAAAGAAATTCCCAGGCCCCGCCCCGCCGGCCGCGCGCCCACGCCCCGCGCGGCGGGCCGGGCGCCGCGTCATGAGCCGCATCTATAAAGCTTATAAAGCCCGTTCGATCGACGCCGGATATTGGCCTTCCTAGACTCGCCCCCGGCTTGGCATTCCTCGTTCGCGCGCACTCGCGGCGAACGCTCGGCGCGCGGCGCGCGCCTCGGACAATCTCTACGGGACGGCACGAATGAACAACTGGAAATGGCTTGCGTCGTTGTTGAGCGCGGCCGCGGCGATGCCCGCGTTCGCGCAATCGAGCGTGGTGCTGTACGGTCGCATCGATACCGCGATCGAATTCGCGAACATGGGGCCGCGACACGTGACGCGCATGGGCAGCGGCAATCTGTTCGCGTCGCAATGGGGCCTCAAGGGCGTCGAGGATCTCGGCGGCGGCTACTCGGCGATCTTCAAGCTCGAGAACGGCTTCAACTCGGCGAACGGTACGCTCGGCAACGGCGGCGCGCTGTTCGGCCGCGAAGCGTGGGTCGGCGTCATCGGTCCGTTCGGCGGGCTGCAGGCGGGCGAGCTCTACACGATCGTGCACACGACGTTCGTCACGTACAGCCTGCCCGGATACGCGGCGGGACTCGCGTGGGGCAATGCGTCGAACAATTTCGTCGGGCCGGCGTTCCTGCGCACGCACAACGGACTGCGCTACACGTCGCCGCGCATCGGCGACTTCCTGCTGCGCGCGACCGCGTCGCGCGGGGCGAGCGGCGCGTCGGGCCAACCGTCGTCGCTCGGCGATACGTACGGCGCCGGGATCAATTACGCGCGAGGGCCGCTGTCGATCGACGTCGACTACATGGTGCAGCGCTTCAGTCCGGCGAGCGCGGCGTCGCTGTCCGCGACAAGTCCCGTCGCGGCAGGCAACTACGCGCTCGGCGCAGTCTCGTACGACTTCGCGTTCATGAAGCTCGCGTTCCTCTACATGCGGCATCGCGGCGGGCCGGACGTGCCCGCCGTCGTCGACGGTGCGAGCGCGTATCCGCACCACGACCTGTATGAGCTCGACGCGACGATCCCGCTCGGCCGCGCGTCGCTGCTCGTCAGCTACGGCCATTACCGGAAGGCCGCCGACAGCGAGGGCAACGCCGATTCGTACGGAGTCCGACTCGACTATCCGTTGTCGAAGCGGACCGTGCTTTATACGGGCGCGGCGATGGTGCGCAACGGCGCGCACGCGACGTTCACCATCAACGGCGCGGCGGGCGGCGGCGTGCCCGTCGCGAAGCCGGGCGCGACCGCGAGCTCGATCGTCGCGGGTGTGATGACGTCGTTCTAATCGCAGTCCGCGTGCGGCGCACACGAGGCGGACGACGCGACGGGCGCGAGCCACGCGTCAAAAGGCTCGCGCGCGCCGATGTCGAACAGCTCGGACAGCAGCGCGCGCAGCCACCGATGGCCGGGGTCGGCGTCGAAGCGACGATGCCAGTACGCGTTGACGGTCCACGCCTGCGCGCCGGCGATCGGATAGATCGCGCACGCATCGCGCGCCGCGAACGTGCGCGCGATCGTGCGCGGCACGATCACCGCATAGTCGCAATCGAGCAGGATCGCGGGAATCACCATGAAGTCGGGCAGCGCGGCGCGTACGCGCGGCATCAGCCCGAGCCGGTCGAGGAGCCGCATCGATTGCGAATGCGACGTGACGGCGACGAGCCGCAGATGCGGCGGCGCATCGGCATCGAGCACGAAATCGTCGCCGAGCGCGAGACGCGCGGCCGCGCGGCGCGACATCAGCAGCACGCAGCGTTCCTGCAGCAGCGCGGTGCGCTGGAAGTGGCTCGACGCGTCGCTATAGTGGCCGAGCGCAAAATCGATCCGGCCCGACTCGAGCGCGACGTTGAGCTGCGGCTCGTCGACGTGCAGCGTCTCGATGACCGCGCCGGGCGCGCGCGCGTCGAGCACCTGCAGGAGCGTCGGCAGGAACGCGCTCGCCGCGAAGTCGCTCATGTGCAGCCGGAATACGCGCTGCGTGGTGTCGGGCAGAAAGCGCGTGCCTTCGTCGAGCACGTCCTGCAGGATCGCGAGCGCCTTGTCGACCGACGCGGCGAGACGGCGCGCGCGCGGCGTCGGCTCGACGCCGGTGCCGGTGCGCACGAACAGCGCGTCGCGGAACATCAGGCGCAGCCGGCCGAGCCCGTAGCTGACCGACGGCTGCGTGACGCCGAGCCGCAGCGCCGCGCGGCCGACATGCCGCTCGACGTACACCGCGCGGAATGTCTTCAGCAGATTGAGATCGAGGTCCTGCACGCGCAGCGAATCGGTGGCGTCGGCGGCGGGCGCGGCGGACGGGATCGATTCGAGCGTTGCCGTGGCGATGGGGCGGTTCATGGCTGCCGCCCGCGGGATGCGTGGCGGCCGGGCTCGGCGGCCGCGGGCTTCGACGGGCCGGTTGCCGGGGCGTCGGCTCTGGGCGCGCCACCCGCACCCACACCGGTCTCCGACGGCGGATGCCCGAAGCGCCGCGCATACGCTTTCGCGAAGTGCCCGAAGCTATGCACCCCGTGCTCGATCAGTACGTCCGCGACGGAGCGCCCGGGCGCGCGCAGCAACGCGTCGTGGACCGCCGACAATCGCTGCTCGCGCACATAGGCGGCGGGCGATGTCTGCAGGAACTGCGCGAAGCCGTTCTGCAGCGTGCGCGGCGACACGCCGGCCGCGCGCGCGAGCGCAGCGAGCGGCAACGGCTCGCCGAGGTGCGCATCGGCATGGTCGCGCGCGCGGCGCACGTGCGCGGGCAGCGGGCGGCGAACGCCGCGCGCGAGCGCGTCGCTATACGAATGCGGCAGCAGGGTCAGCAGCATCGTCATCAGCCATTGCGTGAGGTCGGGCCCGAGCATCGATCGCGCGGCGGTCGTATCGGGCTCCGCGCACCATCGGCACAGTTGGCCGAGCATGTCGCGCACGACGCCCGCGCCGCGGTGCGCGGCGTCGACCGACAGCTCGAACAACAGCGGCGCGCGCGGCGTCGCCTGAAGCAGGTTGGCGAGCTTGAGTTCCAGCGCCGCGCGATCGAGCCGCAGCAGCAGACTGCGGCAATCGCGACTCGTTTCGATGCGGCTTGCCCGAGCGGGCGACGAGACGCTCAACCCGCCGCGCGTGACGGCCGTGCGTTCGCGGCCTGCCCGCAGTTCGCAGTGCCCCGCGAGCGTCAGCCGGAACAGGAACTGGGCGGCGTCGCCGTCGATGTCGATGCGCGCTGCATCGCCGTAGCAGAGCTCGAGCAGGCCGCCGCGATCGAGCGCGATGTCGAACAGCTCCGCGCGCGGCAGATCGCGCGCGGCCGCTTCCATCCGATGCGGCCCGAGCAGCCGCGACACTTCGCGCTCGACGTCTTCGCGCGCGCGCAATGCGCGGAGCCGGTTGCCGTTGCTGCGGGGAATCGCGATATCCATGGCGGGCCTCGTGACGAAGGGCGTCAAGCGGGAGACGATGATCGGCGGGACAATTTGCCGTGACAACCGGCGCGACGCCGTGCGCGGCACGTGCTTGCCGGAATCGTATTGCCGTTGCGCGCATCGAAGCGACGGCGTGCGGCGTTGCGCGTAACTTCGACTGCATTGCACATCCGGAGGTGGACATGAAGGTATGCGTACTGGGCGGAGGTCACGGCTGCCATGCAGCGGCAATCGATCTGCTCGAAAAAGGGCACGACGTGACGTGGTGGCGCCGCGACGCGGAGGCGGCCGCGAGGTTGCGCGCACTGGGCGGACTGAACGTGAGGGACTGGCACGGCGAGCGCACGATCGCGCTCGGCGACGCGCGCGACGCGATCCGCGTCGTCGGCGATCTCGCCGATGCGCTGCGCGACGCGCGCCTTATCGTGATCCCGCTGCCCGCGACGACGCACGACGCGCTGTCCGCGGAGATCGCGCCGCTGCTCGCGGACGGCCAGGTCGTCTATCTGCCGCCCGGCACGTTCGGCAGCTGCGTGTTCGCGCAGGCGCTCGCATCGGCGGGCAATCGCAGCCGCGTCGCGTTCGCGGAGACGGGCACGCTCCCTTATCTCGTGCGCAAGCACGGCGAGCGCGACGTCGTGATCAGCGCCTACGCGACGCGGCTGCCGACGGGCGTGCTCCCGGCGAGCGCGGCCGACTGGGCGTTCGACGTGCTGAAGGCCGGCTATCCGTCGATCGAGCCCGTCGAGGACGCGCTGTCGGCCGCGCTGACGAACGCGGGGCCGGTGATTCATCCGCCGCTCATCATGATGAACGCGGGGCCGCTCGAACACTTCGACGCGTGGGACATCCACAACGAAGGCACGCAGCCGTCGATCCGGCGCGTGACGAACGCGCTCGATGCCGAGCGGATCGCGTTGCGCTCGGCGCTCGGCTATCGCGCGCCGCATTTCCCGCTCGCGGATCACTACGCGGCCGACGGCGACGAATGGATGTACGGCCGCGGCGCGCACGGCAAGCTGACGGACAGCGGCGACTGGCGGGAGGCGATCGATCTGAGGACGCATCGTTACATGCTCGAAGACACGCGGCTCGGCTTGTCGTTCATCGTGTCGTGCGGGCGCTGGGCCGGCGTGCCGACGCCTGTCGCGCAGGGCCTGCTGAGCATCGCGAGCGTGGTCGCGGAACGCGACCTGTATCGCGAGGGCCGCACGCTCGAGCGACTCGGGCTCGCGGATGCGACGCGCGATGCGCTTGCCGCGCGGCTGCGCGACGGGTGGTCGGCATGAATGCCGCCGACGTGTCGCGCGTGCACGTGCTGGGCGCCGGACGCATGGGGCAGGGCATCGCGCTTGCTTTCGCGTTCGCCGGCCTGCATGTGACGCTGATCGACTTCAAGGCACGCGACGCGGCGGCGCGGGTGGCGTTCGCCGCCGCCGCGCGCACGGCCATCGGCTGCCAACTGGATGCGTTGACCGCGCTGTGCGGGCTCACGCCGCAGCAGACGGCGCAAGTGCTCGCGCGCATCGACGTCGTCGATCGCGCCGCCGCGAGCGCGGGGCTCTCGACCTGCGATGTGCTGTTCGAAGCGGTGCCGGAAGTGCTCGACGGGAAGTCCGCCGCGCTGGAATGGGCCGACGCGCATCTGCGCGCGGACGCGGTGATCGCATCCACGACGTCGACGTTTCTCGTCACCGACTTGCAGCGATGCGTTGCGCATCCGGCGCGCCTCTTGAACGCGCACTGGCTGAATCCGGCGCATCTGATGCCGCTTGTCGAGATCAGTCGCGGCGACGCGACCGACTCCGCGGCCGTCGCGCTGCTGAGCGCGCTGCTCGAGCGGATCGGCAAGCGGCCGGTCGTCTGCGGGCCGTCGCCAGGCTACATCGTGCCGCGCATCCAGGTGCTCGCGATGAACGAGGCGGCGCGGATGGTCGAAGAGGGCGTCGCGAGCGCGGACGCGATCGATCAGGCGATCCGGACCGGTTTCGGCCTGCGGTTCGCGGTGCTGGGGCTGCTCGAGTTCATCGATTGGGGCGGCTGCGACATTCTCTATTACGCGTCGCATTACCTCGCGCGCGAGATCGGTCCGCGCTTCGAGCCGGCCGACGTCGTGAGCCGCCACATGGAGACCGGGCGCGACGGCATCCGGTCGGGCGCGGGCTTCTACGATTACGCGGCGGTCGACGTGCCCGCTTATGTCCGGCGGCGCTTGAGCGAGTTCGGCGCGCTGCTCGTGCATCTCGGGCTCGCGCCGGTGCTCGACGGCGCGCTCGGTGTGAAGCGCGAGTGACGAGCGCATGAATGACGAGCGCGCGCATGACGAAGGCGCGAGTAGCGAAGGCGCGAGTAACGAAGACGCGAACGACGAAGGTACGAACGACGAAGGCGCAAACGACGAAGGCGCGAACATCGAAGGCGCGAACATCGAAGGCGCGAGCGCCGCACACCCGCGCCTTCTGCGAGCATGCGCGCGCCGCGCGCCCGACCGCGCATCGGCCGGACGCGACATGCTGCGCGCGCGCCGGACGGCCATCATGCGGTTTCCGGCTTCGCGTCGGCCGTGCGTCGCGGCACGTGGCGCGTCTCGCGAACGAAAGCGAGCGTGACGAGCGTGATGCCGCCCATCGCGACGAGCAGCAGCGAGACCGGCCATGCGGCGTGATAGCGGGCGAGTAGCGCGGTCGCGACGACGGGCGACAGCCCGCCCGCGAAGATCGAAGCGACCTCGTGGCCGAGCGCGACGCCCGAATAGCGGACTTCGGTGCTGAACAGCTCGCCGACGAGCGCGGGCAGTGTGCCGATCATCGCGCCGTGGCTGACGGCCGCGCCGAGCGTGAGCGCGAGATAGACGAAGCGCGGCTCGCGCGTGTCGATCAGCCAGAAGAACGGAAACGCGGCCGCGACGAGGCCCGCCGCGCCGATCAGATAGACGGGCTTGCGGCCGATGCGATCGGACAGACGGCCCCAGCCGAGCATCGCGGCCATCTCGACGACCATTGCGCACATCACGCCCGTCAGCATCACCTGATTCGGGATGCCGATGAATTTGCCGTAGACGAGCGAGAACGCGAGGAACACGTATGCGCTGCCGTTTTCGGCGACGCGCAGCCCCATCGCGAGCAGCACTTCCTTCGGATGACGCTTCAGCACCTCGACGACGGGCAGGTGCGGCGGCGCGCGCCGATCGCTCGCGCGTTCGAAGTCCTTCGTCTCGGGCAAGCTGCGGCGCACGTAGAGACCGAACGCGAAGATCGCGACGCTCGCGGCGAACGGCAGGCGCCAGCCCCAGCGCACGAACGCATCGTGCGGCAGCGCCTGCGCGGCGAGAAACGCGGCCGACGACAGCACGAAGCCGGCGCCGACGCCCAGTTGGCTCCACGCCGCGTAATAGCCTCGGCGATCGGCAGGCGCGCTTTCGCTGATCATCAGCACGCCGCCGCCCCATTCGCCGCCTGACGCGACGCCCTGCAGCAGCCGCAGCGCGACGAGCGCGGCAGGCGACCAGAAGCCCGCCTGCGCGTAGGTGGGGAGCAGGCCGATTGCGAACGTCGACGCACCCATCAGCATCAGCGTCCAGACGAGCGACGTCTTGCGGCCGTAGCGATCGCCGACGTGTCCGAACACGACGCCGCCGAACGGCCGTGCGACGAAGCCGAGCGCGAACGCCGCGAATGCGGCGAGCGTCGCGACGAGCGGTGGCGCATCCGGGGGGAAGAACAGCTTGCCGAACACGAGCGCGGCGGCGGTGCCGTAGACGAAGAAGTCGTACCACTCCATCGCGTTGCCTGTCACGGATGCGACGACGATCTTCCTGAAACTCGGGTTCGCGCGCGGCGGCGCACTCGCGGCGCCGCGCGCGCGGGCGTTTTCGATGGACGGCATGAAGACTCCGGTTGGGGCAAAGGCGGTGCCGTCTGAGCGCGACACGCTGCGCGTTCTAGTGTTGATGTGCGCTGCGGGCAGGTCAAATCCACCGAAATTGGGCCGGCCCATAATCGACGTCGATAAAACGAGGGGCTTCGTGGGGCCGGCGGGGCGCGTTGCGGTTGCGTGGCGCACGCGCGCACGGCCGCCGTCGCGACACGCGATCGATCGAAGAATTTTTACAAAAGGGGCTTGTGCGTCCGCGAGAGGCTCTCTATAATTCGCGCCTCACACAGGCTCGTAGCTCAGTTGGTTAGAGCACCACCTTGACATGGTGGGGGTCGTTGGTTCGAATCCAATCGAGCCTACCAACGCACATCGGACGCGGATGAACAGCGCAGCAACGCCCTCGCGGGCGGGCGCTTTCATCCGCGTTCTTCTTCATGCGGCGCTTGTCGCTCGTCCGGCGCAACGGACGGGACGTCGGCGAATTTTCCCTCGTCTTTCGGCGTTTCGTTCGGCATCCATGCGTATGCACGATCACGCGTGGGATCGCGTTTGCGTCGCGTCGAGCCGCCCAATCGCCAAATCACCCAATCACCCAATCACTGAATCGCTGCGTCAAGCGATACGCGGCGCGTCACGACACATCGCACCGCGCCTCGCGCATCCCCCTCTCACGCGTCCCGCATCACCGCTGCCGGCAACACCGCCCCGCCGGACATTGCGTCGTGCGCGGCCCATGCCCGCAGCAGCATCCGCAGCATCCGCCGCCGATCCGTCCGGGCAGCGACGCGATCCGCCGCCGCCCGATCACCGGATGGCAGCCGCGTGCGCACGCGCAGACCTCGCCCGCCCGGGCGCTCGCGCAGACGCCGCGGCCCGCGTGCCGCCAGACGATCACGTTCACGCGGACCTCAGTGCGTGCAGGCCGAGCGCGAGCGCATTGCACGGCGCCTCGATGGCGGCGAGCGGGAAGCGTGTCGTCGCGGTCGCGTACGGCATGTTCAGCAGCGCATGGACGATCCGCTCGCTCGCATGGCCGTCGCCGTACGGATTCGTCGCGCGCGACATCTCGTCGTATGCGTCGTCGTCGTCGAGAAGCCGCGACGCCTCGCCGACGATCCGCTCGGTATTCGTGCCGACGAGCCGCGCGGTGCCCGCCTGGATCGCCTCCGGCCGCTCGGTCGTCTCGCGCGTGACGAGCACGGGCTTGCCGAGCGCGGGCCCTTCTTCCTGGATGCCGCCCGAATCGGTGATGATGAAATGCGCGCGCGACATCAGGAACACGAACGACAGATATTCCTGCGGCGCGATCAGATGAACGTTCGACAGGCCGTCGAGCAGCGAATGCGCGGGTCTCTGCACGTTCGGATTCAGATGCAGCGGATAGATGAAGCGCACGTCCGGATAGCGGAGCGCGAGCGTGCGCAGCGCGCCGCAGAAATGCGCGAACGGCTCGCCGAAGCTCTCGCGCCGATGGCCGGTGATCAGCACGACGCGCTCGTCTCGGCCGAGAAACGGAAACTGCGTGGCGATCTCGCGTGCGAGCGGCGCGTCGGCGTCGAGCATGTGCTTCACGTCGTGCAGCGCATCGATCACCGTATTGCCGGTCAGCACGACGCCTTCCGTCGGCACGCCTTCGCTGAACAGGTTGTGCTGCGCGCGCTCGGTCGGCGCGAAGTGCCAGGACGACACCGCATCCGTCACGCGCCGGTTCAATTCCTCGGGCCACGGCGACCAGATGTCGCCGCTGCGCAGCCCCGCCTCGACGTGGCCGATCGGCAAGTAGCGGTAGAAAGCGGCGAGGCTCACCGCGAGCGTCGTCGTCGTATCGCCGTGCACGAGCACGATATCCGGATCGAAATCATCGAACACGGTGCCGATCGTCTGAAGGATGCCCGTCGTCACGTCGGTCAGCGTCTGGCTCTGCCGCATCAGGTTCAGGTCGTACGCGGGCGCGATGTCGAACAGCTGGAGCACCTGGTCGAGCATCTGACGGTGCTGCGCGGTCACGCACACTTTCGCGTCGACGTCGGCTCGCGCCTGCAGCGCACGCACGAGCGGCGCCATCTTGATGGCCTCAGGACGAGTGCCGAACGCAAGCAAGATTTTCTTCATCTTGGTCCCCGATTCGCGGTTGTTCCAGTCGATCCGGCGCGCGGCGAAGCGGCCGCGTGCCGCAAAGCTTGAGTACGAGCGAGCGGCGCGCGCGGACCGTGTCGTGCCGTCAGGCTCGAGCCGGCGGTCCGCCGCGCGACGCGACGGTGTTTCGACGTCCGCGCACAGCGTGTCCGCAACGATTCGTCATGCGAATCGCGTCGCGGCCGGCTGGCTGGTCCGTGGCGATTGGGCGGTCACGTCATGAATCGCTCCTCGTGATGTCAGGGATCGGCGTCGAGCGCCGCGCACGTCTGCGACGTCTGCGCGCGCCGCATGCGACGCGCTGCGTCGCTCACCATTCAGCAATATTCAAACCAGCGTCGTCGCAGCCATGCCGGGCGGCGCGATGCGTCGTTCCGACGCGCCGGAACGTCTCGCCGCTGTTACGGCGTCCGGTCGCGTTGCGCAGCGCGGCGCGCGCGCGTTGTGCGCCGCGTCGAAGCGGCGTGTACGTGCGGCTGCGGTGCGCTGTGCGCGCATGGGTGGCGGCGTCCGTCGAAAACCTATGAGCCGCTTGGATCCGGCGCTCGCGCACGAGCGTCGAGCGTGGCGGCGGCGCGCTTGTCGCGCGGCGTATTTCGTCAGGGATTTCCCGGCCATGGCCGGCCGAAAGCGGGCCGTCGCCGCCGTCGTCGCGAAATGTTGCGATTCTGAAACGCTGCCGTGCGGCGGCTCGCGCGGATGCGGGAGACGCGCGCCGGGCGCGCATAGGCGCCAATCGATTGCGGTGGCGGCGAAGCCCGCGCGCACGGCGAAGTCGATTCGCGCACGAGCATTGCCATGGCGGCGCGCGGACGCTTGCGAGCGCACGCACGCGACCTTTGCCGAGCGATGCGCGAGGCGGTGCCGGCCGGCGGCTGCCCCGACGTTGATTCGTCGGTGAATCAAAACGCTGCGCCCGAGCCGGCGCGCGGCCCCCGACTTCGCCGCGAAACCATTGCTGTGCGGTCGTTCCCGCGCGATGGCTCGTCCTTTGCTTTGAACCACCACAGACCCGTTCCGACGCGAATCGACAACAGCACACCAAAGGAACGGCCGATGTGACGAAACCGGAAACCGGAAATCCGGCGTCGCGGCGCATGTTCCGCGATGCGACGCGGCGCGACGGGCGCCGGCGCGCGACACGCGCGCGGCACTCGGCGCCGGTTTCCTTTTGCAAGTCCGTGAGGGGGGCGAGCGCGAGCCGCTGCCGACGCGGGCACGGGGACACGAGCATGAAGAACAGGCGGGCGATATCGTTGTGCGTGGAATGCGTGCTGCTGCTGATCGTGTTCGCGTGCTCGTTGACCGTGCGCGATACCGCCATGCGGCCGGCGTCCGCATCGCTCGCGTCGGTTCCGCTCATGCGCGCGGCAGAGGCAGCCATGCATGTCCGCGCGTTCGCCGAGCCGAGCCGGCCGAACGCGGAGGCGGTCGCGTTTTCGCCCGCCGAGCCCGCGTCGTTCGACGCTGCGCGACCGCCGTTCGCGGCCGTCCGGCCGCCTGCCGCCGGCGCGCGGTCCGAGTCCGGCAGCGGCATCGCCGTCGCGTTGTGCACGGCCTATCTGTGGGTGTTCGCGCTGCTGACCTGCCTCTACGCGGCGCGCCACTACGTGTTCAGTCTCGATCGCCTGTTCAAGCCGCAGCAGGCGCCGTACTGCGCGATCACGCACGCGGACTGGCCGGAGATCACCGTGTTCGTCGCCGCGCACAACGAGGAGGCGGTCGTCGTCGATTGCCTGATGGCGCTGCTCGCGACGACCTACCCGCGCGACCGGCTGACGATCGTCCCGGTCAACGACCGCTCGACCGACGGCACGCGCGCGCTGATCGACGCAGTGCAGCCGCTCGCGCCCGAGCTCATCAAGCCGTTTCACCGCGAGAGCGGCAAGCCGGGCAAGGCGGCGGCGCTGAAGGACGCGCTGCGCGAGATCCGCGGCGACATCATGGTCGTGTTCGACGCCGACTATCTGCCGCGCCCGGGCCTGCTCAAGGAACTGGTCGCGCCGTTCTTCGATCCGGAAGTGGGCGCGGTGATGGGCCGCGTCGTGCCGCAGAACGCCGATCGCAATCTGCTGGCGCGCCTCCTCGATCTGGAGCGCGCAGGCGGCTACCAGGTCAATCAACAGGCGCGCAACAACCTCGGCCTCGTGCCGCAGTACGGCGGCACGGTCGGCGGGATCCGCAAGAGCGCGCTCGACGCGGTCGGCGGCTGGCGTGACGACACGCTCGCCGAAGACACCGACATGACGTACCGGCTGCTGCTGAGCGATTGGCGCACCGTCTACCTGAACCATGCGGAGTGCTACGAGGAAGTGCCGGAGCGCTGGCCCGTGCGCGCGCGTCAGCTCACCCGCTGGGCGAAGGGCCACAACCAGACGCTGTTCCGCTACCTGATTCCGCTGTTGCGCAGCACGGTGATGTCACGACGCTGCCGCCTCGACGGCGCGCTGCTGCTCGGCGTGTTCGTGATGCCCGCGCTGCTCGCGCTCGCGTGGGGCGTCGCGCTCGCGCTCTATCTGATGAACGGCATCGATTCGCTCACGCTCGGCCTGCTCATGTCCGTGTTCGCGCTCTTCGCCTTCAGCACGTTCGGCAACTTCGGCGTGTTCTTCGAGATCGTCGTCGCGGCGCGCCTCGATGGCCGCGCGACGCGATTGCGGCTCGTGCCGGTGAACGTCGTCGGATTCTGCGTGACGATCGCGGCGGTCGTCGCCGCGCTGTGGGGGCTCGCGCTCGACGCGCTGCTGCGTCGCGAGCTGCGTTGGGACAAGACCGAGCGCTTTCGCCGGCCGCTGAAACCGGGACGATGAGCGATGACGACCTTCAACGTGATGATGCCGGTGGCGGGGATGCTCGGCCTGCCGTTCCTGCCGCTCCTGAACGAACTGGTGAAGCGCAGCGACGTCGACGCGCTGCCGATCGGCGACGGCCCGTGCGTCGACTATCCGCACCGCGCCGCGCAGTGGCTCGACGCGCTGCGCGCGAACGCGCGCGGCGAGCCGCCCGCGCAGGGCGACGCGCCGCCGCCGTGGCAGGCGCTCGGCTTGCGCGTCGAGCATGTCGATGCGCTTAGCCTCGTGCGAGGCGACCGGCGCGACGGCGTGCTGTACGCGGACCGGACGATCGCGCTCGGCGCGGGCTCGCACGCCGCGTACGCGTTCGCCGAGGAGCGCATCGAGATTCGCGCGGGCGCGACGCTCGGCGGGTTCGCTTACGCGCCGAACGTCGACATCGACAACACGCTCGTGCGCGGCGCGGTGGTCGGGCAGACGGTGCGCCTGCATGGTTGCGGGGGCTTCGCGAATCTGCACGGCACGCCGATCGTGTTCGGCCGCACCGCGCGCGCGTTCGGCCGCGACGGCGCGCTGACGCCGCATCGCGCGATGTCCATCACGAGCCACCTGTCCGGCGTGCCGCACCGCGTCCTGCACGGCCGCTATCTGGTGCAGCGCGACGTCCGCCTGCCGCCGCACACGATCCTGCACGGCACGCTGATCGTCGACGGCCGGCTGACGCTCGGCGAGGGTTGCGTGCTGCTCGGCAGCGTGAAGGCGCACAGCGTCGAGCTCGAGTGCGATGCGTTGCTGCACGGCGCGGTGTTCGCGCGCCACGACGTGCTGCTCGACGAAGCGAGCTGCATCGACGGCGTCGTGTCGGCGGGCGGCCTGCTGCGGCTGACGGGCGCGCGCATCGGCGCGGCCGATCATCCGGTCAGCGCGTGCGCGCGCGATGTGTCGGTCGTCGGCCATGCATGCGTACACGGCGATCTCGTCGCGTGGCGCAGCGGCTGGTATCACGCGTCATAAAAAGGAGATCGACATGCATGCGCTTCGTTGCCGCCGCAGTCCGCCCGTTCCACTCGCCGTGCTCGCGCTCGCCTGCGCCTGCGCGTTCGGCGCAGCGCCTGCGCGCGCGGCCTCGACCGATGCATCGGCCGCGGCTTCCGCCGAACGCTCCGCGCCGCCGGCCGCCGCGTCGGGCGAATCGCCCGCGCCGGCCGTGATCGCCGCGGCGGCCGCACCACAGCCCGTGACGCAGCCCGCACCGCAGCCCGTGGCGCCGCTTGCGCCGCCGCCCGCTGCGCCGCTCGTCATCGTGCCGCGTCAGTTCGACGAGACGGCGCTCGTGAAGGTCGACTCGGAAGGAATGCCCGACGGCTGGCCGCTCGCCGAGGTCACGCCGAGCCAGGAGAACCAGCCGACGCTGCCGGAGGCGATCGTCACGCACGTCCAGGCGCCGCAGGAGCGGCATACGGAGCTGTCGCTCGCGTACTCGACCGCGCATCTGACGCACGGCTACGGCAACTGGTACGGCGTGCATCTGCGCGGCCTCTATCAGGCGGGCGGCCGCACGGTCATCGGCGAGCTCTCGCAGCTCCACCGCTTCGGCGAGACCACGCAGCTCGGCGCGATCACGTACGTCCAGGACATGGGGCCCGACTGGTTCGGCGGCATCGGCTTTGCGGGCACGACATCCGGCACGATCCTGCCGAGCGCGCGCGTCGATCTGTCGATCAACCGCAAGCTGCTCTCGAACCGTTCGCTCGTGCTGTCGGCGGGCGCGGGCTACGCATGGAACCGCAACGGTCACCGCGACCAGCTCTATCACCTCGGCGCGATCTGGTACGCGCTGCCGAAGTGGATCTTCGAGGCGGGCTGGAACTACACGGTCGACTCGCCGGGCTCGGTGAAGGCGCCCGCGTATTACGGCGCGGTCACGTACGGCGAGGTCGGCAAGAGCGTGATCGTACTGCGCGGCGGTTTCGGCCGCGAGGCGTATCAGGCGATCGGCAACAACGCGCAGATCACCGATTTCCGCAGCCACGAGATGTCGCTGAAGTGGCGCTACTGGATCACGCGCAAGTGGGGCACGCAGGTCGAGTTCGATTACTACCACAACCCGTTCTACTCGCGGATCGGCGGCGAAGTCGGCGTGTTCTATCGGTGGTGACGGGCGGGCCGCATGGATATCGATCCCGTCCCGCCGTCCGCCGATCGCTCGCTGCGCACGCACGCGCATCCGCGGCGCTGGCTCGCGTCGATCGCGCTTCTCACTCCCGCGCTGTACGCGCTGCTGTGGCTCGCGCTGCCGTACGCGTGGCGATACTGGCGTGCGGTCATCGGATGGGGCGCGCGCGAGCTCGATCCGTCGCTGACCGCGGTCGTGCTCGGCTATCCGGCGCGCGCGCCGCGCGTGCCGCTGCTGTCGATCAATCTCGTCGCGCGGATGCCGAGCGGCACGCTGTTGTTCGCGACCGCCGCGTTCTGCACGGCGGGCTTCGCCGCCACGTTCGTTCGTCGGACGAAATGGCTGCCCGTTGCATACCTGCTCCGGATCGCCGCGTTCTCGCAATTGATGATTTGCCTGTATTTCCGGGCGATGTACGGACCGGCCGTGTCCGGCTCCGCGGCGTCCGGCGCGGCGATGCCGGGCACGTTCCCGTACGACGCGTCGCTTCATTTGCGAGACGTGTTCGTGATGAACGCCGCGGCGATCGCGCTGATTCCGCTGCTGATGGCGGCGCTCTACTATCCGCTCGATTTCTCGCTCGCGCAGAAGGCGTTCGCGTCGTTGCTCGTGCTCGGCTATTTCGTGCTGGCGCTGCCGTTCGTGCTGCTGCTGCACGCGGTCGTGATCTATCACGGCTCGCTCTTGTTCGTGCCGTTCTGCTATTTCGTGCTCGGCGCGCCGCTCCTGATCGGGCTGCTCGTCACGCTCTACAGCTATTGCGCGAGCTGGCGCGGCGCGTTGACGCGCGAGCCGCCGTGAGCGGCCTATAAGAAGAACCCTCTCCGTATCGGCGCTGAGACGATTTCGCCCGATTTCGTCAGGGGTGACCCGCACGATTGGCCGCAGAGCCCAGTCGCTCGGGCATCCGAAGCAAATGGCACGGAGCTCGCTTCTACCGGGGGGTAGGTCCGAATGCAGTGCTACGCCTGATACGAGGCGGCGCCGTCATCGGAGGACGCCGGACAGCGCGCCGGCGTGATGGACGGCCATCACATCCACGAGGCCGGGACCGGCCTGCCGGGCGGCGCGTCGCCGCATCGCAGCGGGTTTCGAGCCACCCTTCCCCTGAAGAGAGGAGCGCATCATGTTGGCAAAGTCAGGCAAATTCTTGCGGGTCGTGTTCGCGTTGTTCGCGCTCGCGTTCGCGTTTAGCCCGGGCATCGCGCGCGCGGTCACCAATCAACTGCTGTTGCTGGTGCCGGATACGCTCACGCTGCCCGATCCGCGGGTGTCGGCATGGCTCGACAGCGCGCAGGAGGAAGGGCTGCAGATCAAGGTGATGACGGACAGCCAGTTCATGCAGGCGGGTGCGACGCTGTCGCAATATCCGGGGCTCATCCTGCCCGACCAGGTGCACACGGTCGCCGACGACACGCTCGTCACCGCGATCCAGAACTACGCGCTGAACGGCGGCAAGGTGATGCTCGTCTATGACTTCGGCGTGCTGAATTCGGCTGGCTTCTACCCGGATCCGAAGTCGCGCTTCAGCTCGATGGTCGGCGTCGACTACGTGCTGTATAGCCAACTGCTCGGCAACATGATCGGCCTCGGCAACGTGACCGGCATGAGCAGCTGGCTGCGCACGCTCCAGGTGCCGCCCGGCAAGTCGATGGCGTGGACGACGACGTCCGCGGCCGCGACGACGAGCGCGCTGCTGTCCACCGCGACCGGCTCGACGAGCACGGCCACGTCGAGCATGCTGATGTACTTGTCCGCGAGCCCGTCGAACCCGGGCGGCCTGAAGGGCTACAACCACAGCGCGTGGTTCGGCTATACGCTGCCGAAGGGCGGCAAGGGCGCGTTCACGTCGACCGCGCCGAAGCTGACTGGCTTCGTCACCGGCAAGCCGGTCAAATCGGGCACGTACACCGCGAGCTCGCTGGCGACCACCGCGACGACCACGGCGAACACCCTGCTCGCGACGACCAGCGCGCTGACCGACACGCTCGAAGGCATCTCGGGCTACGTGTACGGCTTTCTCACGTATCCGAGCTTCGTCACGCAAGGCACGTATACGGGCACGACGATCCTGACGTCGCCGAACTTCGGCCTCGTGTCCGGCTACAACACGTACGGCAATGGCGGCGTGCTGTTCGTTAACCTGCCGCTCGCGTACCTCGACGGCCAGACCGACGGAATGCTGATCCACGGCTACCTGCATTACTTCGGCACGAACCTGCTGAAGCTGCCGTCGCTGTCGAATTTGCCGAAGGCGAAGGCGGGGCTCGTGTTCAACTGGCACTTCTGCGCGGAAGACCAGATCCAGCCGGCGATGTACCTGAAGAGCCTCGGCGTGTGGACGAACGGCCCGTTCTCGATCGTGTTCACCGCGGGCCCGGACGAAGCGACGTTCGGCGACGGCAACGGCATCAACCTCGATTACAACTCGACCGCGCTGAATCTCGTCAAGTACTTCCTGACGAAGGGGCATCACGTGGGCAGCCACGGCGGATGGATCCACGACTACTGGGGCGCGTACGCGAGCGAGACGAACCAGAGCACGTTCCAGCAGTATCTGGTGATGAACCATGCGGCGGTGATGACGGCGACCGGTCAGCCCGACGTCGAATACGCGGCGCCCGAAGGCAACACGCCGACCTGGTCCGTGAACTGGCTCGAAGCAAACGGCTTCAACGGCTACTACTTCACCGGCCACACCGGTTCCGAGCCGACCCGCGCGTATCGCAACGGCGCGCTGCTGAACCCGGGCCTGTGGTCATATCCGGTGATGCCGTTCGGCAAGTACGCGACGTTCGAGGAGTTCCAGCAATACGGCGTGTCGACGACGGACATCGTCAACTGGTACACGAACCTCATCAACTTCGTCGTCGCGAACCGCACGAGCCGGCTGATCTACGCGCACCCGTACGGCGCGTCGTTCTACCCGACCGTGCTGTCGTCGATCTTCACGCAGGCGAGCGCGCTGAAGCTGCTCGGCCAGTTCACGTGGTACACGATGAGCGACATCACGAACTTCGACCGCTCGCGGCTGAATGTCACGTGGACCGCGACCGACATGGGCGGCAGCTGGGCATTCGCGGCGAGCCATCCGGCGAGCCTCGCGAACATGACGTGGCTGTTGCCGAAGGCGGCGTATGCGCAGCCGATCGTCACGCAAGGCGCGGCCACCGTCGTCGGCACCGACGCGACGAACTGGCTCGTGATCGCGGGCACCGGCACGAGCCTCAAGTTCATGAGTGCGAAGGTGCAGTGATGTAGCTCTTGCAGCACGTCGCCGGCACGGCTTCGGCCGCGCCGGCGGCGACACGGAAGCACAACCGCGCGGAAGCGCGCACGACATCATGAACCGGCCCGCGCTCGTCGGGGCCGCTCGCACATACGCGGCGGCCCGTCTCCTGCTACGCCGCGCATCGCGCGTCGCAGCCCTTGCCATGTGCGGCGTCGCGCTTTGCGCGCACGCCGCCGAATTGCAATTGAGCGGCTACTACCAGCGGCCCGACGGCGCAATCACAGTGCGCCTGAACGGCGCCGGCATCGATCCGTATTTCGCCGCAAAGGCGCTCCTTGGCGCCGCCGATGCGCAGCTCGACGCGCGCCAGGCCGCGCGCGCATGGATCGCGTGGCTGCTGCCGCGCCAGCGCGCGGACGGCGGCTTCGACCGCTTCTGCGTGAAGGACAACCAATACGCCGCCTGTGCGGACGCCGACGCGGACGACTCGATGATGGCCACGTGGATGGAACTGCTCGTCCGCTTCGCGCCGCCGAGCGGCATGCCTGCGAATTGGGCGCGCAGCCTCGCGCGCGCGAGCGCGCATCTCGACACGCTGCTCGACAAGCGCACGGGCGTCTATCAGATCTCGCCGACGCTGCACGTCGCGCTGCTGATGGACAACGTCGAAGTGCACAGTGCGCTGCAGGCGCTCGCCGAGTACTACATCCGGCGCTCCGACTACGCGCACGCGGGTCCGTGGAGCCATCGCGCCGACCGGCTGTCGGCCGCGATCCTGCAGGTGTTCTGGCGCGGCACGCAGTCGGGCTTCCGGGCGAGCACGCAGCAGATCGGCGACTCGAGTTTTTATCCGGAGAAGGTCGCGCAGATCTTCCCGATCCTGTCGGGCATCCGCGTGCCCGATCAATCGAACGAGACGGTCTACGCGCAATGGATGCACCGCTACGGCAAGACCTGGCTGCAACTCGCCGGCACGGACTTTCCGTGGGGCTTGATCGCGCTCATCGCCTACAAGATGAACGACTGGAACACCGTCGCGTGCTGGCACGCGCGTTCCGGTCCTTACCGGCACGGTCCGCACTGGAACGTGCTCGAGGAGGCGCTTTATCTGGCATTCGAAAGCAGGATGGCCGATCCCGTCGCGCCCGCGCGCTGCGGGTTCACGACGGCGTCGGCCGCCGCCGTGCCGCGTTGAGGAGAACACGCACGCAGGCATCGCAAGTCATCGGAGGTAACGAGTCATGTGTGGCATCGTCGGCGCGGTCGCGCAACGGAACATCGTTCCGATTCTGATTGAAGGCTTACGCCGCCTCGAATATCGCGGCTACGACTCGTGCGGCGTCGCGACCGTGGTCGACGGGGTGGCGCGACGAGAACGCAGCGTGTCGCGCGTCGCGGATCTCGAGGCGCACGTGCGCACGGCCGGCCTGACCGGCAGCACGGGGATCGCGCACACGCGCTGGGCGACGCACGGCGCGCCCGCGACGTGCAACGCGCATCCGATCTTCTCGCGCGATCACATCGCGCTCGTTCACAACGGCATCATCGAGAATCACGAAGCGCTGCGCTCGCAGCTGTCCGACCAGCATTACGAGTTCGACGGGCAGACCGATACCGAGGTCGTCGCGCATCTGATCCACAGCAAGTATCGCGGCGACCTGCTGTCCGCGGTTCGCGACGCGACGTCGCAATTGCGCGGCGCATATGCGATCGCCGTGTTCAGCAAGACCGAGCCGAACCGGCTGATCGGCGCGCGCGTCGGCTCGCCGCTCGTCGTCGGGCTGAAGGACGGCGAGTGCTTTCTCGCGTCGGACGCGCTCGCGCTCGCCGGCATCACCGATCAGTTCATTTTTCTCGACGAAGGCGACATCGTCGAGCTGACGCCGGGCGGCGCGCGGATCGTCGATCGCAACGGCGAGCCGGTCGTGCGCGCGGTTCAGACCGTGTCGTCGGCGCAGGGCGTGGTCGAGCTCGGCGATTATCGGCACTTCATGCAGAAAGAGATTTTCGAGCAGCCGCACGCGGTGGCCGCGACGATTCCCGACGCCGGGCTCTTCGATCCGGCCGTGTTCGGTCATGACGCGCGGCGCGCGTTCGAGCAGATCGACAACGTGCTGATTCTCGCGTGCGGGACGAGCCACTACGCGGGATTGACCGCGCGCCGCTGGCTCGAGACGATCGCGCGGATACCCGCGCAGGTCGAGATCGCGAGCGAGTATCGGTACAGCGACGCGGTCGCGATGCCGAACACGCTGATCGTCGTCGTATCGCAATCGGGCGAGACGGCCGATACGCTCGCCGCGCTGAAGTATGCGCAGGCGCTCGGCCACATCGACACGCTCGCGATCTGCAACGTGCCGACGAGCGCGATGATGCGGCAGACCGGGCTGCGCTTCCTGACGCGGGCGGGCCCGGAGATCGGCGTCGCGTCGACGAAGGCGTTCACGACGCAGCTCGTCGCGCTGTTCGTGCTTGCGGTCACGCTCGGGCGGATGCGCGGCTGCGTCGACGACGCGCTGCTCGCGCGCTATACGCAGCAACTGCGCCGGCTGCCCGGCGCGCTCGAGGACGTGCTCGCGCTCGAGCCGCAGATCGCGCGCTGGGCGGACGAGTTCGCCCGGCACGAGAATGCGCTGTTCCTCGGACGCGGGCTCCACTATCCGATCGCGCTCGAAGGCGCGCTGAAGCTGAAGGAGATTTCGTACATCCATGCGGAAGCGTATCCGGCGGGCGAGCTGAAGCACGGGCCGCTCGCGCTCGTGACGCAGACGATGCCGGTCGCGACGATCGCGCCGAACGACGCGCTGCTCGAGAAGCTCAAGTCGAACATGCAGGAAGTGCGCGCGCGCGGCGGGCAGCTTTACGTGTTCGCCGATGCGGACACGCGGATCGACAACGGCGACGGGATTTCGGTCTTGAGGATGCCCGATTACTACGGGCTGCTGTCGCCGATCCTGCATGTCGTGCCGTTGCAGCTGCTCGCGTATCACGCGGCGTGCATCAGGGGAGCGGATATCGACAAGCCGAGGAATTTGGCGAAATCGGTGACGGTCGAGTAGGGGGGCTGGCGCGACGAGGCATCGCGCCGTCGCTTCCGGACTATCGTCTTTGCGCGTCGCGCGATCCGAGCCGGCAACGCGCGCCCGAGCCGCACGCCGTTTGCCGCGGAAGCGCTTTCGACGGACCGACGAATCGCAGCCGCGCGGACGGGATGCGGGTGGACGCGGCGCAATCGCCGAGCGGTGTGCGCGCCGGGCCATGCGCCCGGCGCGGTTTCGGCGATGACGGAGGCGGCGCGGGCGCGTGCCGTTCGTGGTGCAAGTTCGTCGACGCACTATCCAGTCACTTAATTCGACAATCTAATTGTCATGTAAAGGATAGATTTTTGACTTGTGAGTTTCAATGAACTAGCTTTAATCCGTTACGCGGTGCAAAAAACGAAGAGTCCCGGTGCAGGTCATCAACAACCGAAATGCTGAAATAGCCTGTGGAGACAACCATGAAACCAACCGAATTCAAGATCACGGTTTCCGGCGCGGCGTTGGACGGGAGACAAATCGCGCACGCGTCCGCGCATCTGAACATCGCGCTGCTCACCGCGCTCGTCGGCGAGAATTCCACGCAGATCAAGGGGCCGGCGTGGAACGTGGTCTTGCCGAACGGCGGAAGGCTCATCCTGGCCGAGGCAGCGGAGCGCTTGCTCAGAGTCGCCGAACAAGAGCAGATTGGAGAGTGAGATGACGCCGGCTGGAGGACACTCCGCCGGCGCGGCCTGGATCGATGCGAGCGAAGCTTCGCTCGGCACCTGTCCGAGTGCGCCGGCCGAGTCGGCGTCTGCGGTGCTGGGTGCGGTGATGGACAGCGGAACCGTCGCCTATATCAGCCCGAAAATCCCGATCAGCCGCGAATTGCTCGACGGACTCCGCGCAAACGGCGTTCCGGTCGAGAACCGCGTTCGATTTCTCGGCCCGTGCCTCGGCGGAAAATGCGCGCAGTGGACCGGACATCGTTGCGGACTCGTCGACGCGATCGTGAAGGAGCCGGCCGTGCTTTCGCCGCCGGAAGAAGGATTGCCGAAGTGCGGCATCCGAAGCACATGCAGGTGGTACGCGCAGCACGCGAGCGCCGCTTGCATGCAATGCCCCGTCGTCATCTATGAGCCGCACGCCGAATAGCGTGTCGATTTCGATGAACGCGGTTGCATTCGCACGATGTCGTTTTACGCGGCAAGCATCAAGCATCAGGTATCGAGCATGACGTCCGGTGGCGACGGTCGCGCGTCGTAGGCAAGGCGTCGCCGAACCGGTTCCGTCCGGACGAGACATAGCTGTCAGCAATTCCGCTTGCGAAGCGATGACGCAAGCAAGCGGCCGTCGACGTGCACCGGGGTCTGAACGTCGACAGTCATATGTATTTCTCGTGATGCCGTGAGATTGACGTTTCGTTGGAATTCGTGCGAAGACGATCGTTCGCACGACGGAGCGCCGACATTCACGAGAGGTTGAAAGCGTCGATCATCCGTCTGGCCTGCGATGCGGCGACTCGGCCGCGACCGCTACGTTTTCGCGGGCCTGGGTCATTTTTTCAGAGATTTTGCGAGAAACTGCTTGATCGAAGCCGATCTGGCGAATGGCGCTCGCAGCGGACGTTCTCCTTCCGTGATCGCCGGCGCGTCGCACGCCTGAACGCGCTTGCCGGTCGTGCCCACACTCGAGCATCTTTCCGGCGACCCGACTCGGCGAACCCGAAGTGGCGTTGCAATACCTCGATTCGAAAGCAACTGCATCGCTTTGCCGATCCGCGTTCATGCGGGCCGCCGCAAGCGAACGGGCGACGAACGGCGATTTCAGCCGAAGTGCCCGAGAATCCATTCAACGGGGCGGAGGCAACCGATGGAATCGCCTGTCGCGTGCGTCGCCCGGTTTCAATCTGCTGTGTCGAGATCGACGCGGCGCATGCGGACGCATTCGATCGCCACCATTTACCCGATCGCAATTTGCCATTTACGCGAAGCGATCATGTTGCCGCGAATATAATCAGACGAATCGGGCAATCAGTACCTTGCAGCGGCCAGCAGCAATCCACGTCGCTCAACCATCGACCGAAACAGCCATGCACGACAAATCGAAAGCTTACGCCGCATATTGGAGAAATTCGCTCGTCGACGCCGAGTTGGGAAAGGGGATGCTGAAAAGAGACGAACTGGGTGCGCACCGGAAGGTATCGGAAACGGAAGCGCAAGCAGGGTTCCTGCACGAGGACACTGTCACGGCATTCTTTTCCGGAGAAGAAGACGACACCCGCTTCGTCGAAGTCGTCTATCGTCCGTTGCTTTACCGAGCGAAAGTCGAGCACGGCAGGATTGCTGAACAATTGCCGGAATTGATTACGCCGATCGTTACGCAGGCGCTGTTGTCGCGCGACGGCTGCTTGCTGCCGAAAAGCGACACGATCGTTCCCAGGGATATCCTGCAGCCGCTCGAAGCGGGCGCTTTTTCGATCGGAACCGTCGACGACCTCGACACGTTCCTGACGAAAGAAGGCAGCGCGCCGAGCATGTCTCCCTCCGACGTGATCGACGACAGTGGTACGCGGCTCGACGAATTCGCGAAGCGCTGGGCCGCCTATCTCGCCGGCGTGCGCCGCATGACGGATGCGGTATGCGGCGCATTCGTCTCTCGCACGCAGCAGTTCATGCTCGTCGATCACGCGCTCGTGCTGAAGAAGAACGTCATCACGGGCGCGACGCGCCATATCGTGCCGCTATACGACCATCTGCGCGACAAACGTCCCGAGTCGCCGCTCTTCGACACCTACGCGCGCGAGGCCGCCGCCGAGATCGAGCCGTGCCTTTCGCTCGACGCGTCGTTTGCCGACAGGCTGGGACATTCGAGCGACCGCTTCGCGCTCGTCGACGCGCAGCGCGCGGCGCTCAATCACGTGCTTGCCGCGCAGGAAGGCGAAATCGTCGCCGTGAACGGCCCGCCCGGCACGGGCAAGACGACGCTGCTGTTGTCGGTCGTCGCGTCGCTGTGGGCGCGTGCGGCGCTCGAAGGCGGCGATCCGCCCGTGGTGTGCGCGGCGTCGACCAACAATCAGGCGGTGACCAACATCATCGACGCGTTCGGAAAGGACTTCTCGCGCGGAGATGGGGCTTTGGGCGGACGCTGGTTGCCCGGCGTCGCGAGCTTCGGCGCTTATTTGCCGTCGCAGCAACGCGAAACGGAGTCGGCCGGAAAGTATCAGACCAACGCGTTCTTCGACGCGATCGAGACGACCGAATACGTCGATCAGGCGAGGACGGCGTACTTGTCGCACGCGCAGACCGCGTTTCCCGGCATGAAGGCGCCGACCGTCGCCGCAGTCGTCGCGCGGCTTCAGGACGAATTGAAGACGCTGGCCGGGCGGCTCGCGGCCGTCGAAGGAAATTGGCATCTGTTGCGCGACGCGGAGGACGAGGTCGCGAACGAGCTCGGCGGCGACGCCTCGAACGAAATGATGCGCAGGCGCAACGATGCGGCCGATAAAGGCGCACGAGCGCGGCGCTGGAAGACGATCAAGGATGAATGGGAGTCCTACCGGGCGCGAGAGTCGCTGTTTTACGCGTTCTTTTCATGGCTGTCGCCCGTCGCGGGCAAGCGCATCCGATTGGCGCGCGAACATCTGAAAAAGGCATTGCGCGACGAATCGTCTGCGCCCGAGTCGCTGGGGGCGACGATGCCGGAGATCGAAGCGGCGATCGGCGAACGTTTTCAGGAGCGCGCCCGATCGCGCGATGCGGCGGCGCTTTCGGTGAAGCGCGGCGAGTCCGTGCTGCTTGCGCTGTCGGACGCGCGGGACGACTTCCGGACGGCCGCGCGCGAAGCGGGCCTCGAAGTCGACGGCGAGACGCTCACGCTCGCGCAATGCGACCTCATCGCCGATACGCAACTGCGCTTTCGGATCTTCCTGTTGACGACGCATTACTGGGAAGGCCGCTGGCTGCTCGAAATGGCGCAGTGGATGCCCGCGATCCTGAAGACGAAGGAAAGGCGCAACCCGGGCCCCTCGACGCTGATGTCGCGCTTTCGGCGGCGCATGATGGTGACGCCGTGCATGGTGTCGACGTTCGCAATGTTGCCGAAGCATCTGCGGACGTTCGTCGCCGGCGACGGCGGATTTCGCGGCGAGTATCTGTATAACTTCATCGATCTGCTGATCGTCGACGAAGCGGGGCAGGTGCTGCCCGAAGTCGCGGGCGCGTCGTTTGCGCTGGCACGCAAGGCGCTCGTCATCGGCGACACGCAGCAGATCGAGCCGATCTGGTCGATCCCGCGTCAGGTCGACTTCGGCAATCTCGCGAATCTCGGCCTGGTGACCGGAGAAAGCGAGACGGCGCAATACGAGAAGATCGCCGAGACCGGAAAGGCCGCGGCGAGCGGCAGCGTGATGCGCGTCGCGCAGAATGCGAGTCGCTACCACGCGGACCTCGAACTCGAGCGCGGGCTTTATCTCTACGAGCATCGACGTTGCTATGACGAGATCATCGCGTTCTGCAACACGCTTTGCTATCGCGGCAAGCTGCTGCCGCGGCGCGGGCCGGCGCCGGTCCGTGAAGCGCACGCGCCGGACTGCCTGCCGCCGATGGCGTACTTGCACATCGACGGCATCTGCGAGAGCCTGCCGACCGGAAGCCGCCGCAATCTGCTCGAAGCCGAGACGATCGCGGCGTGGCTGGCCGCGAATCGCGCGATGCTGGAAGCGAAATATCAGGCGCCGCTCGCTCGGATCGTCGGCATCGTGTCGCCGTTCGCCGCGCAGGTCGCGGCCATCCAGGCGGCGTGCGAGAAGCTCGGCATCGAAGTCGGACGGGCCGATGGTCAACTGACGGGCGGCACCGTTCATTCGCTGCAAGGCGCGGAACGCCACGTCGTCATCTTCTCGCCCGTTTATTCGAAGCACGACGACGGCCGCTTCATCGACCGGAGCGTGAGCATGCTCAACGTCGCCGTCTCGCGCGCAAAGGACAGCTTCCTCGTGTTCGGCGACATGGATGTCTTCACGACGGCCGCGCCGAGCGAGCCGCGCGGCATACTGGCGACGTTTCTCTTTAGTCATCCCGACAATGCGCTGTCGTTCGAGCACCGTCCGCGCACGGATCTGCAAACGCGCGACACGGCGGTCTCCCAGTTGCGCGACGCGGCGGGTCACGATGCGTTTCTGCTCGACACGTTGTCGCGCGTCAAGGCTTGCATTCAGATCGTGACGCCGTGGCTGCGGCTCGATCGGGCGAAGGAAGTCGGCGCGTTCGATGCGATGTGCGAAGCGGTCGAGCGCGGTGTCGACGTCGAGATCTACACGGATCCGCAGCTCAATATCGGCGATGCCGGCCCCGAGGCCGGGCGCAAGCGCGAGCGCCTGCTCGCCGATGCGGAGGCGTTTCGGGAGGCGGGAATCGCGGTGACGTTCGTGCGGCGAGTGCACAGCAAGATCGTCATCGGCGACGAAGAGATTTATTGCGTCGGCTCGTTCAATTGGCTCAGCGCAGTGCGCTCGGGAGCGTATGCGCGTCACGAGACTTCTTTGCTGTATCGCGGCTCCGGCCTTTTGAACGAGATTCTGTCGATGCGCAAGAGCCTGCTGCAGCGGACGGTCACGGCCGGACCGTTCGCCAGCGAAGGGCGGCAGGCGAGCCGACGTCCGTCGGAGCAAACGTGACGCGCCGGCAGGCTGCTGAAACTCGCATGGCCACGACGTTACGAGCATGGGTTAAAGAGAAGGGCGCATGCAATTGGCCGCTGAAACGGACGTGCGCGACGCAGTTTGCGGACGCGGCAGTCTTGCGTGACAGGAGACGCTGCGCCGAACAGGTCTCATTCGAACGAAGCAAAGCCGAGAGCGAAGCCGCCAGTGAAGCGATGACGCAAGCCAAGCAAGCGGCCATCGACGTGCACCAGTGCCTGAACGTGGACGGTCATTCCTACGAATACCTTTCAGCATCGGGCGATCGAAGTTCAAGCCTCGTGCGAGCGATGGCGACCGGGCCCCGCCGAGCGCTTTCTTCAGACGACGCCGAAAACGACAGGTGGTTTGCCTAATTGACGGCCTCGCGCCGCGGTCATGCGGCCCGGCACATCTGGCCTGGGCGATGCGTACGCGAACGGCGTGGAGCGTGATGTCCACAACGAGGATAAGGATATCGAATTGTCTGAACGAGAATCGATCCTATTATCGTCCGCATCTCACTGCCGTCCACTTTCATGAAAATTCTACAGACGATTTCCGCGCTCGCGCTGGCCGTGTTCGCCGCTTCGGCGACGCATGCTTTCGCCGCCGACGACACGTACAACCTGACGCTGAAGGACCACAAGTTCTCGCCCGTAGGTCTCACGATCCCCGCCGGCAAGAAAGTGAAGGTGACGGTCAAGAACCTCGATGCGACGCCCGCCGAATTCGAGAGCGACGATTTCAAGGCGGAGAAAGTGATTCCCGCCGGCAGGCAGGTCGACGTCTTCATCGGGCCGCTGAAGGCCGGCGTGTACGAGTTCCATGACGAGTATCACGAAGCCGAATCGAAAACCCAACTGACCGTCAAGTAAGCGCCGCACAACATGCTCTCCACCGCCGTCATCGTATTCCGGGAAGTGCTCGAAGCGGCACTGGTCGTGTCCATCGTCCTCGCGGCGACCAAGGGCGTGCCGAGGCGTGGGTGGTGGGTGAGCGGCGGCCTGATCGGCGGCGTGATCGGCGCCGCGCTCATCGCGGCGTTCGCCGACGTGATTTCCGCATGGGCGTCGGGCATGGGGCAGGAGGTGTTCAACGCGGGCGTGATGTTCGTCGCGGTCGTCATGCTCGCGTGGCACAGCATCTGGATGGGCAAGCACGGCCGCGAGATGGCGCAGCAGTTGTCGTCGGTCGGCAAGGCCGTCGCGGCTGGCAGCCGGCCGTTGACGGGGCTCGCGGTCGTCGTCGGCGTCGCGGTGCTGCGCGAAGGTTCGGAGGCCGTACTGTTCCTGTACGGCATCGCGGCGGGCGATCCCGGACAGACGCCGCAGATGATCGTCGGCGGCGTGCTCGGCGTGCTTGGCGGCATCGGGCTGGGCGTCGGCATGTACGCGGGGCTGCTGCAAATTCCGTTGAAGCGCCTCTTTTCCGTGACCAATGCGCTGATCGTCCTGCTCGCCGCCGGCATGGCGAGCCAGGGCGTCGGATTTCTCGTGTCGGCCGGCTGGCTGCCGTCGTGGGGCGATACCGTCTGGGACACGTCCTGGCTGCTGAAGGAATCGAGCGTCGTCGGCAAGATGCTGCATACGCTCGTCGGCTACACCGCGCGTCCGGCCGGCATTCAGATCGCCGCTTATGTCGCCACGTTGCTCGTCATCGTGCTGCTGGCCCGCAAAGTGTCGCGCACGCAGCAAACTTCCGCGACGCCGACGCAGCCGGCGTGACGGCCGCCGGCTCGCGTGTCGGGCGACGTTTCTCACTGGCCGCCCGGTTCGGCTGAATCGCGCCGGGCGTCACGCGGCGATCGACCGCCGCGACATCGAATGTCCCTGCACTGAAGCGAACCGCCGCGACCGCAGTCGCACAACGCGACGCATGCCGCCGCATTCGGCTTCGACGCGTGCGGCGCTTTTGAACGACGCAGGCGAGCGAGACTTTGCTTGCATGACGCAATAGCCGCTCGACCGCGGTCGCCGAAAAAGTCCCGTCGCTTGCCAAGCGCGCGCTGCAGCATCCGAAATTGCTTCGGGCGCATCGACGCCGCCGCTCTGCTGCCCTGCGCATCGCACGTTTTCCGCACTGTCATCGTCGGGTCACTCCACGCGCTTAGTTTTCCTGTCTATTACCGGCCATTACAACGCCGATGCCGCACCGCGGCGTCGCGCCTTCTTGAAGAGGTTCGATCGTGTATAGACGTTTCCTGCTCGTGGGGATGACGGCGCTCGCGCTCGCCGCGTGCAACAGCGATTCCGTCGACACGCCCGCGCTCGGCGATACCAGCACGACGCTGCTCGCCACGGGCCAGTTGATCTCGCCCGCGGCGGCGCCGGGCGCCGCTTTCGTTTCGCTGAATCCGGGGCTGACGGACCTGCCGAACTACATCGCCGGCCAGCCGGTTTCCGAGGCGCTCAGCCCGGACCGCAAGACGCTGCTCGTGCTGACGAGCGGCTACAACAACGTGCTGGATGCGAACGGCAAGATGATCAAGGCCGATTCGAGCGAATACGTGTTCGTGTTCGACGTCTCCGGCGGCGCGCCCGTCAAGAAGCAGGTGCTGCAGGTGCCCGACACCTATGTCGGCATCGCGTTCGCGCAGGACGGTCAGCACTTCTACGTGACGGGCGGCGGCGACGACAACCTGCACCGGTTCGCATTCTCGCAAGGCGCGTGGGGCGAAGCCGGTGCGCCGGTTGCGCTGAATCACAAGACGGGCAACGGGATCGGCAGCACGCCGCTCGCGACGGGCGTCGACGTGACGGCGGACGGCAAGCGTGCGGTCGTTGCGAATCGCTATAACGATTCCGTTACGCTCGTCGACCTCGGCGCGGGCGCAGTGCTCGCCGAGCGCGATCTGCGGCCGGGCAAGAGCGGCGGCGCGTCGGGCGCGCCGGGCGGCGAGTATCCGAACGCGGTGCGCATCGTCGGCAACAAGACCGCATACGTGTCGAGCGAGCGCGATCGCGAGATCGTCGTCGTCGACATCTCGTCGAACGCACCGCAGGTCGTCACGCGCATTCCGGTCAAGGGCAATCCGAACAAGATGGTCCTGAACGCCGCGCAGACGCGCCTTTACGTCGCGTCCGACAACGCGGACGTCGTGTCGGTGATCGACACGGGCGCGAACAAGGTCGTGTCGACCGTGTCGACGGTCGCGCCTGCCGGCCTCGTCACCGAAATGCAGTATCGCGGCGCGTCGCCGAACGGACTCGCGCTGTCCGCCGACGAGCGCACGCTGTACGTGACGAATCGCGGCACGAACGACGTCGCGGTGATCTCGCTCGCGGGCGCGTCGCCCGTCGTCACCGGCCTCGTTCCGACCGGCTGGTACCCGTCGGACGTCGCGGTCGGCGCGGCGAATGCACTGTACGTCGTCTATACGAAGAACATGCCGGGCCCAAATCCCGGCAACTGCAAGGACAGCGGACGTACCGTGCCGTGTCCGGTGAAGAATACGCCGGTGAAGCTCGTCGAGAATCAGTACATCGAACAACTGAGCAAAGGCGGTCTCATGTGGATGCCGGCGCCGGGCAGCAAGACGCTCGATCTGCTGACGACGCAGGTGGCGAACAACAACAGCTTCAACGCGGCGCTCACGTCGAACGACATCGCGACGATGACCGCGCTGCGCAAGAAGATCAAGCACGTGATCTATATCGTCAAGGAGAACCGCACGTACGACCAGATCCTCGGCGACGTCGGCCGCGGCAACAGCGATCCGTCGCTCGCGGAGTTTCCGGACGCGACGACGCCGAGCATGCATGCGCTCGCGAAGACATTCGTGACGCTCGACAACTTCTACGACTCGGGCGACGTGAGCGGCGACGGCTGGCCGTGGAGCACGGGCGCGCGCGAATCGGACGCGGGCGCGAAGATGCTGCCCGTCAACTATGCGAACAGCCCGGCGCGTTCGGGCTCGCGCGGCGGCTCGTACGACTGGGAAGGCGCGAACCGCAACGTCAACGTCGGCCTGACGGGCGCGCAGCGCGCGGCCGCGAATCCGTCGCTGCCGCCCGATCCGGACCTGCTGCCCGGCAACGCCGACGTGTCGGCGCCCGACGGTCCGTCCGACGCGGTCCAGCAGGGCTACATCTGGAACGCCGCGCTGCGCGCGGGCCTGACGGTGCGCAACTACGGCTTCTTTGCGGATCTCGCGCGCTATGGCGGCCCGACCGCGATTCCGCCCGACCGCACGCCGTTCCTCGATCATGCGGTGCAGACGTATGCGACGAGCCCGGCGCTGATCGACCGCACCGATCCGTACTTCCGCGGCTACGACAACGCGTATCCGGATCTCTATCGCGAGCTCGAGTGGGAGCGCGAGTTCAACGGCTTCGCCGCGAACGGCCAGATGCCGTCGCTGACGCTGCTGCGCTTGCCGCACGATCATACGGGCTCCTATGCGACGGCGCTCGACGGCGTCAACACACCGGAAATACAGATGGCCGACAACGACTACGCGGTCGGCCGCGTCGCGCAAGCGGTCGCGAACAGCCCGTATGCGGCCGATACGCTGATCTTCGTCGTCGAGGACGACGCGCAGGACGGCCCGGACCACGTCGACGCGCATCGCAGCACGGCGTTCGTGATCGGGCCGTACGTGAAGCAGAATGCGGTCGTCAGCACGCACTACACGACGGTCAACATGATCCGCACGATCACCGAAGTGCTCGGCCTCGATCACCTCGGGCTGTTCGATGCGACGCAAGGTCCGATGACCGACGTGTTCGACCTTAACCAGTCGAAATGGAGCTTCAAGGCGGTGGCGTCGGGCTTGCTCGCGAACACGCAGTTGCCGATTCCGTCCGGCGACATCAAGACCGCTTCGCTGAAGCCGACGCACGGGATGCGCTATTGGGCGCTCGCGACGCGCGGAATGGATTTTTCGGTCGAGGACAAGATCGACGCGGTCGCATACAACAAGGTGCTGTGGAAGGGGCTGATGAGCGGTCGGGCGTACCCGGTGCGCGTCGGCGAGCACGCGACGCCGCATCGTCATGACGATGACGACGACGTGAAGGTGTCGCAAGCGAAGACCGCGACGCGGGGATGACGTCGAAGTCGTCCGGCGGCGCGCGGTCGCGCGCCGCTCGGGCGGATCGCGCGCGGCGCACGGGAGAAACCGGATCGGCATCGTGCCGATCCGGTTTTTGCTTTTGGGGCTGCGTTTGCCGCGCGGCGATGATCGCCGCTTGTCGACTTGCTTTCTGTTTGTAATAATTCTCGGCCGGCATCTGAAGCCCGGACCGCGCTTTCGGCGATCGATCGGCATCGCGAGCGCACGCCTCCCATCGTTGCGCGGATGCGAGACCGCTGCCGCATGCCGGCGCGGCGCCGGGCGCGACGCATCGTCCCGCTCGCAACGCGAAAGCGCCCACGGTCCGGTTCCGAACCTTCCGATCTTCCCGATTCGCCATGCTCAAGAGTACGCAGTTCGTCATCAGGATGTGGCTCGCGCTGAGCTGCTGCATCGCATCCGCCGCACACGCCGCACACGCCGCTCGAGGCGTCGAGCCGGCCGACATCGAGCGCATCGTCGATGCCGTCGCGCGGCCGCTGCAGGACAAGTACGGCATCCCGGGGCTCGCAATCGCAGTGACCGTCGACGGCCGGCATTACTTCTACAACTACGGTGTCGCGTCGAAAGCGACGCGGCAGCCCGTCACCGACCGGACGCTGTTCGAGATCGGCTCGCTCAGCAAGACGTTCACTGCGACGCTTGCCGCGTACGCGCAGGAAGGGGGCGAACTGTCGTTCGCCGACAGCGTGAGCCGCTACCTGCCGGCGCTGCAGGGCAGCAGCTTCGATCGGATCAGCCTGCTGAACATGGGCACGCAGACGTCCGGCCTGCCGCTCTTCGTGCCTGACCGGATCGCGAACACGGCCGAGCTGCTCGATTATCTGAAGAGCTGGCGGCCCGAGCACACGCCGGGCACGCACCGCGTTTATTCGAATCTCGGCATCGGCACGCTCGGCGTGATTGCGGCGGCGAGCATGAACGAGCGCTTCGAGACGCTGATCGAGAAAAACCTGTTTCCCGAGTTTCGCATGACGCACAGCTACATTGACGTGCCGGCCGAGCAGAGCGGCGATTATGCGCAAGGCTATACGAAGCAGGACACGCCGATTCGGCTGAAGGCCGGCATGCTGGCGTCCGAAGCATACGGCGTCAGGTCGTGCACGTCGGATCTGATCAAGTTCATCGACGCGAACATGGGGCTCGTACCGTTGAGCGACAAATGGGCGCGCGCACTCGACGCGACGCACGTCGGCTACTACGATGCCGGCGGGATGATCCAGAGCCTCATCTGGGAGCAGTATCCGTATCCGGTGAGTCTCGACAAGCTGCTCGCGGGCAACGATCTGATCGGCAAGGACGTCGTCGCGAAGCCGTTCAATCCGCCGCTGCCGCCGAAATGGGACGCGTGGATCAACAAGACCGGCTCGACGAACGGATTCTCGACATATGCGGCGTTCGTGCCGTCGAAGAAGGTCGGCGTCGTGATTCTGGCGAATAAATCGTATCCGTTGAGCGAAAGAGTGACGGCCGGCTATAAAATCGTCGACTCGATCATTCGGGCCGAACGATCGGGTCATCCTTCACTTCCTCAAGACCAGCAATGAAAATCCGACATGCGCTGTCGAGCGCACTTGTTTTGCTTGGCTGCATCGCCGCATCGGCGCGTGCCGAGACGATCTGCACGGCGATCGCCGATGCAGGCTCGGGCAACTTCCTGCTGAAGGACGGCGATTGCAGCCGTCGCACGACGCCCGCCTCGACGTTCAAGATCGCGATCAGCCTGATGGGCTACGACGCCGGCTTCCTGCGCAACGAGCACGAGCCCGTGCTGCCGTATCGCGACGGCTACGTCGACTGGGGCGGTGCGGTGTGGAAGCAGCCGACCGATCCGACGCGGTGGCTCAAGTATTCGGTCGTGTGGTACTCGCAACGCGTCACGCACACGCTCGGCGCGCAGCGGTTCGCGCGATACGCGAAGGCGTTCGATTACGGCAATGCGGACGTGTCAGGCGATCCCGGCAAGAACAACGGCCTCGATCGCGCATGGATCGGTTCGTCGCTGCAGATCTCTCCGCTCGAACAGATTGGATTCCTGAGCAAGATGCTGAATCGCAAGCTGCCTGTGTCCGCGACGGCGATCGACATGACCGAGCGAATCGTCGATACGACGACGCTTGCCGACGGAGCGGTCGTGCATGGCAAGACCGGCATGGCGTATCCGCTTCTGGCCGACGGCACGCGCGACAAAGCGCATGGATTCGGCTGGTTCGTCGGCTGGATCAAGCGCGGCAAGGAAACGCTGGTGTTCGCGCGTCTCACGCAAGACGAGGGCAGGCAACCCGGTTCCGCAGGCGTACGGACGCGCGACGCGTTCCTGCGCGATCTGCCGCAGCTCCTCGCGACGCGTTGACGCGGCGGCAGGCGATCGCGTCGCCGATCCGTCTTGCCGCACGTGCGCGGTCCTTTCGCACCGCCCTATCCTCGAGCGGCAAAAAGCGGCAGGCATCGCGAGATGACCTGCCGCACGTTTCATCCGCGATGACGCGGGACGCAGCCATGGCGCTCAGGACCCGGCATACGGGTTGCAGAACGTACGCGGGCCGACGCAGCGTTGCTCCTCGGCTGCTTCCGACATGCTGCCCGAGGACCCCGCCTTCGCGTCGCCGCGCGTATCGGCGACCGCATGCGTCGGCTGCTGCGGCTTGGCCTTGTTCGCGAAGCGAGGCGCGTAGAGCGGCGAGATTTCCGGATACGACGCATCGGTCACGTAGTCGAGCCCGTTAGCCTTCGCCTCGACCAGCTCCTGGTAGACCTGGGCGCGAGTCTTTCCGGCCGGCGCGTCCGCGAATGCCGCAGGCGAAACGAGCGCGGCGGCGAGGGCAACAGTGAGGAATTTGGCTTTCATACGTTCTCCATATCAATATCGAATCCAGAAGGGGAATTCGATGATTGACATTTTGAACAACGGACCCTCCGGCAACGTGACCTTCAAATGATGTTTTTGTCATTTTGATGAAAATGTCGAATTCGAATTTAAAATGATTCGCGAAATGACTCAAGTCGGTTCGAGATGCCAACGCGAATCATGGCTCGGCGGCGCGCAATCGACGTCGTCGGCTGCATGCTCGCAAGGAAAGCGCAGGAAGAACGTCGTGAAGACGTTCGGCACGCTTTCGACCCAGCAGTCGCCGCCGTGCTCGGCGATGATCGAGCGCACGATCGCGAGCCCGAGCCCGGTCCCCGACGCGGAGTCGTGGCGCGACGGGTCGACGCGATAGAAGCGATCGAAGATCCGCGGCAGATGAACGGCCTCGATTCCGCATCCGGTGTCGGTCACGGCGATCACGACGTCCCGCTTGGTTTGCTCGCAGCGGACGACGACCGTCGAGTTGTCGGGCGCATGCCGGATCGCATTGGACAGCAGATTGCTTAGCGCGCGCTGCACGAGGATCCGGTCGCCGTTGAAACTCGCCTGGCCTTCGACGGCGATCTCGACGCCGCGGTCTTCGGCGACCGTCTCGTAATAGCGGACGATCCGGTCGGCCACCGCATAGGCGTCGAGCGGCTCGATGTTTAGCTTGTTCTGATGGCCGTCCGCGCGCGCGAGGAACAGCATGTCGTCGACCATTCTTGCGAGCCGTTGATACTCTTCGACGCTCGATTCGATCACCTGACGATATTCGTCGACAGACCGCCGCTGCGACAGCGCGACTTGTGCCTCGGCGAGCAGATTGGTGAGCGGCGTGCGGATGTCGTGCGCGAGATCGGACGAGTATTCCTTCAGCCGCGTAAACGATGCGTTGAGCCGCGCGAGCATCCGGTTGAACGACACTGCGAGTTCTCTCAGCTCGCCCGCCATTTCCGTTTCGGACAGCGGCTGCGCGAGCCGGCTGCTCGAGATCTGGTCGGCCTGCGCGGCGAAGCGGCGCAGCGGCCTGAGCGCGTAGGCGGCGATCCAGTACGCGACCGTCGCCGCGACAGCCGTGCCGACGAGAATGATCGCAATGATGCTGATCGCGCACGTGCGCAGCAGCGACTGCTCGCGGCGGAAATCGTACTGAACCGCGACGCGCAGCGGCAAGCCCGGATTGCCGGTGAGGCGCGCGTCGGCGACGAGATAGCGCTTTGCGTTGCGCTTGTCGTCGACGATTGCCGGATCGGGGCCGGTCTTCGCTCGCAGCACGCCGCCAAACGGCACGAACCAGCCGCTTTGCATGTACGCGGTGCCGCGTGCGTCGTAGATCGCGAAATCGACCTTTTCGTCGCTATGGAACGAGTAGTAGAACTTGGTTCCCTTCTCGCGCAGCTCCGCAATGCCGCGCGCCTCGCCGATGTGCGCGACCACGCCGGCGAGCGTCGTTTCCATCGCGCGCTCCGACGAATACGCGAACGTGCGCGTGAGCGTTTCGTACAGCAGCAGGCCGCTGATCGCGAGGAGCACGGACGTGGACAGCGCGAACTTGATCGCGAGCCGCGCGCGCATCGTGCGCGGCGCGAGCCGACGCATCAGGCGAGCGATTCGCACGACTCGCCTCGCTGCTCGAGAACGTATCCCATCCCGCGGACCGTGTGGATCAGCTTGGGCTCGTAGTCCTGATCGACCTTCGCGCGCACGCGCTTGATCGCGGCGTCGACGACGTTCGAATCGCTGTCGAAGTTGATGTCCCAGATCTGCGACGCGATCAGCGAACGCGGCAGGATCTCGCCTTGCCGGCGCATCAGCAACCACAGCAGCAGGAACTCCTTCGCGGTGAGCAGGATCGTGTTGCCTTGGCGGCGCGCCTTGCGCTGAATGAGATCGAGCTCGAGATTCGCGACGCGCAGCACCGGCGCATCGGTCGCCTGGCCGCGCCGGAGCAGCGAGCGCACGCGCGCGAGCAGCTCGGCGAAATCGAACGGCTTCGCGAGATAGTCGTCGCCGCCGAGCTCGAGGCCTTTCACGCGATCGTCGACGTGATCGCGCGCCGTGAGGAACAGCACCGGCGTCCGATGTGTCCTGCGCAGCTCTCGGACGACCGTCCAACCATCGCAGCCGGGCAGCATCACGTCGAGGATCGCAAGGTCGTAATTCTCGGTCTGCAACTGGTGCAGGCCGCTGATGCCGTCTTGGGTCCAGTCGCAAACGAAGCCTGCTTCGGTGAGCCCACGCTTCAAATACATGCCCGTCTTCAGCTCGTCTTCTACGATAAGGACCTTCATTTCAAACTCATTAAGAATGTGTTAAATATTCTTTGAGAATGCGTGTCGTTCACAGTTCAACATTTCGGTGTGCGTGATTAATGGCGTGTGCGCATGTATCGTTTTTCGTCGATGGTTGCTGCGATGAAACGCCGCATCCGTGAACCAATCGTCGAAGCGACCGGGCGACCCGCGAATGCGGGAACGATGGATGCGATGCGAAGCATGGGGGAGCCGCGCCGTCGTCCGTCGCTTCGTTCGCTCTTCGCGGCCGTGGCGGTCGCGGCGGTGCCGTTCATTCGTTGATGACGTTCGGCGAGTGCTCGTGTCATGTGAACGTGACAAAAATGTCATGCCCGCGCGAAGGGCAAGCGATTGACTTCTGAAGTCGGAGAAAAATTCTCGACGACGAAGGAACCGACATGCGATGACGCTTGGGTATCGGTCATGCGCGATGCTCGTCGATCGCCGCTTCGATGAAGCATCGCAGCGGCGTCCATCTGAAGGCGCGTCGACGCGAATGAAAAAGGAAAACACGCGGCCGCGATCGCGAAGACTGAAGAAGCTCGGGATGCCATGCACGAGACGAAAAATCGGCAACGTAATGAGAGACGCGTGCAATCGCGCGAGAGTATTCCTTGTAAGGCGTAGGGATATTCGAAATGAAATACGTGCTGCCCTGCACGAGTCGAAGCGGACTGCTGCAAAGCAGCACTTTCTTGGCGGTTCTCGCCGCACATATAGTCGGGCCGCGATACGCGGGACCCTGCCGAAACGGCCCATCCGTGAAGGAATACATACGCATCGCGCCGCTGCGATGCGTGCCGGTTCGATGACGCAGGCGCCTCGTGCGGAGCGGGCGAAGAACGCTATTCCTGCTCGCGCGATCTGGTGCTCGAAATATCTCTGTTCCGCGTTCAAAAGCAGCACTTTCTTGCGCGGTTGCCGTTTTCTTCTACGAGATCGGGGCGACGGAGAAACTACGCGCTGCCAAGCTGGCATGCGCAGTCAATGTGGCGGGTCGATTCGTGCGAAACGCGAAAGCCGATTCTTTGCCGAATAAGCGAGACAAAACTTTTTTTGATATTAGCTAAAAATGTTTGACACGAGGATTTCAGCGATATAAGTTTTGCGCAAGCTTATGGAAAGAAACGAGACCGAGCAGCGCAGGCGCCGCATCGCCGACATGACGGCGATCCTTGCCTGCCGGGCCGACGCCGGCAGGTTTGACCGTCCGACGCACCTGCGTCGCTCGAGATCTCGTGTCGACATTTTGAAATAGGAATGTAATCCGAGTTTGCTGTCGTCGAACGGCGCGGCAATTGCTTGATGCGGGCCTGACGAGTCGCAAAGACGTATCGATAAATACAAACGCGGCAAATAGAACCTGAGAGGGTGGGGCAGACGGAACGGGTCACCGTTTCGCCCAGTTCCCATGGCGCAGATCTGACGGAAGACGAATCGTTCGGCCCGCGCGGCCGGACGATTCGATCGGCCGCGAACGGTTTGTCGGCAACACGTCGTTCAGTCGAGCCCAGTCGTTTGCATTGGCGCGGCGTGTCCTTTCTTGCCGGCAGCGTAGCGAAGCAAGCAGCTACAACACAACCTCGTCGACTCATTCCGTTCAATTTCGTTTGGGGGAGTATGGGAATGTCAAAATTAATTCGCACTGCTTCATTTAAGGCGACCGTCGTCTATGCCGCGCTGGCCGGTCTCGCTTCGATCGCACAAGCGGAAACCGCAGCCACGCCGCTCGTTCCCGGGCCGGCCGATGCGGTCAATCAGTTGATCGTCAAGTTGCGCGCCGCGAAGACGTCGACCGATTCGTCGGCCGCGAAAGCCGAGCACGCCGACGTCCAGGCCGTCATCGATCGCGTGCTCGCCGCGCGCAAGGCGCGTGCGGCAGGGCGCGCGTTCGGCGCGGCGGCCGCATCCGCGCCGGGCAACCCGGCCGATCCTGCAGCGGGCCTTCGCGTCAAGCGCGACATGTCGGGCGGAGCGACCGTGCTGTCGCTGCAGCGTCACGTGTCGCTTGCCGAAGCGGAAGCGCTCGCGCGCGACTTCGCGGCGGACGGCGCGATCGAGTATGCGGAGCCGGATGCGCGGATGCATCCGTTCCTCGTGCCGAACGACACGCGCTATTCCGAGCAGTGGGGCTACTTCAACCCGAAGGGCGGCGCGAATCTGCCGAAGGCATGGGATCGCACGACCGGCTCCGCGGGCGTCGTCGTCGGCGTCATCGACACCGGCTATCGCCCGCATGCGGATCTCGCCGCGAATCTGGTGCCCGGCTACGACTTCATCTCGGACCCGGCGATCGCGAACGACGGCGACGGCCGCGACAGCGACGCGTCGGACCCCGGCGACTGGGTGACCGCGCAGGAAGACGGCGATCCGAGCGGCCCGTTCTACGGCTGCGGCGCGAGCAACAGCTCGTGGCACGGCACGCACGTCGCGGGCACGATCGGCGCGCTGACGAACAACGGCTTCGGCGTCGCGGGCATCTCGTGGGTCGGCAAGGTGCTGCCGGTGCGCGTGCTCGGCAAGTGCGGCGGGATGCTGAGCGACATCGCCGACGGCATGCGCTGGGCCGCGGGCCTGTCGGTGCCGGGCGCGCCGTCGAATCCGAATCCGGCGAAGGTGCTGAACCTGAGCCTCGGCGGATACGGACGCACGTGCAGCACGACGTATCAGAACGCGATCAACGAGATCACGTCGCGCGGCGCGAACGTCGTCGTCGCCGCGGGCAACAACGGCGGTTCGGTATCGACGACGCAGCCGGCGAATTGCCAAGGCGTGATCGCGGTCGGCGCGATCGACAGCAACGGCGTTCGCGCGAGCTTCAGCAACTACGGCGCGGCCGTGAAGATCTCCGCGCCGGGCGTCGGCATCCTGTCGACGCTCAATGCCGGCAAGACATCGCCGGGCGCGGACAGCTTCGCGAGCTACAGCGGCACCAGCATGGCGACGCCGCACGTCGCGGGCACCGTCGCGCTGATGCTCGCGGTCAATCCGGCGCTGTCGCCGTCCCAAGTCGTGCAGCGGCTGCAGTCGAGCGCGCGTCCGTTCTCGAGCGGATCGAACTGTTCGACGAGCATCTGCGGCGCGGGGCTGCTCGACGCCGGCAACGCGGTCAACGCCGCTGCGCAGTGAGCGAACGCGGGCGTTGCAGCGAGGAAGCTTCGCGTTCGCATCGCCGATGCCCGTCTTGCGGGATGCGGGCCTTGGCGCAGCGAGCCGGTGCGCGGCTCCCTCTGTCACGCAACGCCCGCATCGTGGCGCTGCCGGCCGGTCGTGCCGCGCCGGCAGCGCCGAAGCATCGCGTCGTGAACACGCCCGGCATCGCCCGGATGCCGACGTGCTCGCGGTGCCGCCGGCAGCGTCCGCCGGCATGTTCAACACGACGCCATCCCGCACGGGATGACCGTTTCCCGACGATCATCTAAATAAGGACAACAATGAGATTTCATCGAACCGAACCGCGTCGCGCATGGATTGCCGCGCTCGTTGCCGCCACGACGCTCGCCGCGTGCGGCGGCGACGACGGCGCAGGCGTTCCGGGCGCGTCCGCGCTTGCTCAGGTCCAGCAGGAGGAGGCCGCGGCGGCGGCCGGCGCGCCGCAGATCGCCGCGCGCTTCTCGCCGTCCGGCGTGCCGTATGCCGATCTGTCGAGCGGCGGCCGCTATCGGCCCGTGATCGAGAACGGCCAGGTGCAGCCGTCGCTGTCGGGCGGCACGATTGCCGAAGAGGCATGGGTCGAGACGCCCGTCGATTCCGACGGCGATGGCGTGAAGGACCGGATTCACGTGCGCATCGTGCGTCCGACCGAAACCGCGTCGGGAGCGCGTACGCCCGTCATCGTGCTCGCGAGTCCGTATTACAACGGTCTCGCCGACAGCCCGAACCATAACGTCGACGTCGAGCTCGACGGCACGCCGCATCCGGCTGCTTCGGTCTCCGCACGAATCATGGCCGCCGCGCCGCAGACGCGGATCTGGCAGCAGGTCGAGGCGGCCGCCGCGGGACGCTCGTGGATCGAAGGCTATTTCGTGCCGCGCGGCTTCACGGTCGTGTATGCGGACTCGCTCGGCACGGCCGGTTCGGACGGCTGCCCGACGATCCTGACGCGCGATGAATCGGTGGCGATGGCATCGGTGATCCGCTGGCTCGGACGCGGCGCGGCCGCGAAGGATGCGAACGGCAAGCCTATCGTCGCGAGCTGGTCGACGGGCCACGTCGGCATGTATGGCGTGTCGTACGACGGCACGCTGCCGAAGATGGTCGCGAGCCTGCGCACGCGCGGGCTCGATGCGATCGTGCCCGTCGCCGGGCTGTCGAACATGTACGGCTACTACCGATCGGGCGGGCTCGTGCGCGCGCCCGACGGCTATCAGGGCGAGGATGTCGACGTCTACATCAAGGCGCTGCTGACGAATCCGCATCCGGAGCGCTGCACGCACCTGATCGACGAGGCGCTGCAGAAAGAGGATCGCAAGACGGGCGACTATTCGGCGTTCTGGGCGGCGCGCGAGATTCCGGCTGCGTTCGCGGTCGCGCCCGCGCTCGTTGCGCAAGGGCTCACCGACGACAATGTCAGAACCGATCAGTCGACGTCGTGGTATCTCGCGATGCGGCGCCAGGGCGTGCCGGCGCAATTGTGGCTGCACCGCGCGCGCCACACCGATCCGACCCGCGTGCCCGCGATGGCCGACGCGTGGACCGCGCAGGTGAATCGCTGGTTCACGCGCTATCTGCTCGGTTACGACAACGGCGTCGAGCGCAGTCCGGGCGCGGTGATCGAGCAGGCGGACGGCACGCTGCTGAAGGAAGCGAGCTGGCCCGCACGCGGCGCGGCGGCCGTCACGTATTTCGCGGGCGGCGACGGCGCGAGCACCGGCACGCTGCTGCGCGAGCCGACGGGCGGCCCGCTCGTGAAGTTCACCGACGATGCGCGGATCACTGCGCTCACGCTGGCGAACGCGAGCACGGGCGAGCATCGCGGCCGCTTCGAAACGGCGCCGGTCGCGAGCGCGACGCGGATCTCGGGCAGCGTGACCGCGCGCGTTCGCCTGACGTTCTCGGCGACCGCGAACGTGACCGCGCTGTTGGTCGATCGCGCGCCGGACGGTAGCGCGACGATCGTCACCCGCGCATGGACCGATCCGCGCAACCGCCTGTCGAGCTGGTTTTCGGAGCCGGTGCTGGCCGGCATGCCGTACGATTTGCGCCTGACGTTCATGCCGCGCGACTACAGGCTCGAAGCGGGGCATCGGCTCGGGCTCGTCGTGCTGTCGAGCGACAACGAGGCGACGCTGCGGCCGACGCCGGGCACCGGGCTGATGCTCGATCCTGCCGGAACGTCGGTGACGGTGCCGCAGCTTCCGGCTTGACGGGAAGCGTATGGCGGCAAGCGGCGCGCGATGCGCGTGCTGCTTGAACGAGACTTCGCCGCGAGCGTTACGCTCGCGGCGAAGTCGTTCGGGGAACTGTTTCGGAACGCGAACGAAGTCGAATGCTTGCGGGCGGTCAGCGTTTCGTCTGCCGATGTCCTTCGGGCGAAGGCAGCAGTCCGGCCACTTTGCCGCGCAGCGCGGGCAGCACGTCGGCGTCGAACCACGGATGCCGCTTGAGCCAGCCCTGATTGCGCGGCGACGGATGCGGCAGCGGAATGAACTCGGGCGCGTACTCGGCCCACGCGCGCACTGTTTCGGTAACCGAAGGTTTGCGGCGCGCGCCGAGGAAGCGTCGCTGCGCATATTGCCCGATCAGCAGCGTCAACCGGATATCGGGCAGTTCGCTCAGCAATCTGTCGAGCCAAAGCGGCGCGCATTCCGGACGCGGCGGGTTGTCGCCGCTCGCGCCGCGCCCCGGGTAGCAGAAACCCATCGGGACGATCGCGAACAGTGATTCGTCGTAGAACGTCGCATCGTCGACGTTCAGCCACTCTCTCAATCGCTTGCCGCTCGCGTCGTCCCATGGAA